>JBBRXE010000207.1:0-3165 GCA_038248695.1 Candidatus Limnocylindria bacterium | reverse complement strand
TGATCGTGATCACCGGGCTCTCCGGCAGCGGCAAGTCGAGCCTCGCCTTCGACACCATCTACGCCGAGGGCCAGCGCCGCTATGTCGAGAGCCTCTCGGCCTACGCGCGCCAGTTCCTGGGCCAGATGGAGAAGCCGGATGTGGACCAGATCGACGGGCTCTCGCCGGCGATCAGCATTGACCAGAAGGGGGCTTCGCGGAATCCGCGCAGTACCGTCGGCACGGTCACCGAGATCTACGATTACCTGCGGCTGTTGTTCGCGCGCATTGGTCGCATGCATTGCCCCATCTGCGGGCGCGAGATCAGCCGCCAGACCGTGCAGCAGATGGTCGACCAGCTGTACGAGCTGCCGGAAGGCGCCCGGCTGATGATCATGGCCCCGTTGGTCCAGGACCGGAAGGGCGAGCACGAGAAGGTGCTGGCCGGCGCCAAAGCGGCGGGCTTCGTGCGCGTCCGCGTCGACGGCGAGCTGCGCGACCTCGACGAGGAGATCAAGCTCGACAAGAAGTACAAGCACCGCATCGATGTCGTTGTCGACCGCCTGGTCGTACGCGCGGCCGATGACGACGGCGCGCCCCGGCCCGATGCCGGCCGCATGGCCGATTCGCTGGAGACGGCGCTGCGCCTGACCGATGGCTCGGTGCTCATCAATCTGCCGGACGAGAACAGCGAGCGCGTCTTCAGCGAGCGTTATGCCTGCCCGATTCACGGCGGCTCGTTCGAGGAGCCGGCGCCGCGCAACTTCAGCTTCAACTCGCCGCACGGCGCCTGCCCGTCGTGCACCGGCCTGGGCAGCCGCCTCGAGATCGACCCGGACCTCGTCCTGCCGAACCGTTCGCTCTCTCTGGCCGACGGCGCCATCGTGCCGTGGCGCCGCATGGTCGCCACTGAGTCATGGTTCAGCAAGATCCTCGACGCGGTCGCCTCACACTACGCATTCAGCATGGACCTGCCGGTGTCGTCGCTGTCGGACCGGGCGCAGCAGATCCTGCTGTACGGCAACGGCGGCGAGCGCATCGAGGTGCAGTACCGATCCCGCCAGGGCCGCACGCATACGTTCCGCACCACGTTCGAGGGCATCATCCCGAACCTGCAGCGGCGCTACCGCGAAACCGGCTCGGAGATGATGAAGGCTGAGATCGAGCGCTACATGACCACTAAGCCGTGCCCAACCTGCAACGGCATGCGGCTCAAGCCCGAGTCGCTGGCGGTGACCGTCGGCGGCCGCAACATCATCGAGACAACCCGCCTGTCGGTGACCGATGCGCTGGCCTGGTACGGCGCGCTCTCGCAGCGCCTGACCGACCGCGAAAACCAGATCGCGCGCCAGGTGCTCAAGGAGATCCGCGCGCGCCTGCACTTCCTGGTCGACGTGGGATTGGACTACCTGACGCTGGACCGTGCGTCGGGGACGCTCTCCGGTGGGGAGGCGCAGCGCATCCGGCTGGCGACCCAGATCGGCTCAAGCCTGATGGGCGTGCTGTACATCCTCGACGAGCCGTCGATCGGCCTGCACCAGCGCGACAACGATCGGCTCATCGCGACCCTCGTGCGCCTGCGCGACCTCGGCAACACGCTGCTCGTGGTCGAGCATGACGAGGAGACCATTCGCGCCGCCGACTGGGTTGTCGACATCGGCCCGCTGGCGGGCGAGCACGGCGGTGAGTTGATTCATTCCGGGCCGTTGGGCGAGCTGCTGCGCAACGAGCGCTCGATCACCGCCGCATACCTGCGTGGCGACCTGTCGATCCCACTGCCGAAGCGACGCCGGCGTGGGAGTGGGGAGTGGCTGACTGTGCGTGGCGCCGCCGAGAACAACCTGCGCGGTGTCGACGTCGGTTTTCCGCTCGGCCGTTTCGTGGCGATCACCGGTGTCAGCGGCTCCGGCAAGTCGTCGCTCGTCACCCAGATCCTGTACCCTGCGCTTGCCCAGCGGATCTGGGGATCGCGCGAGCGTCCCGGCGTGCATGCAGGCATTGACGGCATGGAGCACGTCGACAAGGTGATCCAGATCGACCAGTCGCCCATCGGCCGAACCCCGCGCTCGAACCCGGCGACCTACACCGGCCTATGGGCGCCGCTGCGCGAGCTGCTCGCCGCCGTGCCCGAGGCTCGGCTGCGTGGCTACAAGCCGGGACGCTTCAGCTTCAACGTCAAGGGCGGTAGGTGCGAGGCGTGCCAGGGAGCGGGGATCGTTCAGATCGAGATGCACTTCCTGCCTGATGTCTACGTGCAATGCGAGGTCTGCAAGGGCAAGCGCTACAACCGCGAAACGCTCGAGATCCACTACAAGGGCAGGAACGTCGCCGAGATCCTGGAGATGACCGTCGACGAAGCGTTGGCGTTCTTCGACGCCGTGCCCAGCATTCGCAACAAGCTGCAGACGCTGCACGACGTGGGGATGGGTTACATCCACCTCGGACAGCCGGCGACCACCCTCTCCGGGGGCGAGGCGCAGCGCGTCAAGCTGGCCACCGAGCTGTCGAAACGATCGACCGGGCGGACGGTCTACATCCTGGACGAGCCGACGACGGGGCTGCACTTCGCCGACGTCGCGCGCCTCCTGTCGGTCCTGGAGCGCCTTGTCGACAGCGGCAACACGGTGGTCGTCATAGAGCACAACCTGGACGTCATCAAGAGCGCCGACTGGGTGATCGACCTGGGTCCGGAGGGCGGGGATGCGGGCGGTGCCATCGTCGCGGCGGGGACGCCGGAGCAGATCGCCAGGGTGCCGGCGTCGTACACCGGCCATTACCTGCGGCCGGTGCTCGGCCTCGAGGTGGCCGCCCCTGCTGACGAACCGCGCGAGGCGGCCGCCGCCGTCGGCTGAGCGCATGCTCACGACGAGGGCAAGCCGCGGCCGCCACTGGATTCCGCGGCCGCCTCCGTCTCTGGATTCGCCACCGCCTCCGGCTTTCGCGGCCGCCACTGGATTCCACCGCCGCCCATTCCCACACGAGTGTGCACGGACCCGGCGGCGGTCGTTCATTCGCAGGAGAGTGGCGGGCGGCATGAGCGACGCCGGCTGCCCGATCCTATGCGCACAAGATTGAGAGCCGCCCACACGACGAGCGCACATCCTTCAGTGAATCGGCCGAGCCCTGCCCCGCCTGAAGCGGCGAAAACCTGCCTGGCCTGAATGGGCGGAGCCATACAGGTTGAAC
>JBBRXE010000206.1:0-3175 GCA_038248695.1 Candidatus Limnocylindria bacterium | reverse complement strand
GCAATGGCCGGTCTCGCACGTGCCCTTGCGGCGCAGGGAAACATGGACGCCGCGATCCCGCTCTACCAGCAGTCGGTCGCCATCCAGCCGCGTCCCGAGGTGCTGGCCGCGCTGGGCGATCTCTACGCCATGACAGGCAGGACCGATGTGGCCCAAGCGACCTACGCCAAGGTGCGCGCGGTCGCCTCGCTCGGCCCCACGGATCGCCAGATGTCGCTGTTCGAGGCGAACCATGACGGCGATCCGGCGCGCGCCGTTGCGCTCGCGCGTGCCGACCTCACCAAACGGCACGACGTCTATGCCCATGACACGCTGGCCTGGGCGCTGCTCGCCGCGGGCCAGGTGGTGGAGGCCGACGCCGAGATGATCCTCGCCCGCGCGCATGACACCCAGGATGCGCTGATCGACTACCACGCCGGCATGATCGCGGCGGCCGTCGGTCGCGACGATGACGCTCGGCAGCTGCTGTCCAGCGCCCTGGCGCGCAACCCGGGCTTCGATCCGCTCCAGGCCGAGCGGCTCACGGCGGCGCTCGCCCGGCTGCAGGAGGCGCGGCCATGAGGCGTCGCACACGGCTGGCTGGCCTCGTCGCGGCGCTCAGCATGATCGTCCTGCTGCCGGCGGTCGCGTCGGCCCACCCGCTGGGCAACTTCACGATCAACCACTACGCCGGCATTCGGGTCGGGCCGCATGGCGTCGACGTGGACGTCGTCATCGACATGGCCGAAATTCCGACTCTCGATGAGGTGGCGATCCTCGACGCCAACCACGACGGCAGCGCTTCGGCGGCAGAGTTGGACGCGGCCCGGGCTGCGCGATGCACGGCACTCGCGCCGCAGCTGCACCTGGCGGTTGGTGGCGCGACACTGGGCCTGCAACTGATCGAGGCCGGCCTGCAGCTGCGGTCCGGCTCCGCCGGCCTCAACACGCTGCGACTGGTGTGCGAGCTCAGCGCCCCGGTATCTGTCAGCGACGGCGCGCAGCTGACCTTCAGTGACACGTCGTATGCCGACCGCATCGGGTGGCGCGAGATCAGCATCCGGGGCGACGCTATGACCGTGACCGGCCCGGCGAGCGCAACGGGGATCGGCCGCGACGTGACCGAGCGGCTCACCCATTACCCCACCGACCTGCTGCAGCAGCCGCTCGACCAGCGATCGCTGACCGTGCAGCTCAGCCCCGGCGGCCCCGCGCTCGCCGCCATCCACCCGGACGACGCGTCGCCGCTCGACGGTGCAGCGACGAGCGCCGCGAGCAGCGCTGCGGCCGCCGCGGCCAGCATCCCCGGCGGAGCGCTGATCGGCTCGGTCGACCTGCGCCACCTGTCGCCGGCGCTCGTGCTGCTGGGGCTGCTGCTGGCCATGCTTGCCGGAGCTGGCCACGCGGTGAGCCCGGGCCATGGCAAGACGCTTATGGCGGCGTATCTGATTGGCACACGGGGCCGGCCGCGCGACGCGCTGCTACTCGGCAGCCTGGTGACGGTCTCGCATACGGCCGGCGTCCTGGCGCTCGCCGCGGTCGTGCTCTTCGCCGGCAGGATCCTACCGCCCGAGCGGCTCTACCCGATCCTGTCGGCGGTCTCGGGCCTGACGGTGGTCGGCATCGGCCTGGTGCTACTGGTCGGCTGCCTGCGGGGCCGATGGTCGGCGGGCGCGCGTGAGCATTCGCACCGGCATCAACATGCCCATGAAGACGAGCACGCAGTCGCGCATAGCCACGGTGGCGTGGCGCATGTGCATGCGCCGATGGCCGCACCCGGCTGGCGCGGCCTTGCGGCGATCGGCATCGCCGGCGGCATGGTCCCGTCGACCGCGGCGCTCATCCTGCTGCTCGGCGCCGTGGCCGCCGGTCAGCCGGCATACGGCATCGCCCTGGCCGCTGCGTTCGGGGTGGGGATGGCGGCCGTGCTCTCCGGCATCGGCTTTGCGCTGGTGCGTGGCCGCGACCGCATGGGCCGGCTCGCAGCACGCGTGCCGCGGCTGGAACGGCTGCAGGGCCTGCTTCCGTGGGGAGCGGCGACGGTCGTGCTGGCCAGTGGCATCTTTCTCAGCAGCCAGGCACTGCTGCGGCCGGCGTTGTGACTCGTTTACTGCCGCCTCAGTCAGACCTCAGTTCGCCAGGTGGCCACCACCGGTGGCGGCTGTAGGAGCGTCTGCAGCACCACGCAGTAGCGCTCCGCTCGCTCCTTGAGCCGTCCCAGCTTGTCCGGGTCAACCTTGTCGACCGGCCCCGACAGCGCGAACGTCGTGCGAATGGCGGTGAAGCCGACCGGCGCATCGCCGACGCCCAGCGTCCCGCGTAGGTCGAGGTCGCCCTCGACTTCGACGCTGACGCCGATGTCGAGTCCCATGTTGGTGGCGACCATCTGGCAGGTCAGCTGGGCGCAGGCGGCCAACGCACCGAGCAGCAGGTCACCGGAGCAGGCCGCGGAGCCGGTCCCACCGACGCCCGGATGCGCCTCGGCGGCATAGAGCATCCGGCCAAGGTCGACGGAGCAGCTCATCGCCCCATCCGCGGTCGTTCCCTTCGCCTTCAGGGTGATGCGCGCGCCATCGGGCTCGTGCTGATAGCGCTCCTTCAGGGGCGCCTGGATCTCGCGGAGGGTCGCCATGATTTCTCCTCTGTCTCGATGTGCGGAGTGGACGTGATACTAAGGGGGCGGCATCGGTCGGATCAGCGTCACCGTCGCTCCGGTTCGTTCCTCGAACCAAGCAGCGTCAGCGGTGGCGACCGAGGAGCAGAATTGAGGTTGCGGCGGATCGAGGATGCGCGGAAGCTCCCTCCAGCGCATCGGCCATCATGTACGACAGTGGAGAGCAGCATGGAACGCAAGGTCGTGAGCGGCCCCGGGGTGCCAACCGGGATCGGTCCCTATTCTCAGGCGGTGCGGGCCGGAGGTTTCGTCTTCGTCTCCGGCCAACCCGGAGTCGATCCTCGAACAGGTGAGGCGGCCGGACCTTCCTTTGGCGAGCAGGCGCGCCAGGCATTCGCCAACCTGGACGCGGTCCTGCGCGCGGGCGGCAGCCGCCCGGATCTCGTGGTGAGCACGACCGTGCTCGTCGCCGACCAGAGCTCATTCCCCGAGCTGAACAAGCTCTTCGGTGAGTTCTTTCCGACCGAGCCGCCTGCCCGCATGACGATGCAGGTGCCGCTGCCGCGCGGGCTGCTGATTTCG
>JBBRXE010000205.1:0-3192 GCA_038248695.1 Candidatus Limnocylindria bacterium | reverse complement strand
GGTAGGCGGCGTGCACGGCATCCTGCGTCGCGGCGCCATTGGCGTCGCGACGCTGCTCCTCATCTCCGGCTGTGGCCGGGACGTGCGACCCACCGGCAGCGCCGCGCTCACCCGCCGGACCCCGGCTGCGAGTAGCTCGCCTAGCCGTACGCCCGAGCCGCAAGCCACGGCGACCCCGGCAACGCTCACCGTCGAACGGGCTCCGATTCCGGGACCCTTCGGCACCGTAGTGACAGACGGGAGCGCAATCGCGTGGTCGGGAGGCGATCCGGAAGGCGTTGCCAGCCCGGATCTCTATCGCTGGAACATCGGCACCGGACGCACCGAAACGGTCTTCAAGAATTCAGCACGCAACCGCGCCATCTCACTGCCTGCCATGCAGGGCGATCGCTTCGCGTTCTCTGAGAGCGGATCCCACGACGAGGGATTCATCGACTGGAATTTCTTCTATGTGGCTGCCCCCGGAGCAGCACCGCTGAAGCTTGCCTCGGCCCGCCGACCCATCGACTCGCGGGGCATCCTGCCTCAACCCACGATCAGCGGCGACCGGCTGGTCTACGCCATCCAGACCATCAACGGACAGTTGACCACGAGCCAGCTCATCAGCCTGGACCTGCGGACTCTGGACAAGACGGTGCTGGCGAAGTCCGACTTCGACGAGATCGAGTACTGGTATCCGTCGCTCGACGGCGACAACCTCGTCTACGGCACGGTCGAATATGCGAACGATCCACTCAATGGCGAGCGGCACGTCTACCTGCTCGACCTCGGCGATCCCGGGTCCGCGGCCCGTCAGCTGGACTCGGACGGCGAAGCCGCGCAGCCGGCCATCTACGCCAACACCGTCGTCTGGAAGGCGGCACCGCGGGACTTCAACGCGAACAATTGGGGACAGTTGGTTCGCTATTCATTGACCTCGGGCAGGGCGACGCGCCTGGACTTCCTGGGCGAAACCACCGGCTACTACCTGGCCCGACCGGACGTCGGGCCACGGTTCGTGGCGGCCGAACCATCGGACTGGACGAGGTTGGCGGTGTACGACCTCGAGACCGATCGTGAGACCACAGTCGAGGAGGTCGACCCCAGGAGCAGATCCGGCTTCCTGCGACCCACCCTCGCTGGAAGCCTCTTCGCATGGGTGGCGGCAACCGACTTCACCGGGACGAAGAGCGAGATCCACTTCGTCCGGCTGCCGGGGCCGTGAGGGGTACAAGGGCTACATCGGCTTGCGGAACGCGCTCGACCGGGTGTGGACCCTGAAGCCCGCCCGTTCGTAGAGCCCGAGTGCGCCGGTCGGGTTGTCGCTGTCGACGCCCAGCATCGCCTCGGCCATGCCCGCCTCTCGCAGCACCACCATGGAACGAGCCACGAGGGCCGCTCCGAGTCCCCGGCGCCGCCATGGACGCCGCACGAAGACGCTGTCCAGCCAACCGCGGGACCGGCCGAATGCGACGTTGTCCGCACGGTAGATCGCATTCTCGACGCCACCGGCGATCTGATCGCCATCCCATGCGACCACGAACAGTGACGGGTCAAAGTCCGCGTCGTGAATCCATCGCTTGAACATGGGTTCGTCGGCGGCGAAGCCGCCCCAATGGTCCTGGAACGCCTCGACGTCAGCGGCGAACAGCGCGCGCAACGAGGGCTCGTCATTGCCCATCGGGCGGATCTCGAGGCCGTCGGGAAGCGGCGGAACATTGATCTCCTCGAGATCCGGCCGCTGCATGTCGAAGAACCAGCGTACCTGCGAGTAGCCGTGCTTGGTCAGCAACGCGGCCTTCGCGACGCGCTTCTCGGATGCCCAGCTGCCGAAGGCGCCAGGCCGATCCGAAGGATGCGCTGCGTAGTGCTCGCGAGCGTGCTCCTCGCCCCATGCCAGCAGGGCTGTCCCGATGCCGCGCCGCTGCCAATCGGGATGCACGTAGCCGACGAGGCGGTACTCCCGCAGGTCGTCAGTCGTGTCGACCCAGTCCGTCCAC
This sequence comes from Candidatus Limnocylindria bacterium, assembly GCA_038248695.1. Lineage (GTDB taxonomy): Bacteria > Chloroflexota > Limnocylindria > QHBO01 > QHBO01 > JAICUY01. The sequence continues at coordinate 1,213 of JBBRXE010000205.1, read as the reverse complement.
ATGTAGCCGACCAACTGGTCGCCGACGAGCGCAAGCCGCAGGTCCATCACCGGATCAAAGTGCTCTCCCTTTGCCGACAGCCAGTTGGTGAGCTCGTCGACGGTGACCAGCTCATCCATGCCGTCCTGGGCATTACAGGCGTTGGCCACCGGGGCCAGGCGCTGCGCCAGGGCGGTCAGGTCGGCATCGGCTTCCGGCGACGCCAGGCGAAGCCCGGAGGCGGCGGCCGGGAGGTGGCCGGCCGCGGGGAACGTCGTATCGGTCATTGGTTCAACCCTTTCGTAGGTGAGATCCGCGTGATCGCGCCCGGGCAGTGACCCCCGGGCGCATCCGTCTCGTGCGTCATCCGACGCGCTTCAGCTTTCCGGTGCGCTTCGCATAGCGTTCCGCTCGTCCGAAGAGCCACAGGCCGAGCGGGATGAAGACGATCCCCATCACCACCAGCGGCCAGACATCGCCGAGCAGCGAGCCAACGCCGGCGCCCTCGATCAGGCCCGCGCGCACGCCCTCGAGGACGTAGGTCGCAGGCGAGAAGTTCGAGATGACCTGCATCCAGCCGGGCAGCACGTCGACGCTGTAGTAGACGCCGCTGACCAGCAGCAACACCGACTGGAGCACGAACGTCATCTGCGCCCCGCGTTCGACATACATGAGCGGCAGGATCGCCGTCATGATCCCGATCCCGACGAAACTGGCCGAGCCGAGCGCCATGAAGGCCGCGGCCGTCACGAAGTTGGCACGCGACAGGTCCAGCTCGAAGAAGAGCGCCAGCACCGCCAGCACGATCACCGTGTGGACCAGCCCGTAGGCGATGGCGTACAGCGTCGAGCCGACCATCTGTGTGTATCGGCGCACCGGGGCCATGAAGGTGTACTCGAGCGTCCCCTCCCAGCGTTCCCAGGCAACCGTCTCGGCAATGAAGCTGAAGACGACCGACAGGTAGTTCCAGAAGACGGCACCGATCACCAGGGTCATCAGCAGTCGCGGATCCCCCTGATCTCGGCCGATGAGCGACACGGCGAGCGCGCCGGCCACGGCGTAGATCAGGAAGGCGACTTCCCAGCCCCAGTAGCGCTTGGTGAGGTGGAAGTTCCGCTCGACGAAGGCGAAGCTGGCCTTCAGCTCGCGGGCCATCAGTGTCATGTTCTCTTGAGACTCCTGTCAGTGTCGGGCGACGCCGACCGGGCCCCCGCTAGAGGGACCGAGCCGGCTT
>JBBRXE010000204.1:0-3193 GCA_038248695.1 Candidatus Limnocylindria bacterium | reverse complement strand
GAGTACGTCGTATAGCCGCTCGTGCGTCCCCTCGCCGATGAGGTGCAGGTCGACCTCGCCCAGCGTCGGCATGAACCGATACGGATCGTGTCGCTCCCAGGCGTTGCCATCCGCGAATTCGAAGTGCAGCCGGTAGGCGAAGGCGGCGGCCGTGGCACCCGGTGCGAAGGCGGCCCAGATGCCGCTGCCCACGTCCTGCATCGCGTACGGTCCACCCGCCGCCAGCACCGATGCGGCCGTGGCATCCGGATGGAAGGCACGGATCAGCAGGCCCCCCTCGACCGGGTGCGTGCCGAGCACGGCGTGCGGATCATGGTGCTCGCCGCGGGCGATGCGCGCGGCGTCATCCGGTAACGGCGCCAGCAGGTCGACGTTGGATCGCGTGGGGCTCATCGGTCTAACCATACGCCGTGCTTCCTGCACGTCGCGTGCGAGCCGCCGAGCCACGCCTGCGACATCGCGGCAAATTCCCAGCATCTGGTGCTGTCGGCGATTGTGACCCGGCGGCCGCTTCCGCCGCTGGACAGACTTCCCACGATGTGGTGCTATCGGCGACCGGGACCTGAATGCATTGGTCCCGTGCGTCGTCTCGTTGGTCGCTAGCTCCAGATGCCGGGAATTCGGCCATCGGAATCGTGCAAACGATCGAGATCGATGGTTCGTTGGTCGTTAGCTCCAGATGCTGGGAATCCGACGAAACGGCGCCAATGACAACGGTGCCGATCGGCAGCCCCAGGCGGCGTCACTTGCCCCCCTCGCGGCGGCCGGCGACGCCTTGTTGAGCGCGAAGTAGAGCGAGATCGGCAGCGTCAGCGCGATGAAGCCGGACAGCTCGCCGATCAGCAGCCCGCCGAGGAGGGTCGCGGCAACGCTTGGCGCGAGACGCCGCAGCAGGGCGTCGAGACCAACGATCACGACCAGATAGGCGGCAATTCGCTGAGAAGGTAGTCGAGCGCGGAGGCGCTGACGCGGATCCGCAGGTCGGCCGGCTCTCTGGTCACGCCCCGATTATCCGGCGGGGCGTGTGCTAGGGTTGCCGCTGCGCGCCGTTGACCTCTGTGCGCTCCGGATCGGCTAAAACCTCGCGCACCCTGTCGTGCCACGGGAGCGCTCGCAACCCTCGGAGGACGCTTGGGATTCTTCGACGGCCTGCTCGGCCTCCTCAGTCACGACGTCGGGATCGATCTCGGGACCGCCAACACGCTGGTGACCGTCCGACATCGCGGGATCGTCATCTCCGAGCCGTCAGTCGTCGCCATGGACACGCGGACGAAACGCGTGCTGGCCATTGGCGCCGAGGCCAAGCGCATGGTCGGTCGCACCCCGGCAAACATTGTCGCGATCCGGCCGCTGCGGGACGGCGTCATCAGCGACTTCGACGTCACCGAGCAGATGATCCGCTACTTCATTGCCAAGGTGCATGACCGATACGCCCGCATCCCGCGGCCGCGGGTCCTGGTCGGTATTCCCTCCGGCGTGACCGAGGTCGAGAAGCGCGCGGTGCGCGACGCAACCATCAATGCTGGCGCGCGCTGGGCACGCCTGATCGAGGAACCGATGGCGGCGGCGATCGGCGCCGGGCTGCCGGTCAGCGAGCCGAGTGGAAGCCTGATCGTCGACGTCGGTGGCGGCACCACCGAGGTCGCGGTCATCAGCCTGGGCGGCATCGTCGTGGCACGCAGCATTCGCATCGGGGGCGATGAGATGGACGTCGACATCGTGGGTTTCGCGCGCCGCGAGTACAACCTGCTGATGGGTGAGCGGACCGCTGAGGAGATCAAGATCGCGGTCGGATCGGCCTATCCGCAGGAGACTGACCGGACGGTGACCTTTCGTGGCCGCGACCTGCTGACCGGCCTGCCGCGCAGCGTGGAGGTCGGCAGCGACCAGATTCGCGAGGCGCTCGAGCCGAGCGTGGCGCAGATCATCGACGCCATCAAGGAGACGATCGAGGAGACGCCGCCTGAGCTGGTGGCCGACATCATGGACCAGGGCATCGTGCTGGCCGGCGGCGGTGCGCTGCTGGCCGGGCTCGACCGGCGCGTCGCCGAGGCGACCCAGATGCCGGTGCATATCGCCGATGATCCCCTGACCTGCGTGGTGCGCGGCACCGGCCGCGTGCTCGAGGAGCTCGACACGCTGGAGCGCGTCCTCGTCTCCGAGCAGTTCACCCGCGCGCCGCGGTAGACGCAAGGTAGCCGACGATCATGCTCGGCAGCTCGCGACGGCGGTCTCGCGCCGGGCTGTGGTTCGCAGCATTCACCATTGCCAGCCTGTTGATGCTGCTCGCATCGCGCACCGCGCCGGCCGCCACGTTGCAGGAGGCCAGTGCCCGCGTCCTCGACCCGATACGGCAGGCGATCGGCGGCGTCGGCGAGGGAATTGGCGGGCTGTTCGGGACCATCGGTGAGATCGATCGGCTGCGCACCGATAATGACCAACTCAGGACCGAGCTTGCGGGCGCTCAGCAGCGCATCGCCGAGCTGTCGGAGGCGGCGCAGGAAAACGACGATCTGCGCCAACTGCTGGGGCTGACCAAGGCGCTCGACATGCAGCTGTTGCCGGTGCGCATCGTCAGCCGCGATCCATCGAACTTCACCTGGGAGGTCGGCATCGATGCCGGCACGAACGACGGCGTGCGGCCGGACATGGCCGTGGTCGGCAGCGCCGAGGGCGCCGGCGCGCTGGCCGGTACCGTCGTCTCGGCGGGGCCTGATACCGCTCGCGTGCGGTTCATCGTCGACACGCGCTCGAGTGTCATCGGGCTCGACCAGCAGACCCGGGCGCTGGGCCTGGTACAGGGCCAGCTGGGCGGGCAGCTGGTGATGGTCGAGGTGCAATCCACCGACACGATTGCCGAGCAGGACGCGATCGTATCGGCCGGCCTGTCACTTTCGACCGGCGAGCGGAGCGCCTACCCCAAGGGCCTGCTCATCGGCCAGGTGCAGGCCATCCAGCAGGACAGCAACGCACTGACCAGGACTGCCTTTGTTCGGCCGGCGCTCGACTTTACGAAGATCGAGCGGCTGCTGGTGGTGACCAGCTTCACCCAGGATTAGGAACATTTTCGGGATATCTCGGGGGGACCGATGCCGCCCGGTGCGGCGCCGCACATGGCTCCATGGTCCAGCGGGCCGATGCGGACGATCTGGTCATGGCCGATTCGAGCGTGGGTGCGTAGGGTGAAATCCGG
>JBBRXE010000203.1:0-3194 GCA_038248695.1 Candidatus Limnocylindria bacterium | reverse complement strand
CGCGACTGGCGCACGCCCGTTCGTGAGCTACTGGATGCACGCCGGGATGCTCAGGTACCAAGGCGAGAAGATGAGCAAGTCGCTTGGCAACCTGGTCCTGGTGCGCGACCTGCTGGCCTCGTATCCCGGCGACGCCATCCGCCACTACCTGGTCTCGCACCACTATCGCTCGGCGGTGGACTACGACGAGGCGGCGCTGGCCGCGTCCGCCGTGCAGGTCGCCCGGTTGCGCGCTGCCTCCAGCGTCGCTGAGGAGCTCGAGCCGCTGGCGTCGGCCGATGCCGAGCCTTCCGCACTCCGCCCGCTCGTTGCCGAGCACCGCAAGCGGTTCCTGGCCGCCATGGACGACGACCTGGACACGCCGACTGCGCTGACGGAGCTGCACGCACTCGCCGCGCTGTGCGAGCAGGCTGAGGATCGCGAGCTGATCATGCAGGCCGGCTGGATGGTGCGGGAGCTCGGCGCGCGGATCCTGGGGCTGCGCCTGGCACCCGCACCGAGCCTCGCCGAGGCTCCCGCAACGATGGTCGCGTGACGCACGAGGCGACATCGCCGCCGCCTGAGGACGACGACAGCGTCCCGATCAGCGTTCGCCTTGGCACGGTCGTCCCTCCCGAGGATCCGGAGGATTGGACACGGCCGCTCACCTGGGTCGCGGCGCTGGGCATGCTGGCCGCGCCGATCGTCGCATTCGCCTGGTTCTGGCTTGACCCACCGCACGACACCGGCGTGCTGCTGCCCGGGACGGTGCTCGTCGCCGCGGTGCTGGTTCTCGGCGGCGTGGCCACCGGAGTAACCCAGATCGGTGGCGTGCGTGCGTTCGCGGGCACCCTCGGCGCGGCGCTCTTCGCCGCCCTCGCCACGATCATCGTCGGCGCGGCGATGGCCGGTCAGCGGCAGATCGGTGCGGCATCGCCGATGCTGGCGCACGCCTTCGTCGCCGCGGCGGCCGGCCTGGTTGGTGCCCTCGCGTCGTCGATCGTCGCGCCCGCCGTCGCGAATGCGGCATCGCGACCGGGACGAATGGTGCTGCCCGGAGGCATCGGTCTGGTGGTCGCAGCAGTGGTTGCCGGCCTGCTAGCGTAGCGCGCATGCAGACGACGGCGGCGAGCGGGTGGCAACAGCTCCGGTTTCGCATCGCTGAGATCAGCCGGCTGCGGGGCTGGGCGCTGGCGCCGTATGCCCTCCCCATCGTCGCCGCGCTTGTCTATTACTTCACCGGTCCCATGTCGAGCGGCACCGACGTCTACGTGCCGCTAGCCGACGCATTCCTGCACGGCCGCTTCACGATCGAGGGCCGTTCATGGCTCGAGCTGGTGCCGACCGACAGCGGCTGGCTGGTCCCGTTCCCACCCGCGCCGGCGCTGACGCTGATGCCGATCGTGGCGGTCATGGGCTCCCAGCCGTGGTACGCCGAGCTGCCGTCGAACGTGATGACCTCGATCCTGGGCGGTGCCAACGTGGCGCTCGCCTGGACGATGCTGTCGGCCTGGGGCGTATCGGTCAAGACCAGGCTGTGGCTGGTGGTCGCCTTCGCCTTCACCATCCATTGGTGGGTCGCCGGGCAGGCGGGCACGCACCACTACGCGCAGGTGTGCGGCGTCTTCTTCACGCTCATCGCCCTCAACCTGGCAATTCGGCAGAAATGGCCGTGGGTCGCCGGGCTGATGCTGGGTCTGGCGGCCGCGAGCCGCCTGCCGATGGGTCTCGCCCTGCCGCTGCTGCTTGGCTTCTACGGCTACCGTCCGCGCTGGTCACACGCCGAGCTGCTGCTCGGGCTGGCGATCCCCGCCCTGCTGGTTGCCGCGTACAACGTCGCGCGGTTCGGCTCTCCGACCGACTTCGGCTATGCGCGCATCGTGTCGAGCAACGGGCCGGTGACCGCTGAACCCTGGTTCCACAACGGGATCATCTCGCTGAGCTATATACCGCGGAACCTGTACGCGATTTTTTTCCAGAGCTTCGACTTTGTGGACCAGGCGCCGTTCCTGCGCCCCGGCTGGACCGGCACTGCGATCACCTTCACTGCGCCGTTTCTCTTCTGGGTGGTCGCCGCCCGCGGCCGCGTGGCGGTCGGGCTGGCTGCTGCCGCGATCCTGGTGCTGATGCCGGACCTCATGCACGGATCCTGGGGTTTCGCGCAGTTCGGCTACCGGTTCATGCTCGACGCCATGCCCATCCTGCTGCTGCTGCTGGGCCTGGTCTGGCGCGAGAGGATCGCCCTGCCGGCCAAGGCGGCGATCGTCTTCTCGGTCGCCATGCATGCCTACGCGTTCTACGTTATCGGGGTGTTGAACTTCGTCGCGTAGCGCCGGGTCAATGGCGCCTTCAGACCGGCGATTTGCGCGACAGTCGTTCCGCCAGGCCGCCGACCGTCAAGGCCAGGCCCAGGGCGATGATGCCGACTGCGCCGACCAATCGGAAGGCCTCCCCACCGAAGGCCGTGGCGATGGCCAGGTAGGCAACCACCGAGCCGGCAGCGATCCCGGACCCGATCCACTTGAACGCCGGCGCATCGGCGATCCAGCCGGCCGCGTACATGCCCAGTCCGAGGCTGAACGGGATGCTGGCCCACAGGTACAACCAGGCAGACCATCGGTCAGACAGGCTGCTGTACAGCAGAGCCGCTCCGACGACGGCGAAGATCGCTCCGGGGATGACCATCCCCGCCCGCAGCCGCGGATGGTGCCGGCCCATCAGCGCGGGAACCAGGAAGAAGAGGGACAGGCCAACCAGCAGGATCGGCCACCAGGCCAGCACGTTCTCGTCGATGCCGAGATCACCGAACCAGCCGCTCAATGGGTCGCTGGCGAGCACCAATACGCCGATGACGAGCAGCATCACGCCGGTCAGCAACTCGATGGTGCGGCTCATGGCGCCGAGTATACCGATCCGCCCGGCACGGCCCGTCGCCGCGAATCTGCCGATCCCGGCCGTCAGGGGCCGGGCGTGATCGTCAGCCCGATCGCCCGCGGAACTTGTTCGCGAGGCCAGGATGCATGGTCGGATAGGTCGAGCACGACGTAGTCGCCGGCGGGCAGGTCACCCATGTCCAGAAACTGGACGGAACCATTGAGGGTGACGCCCAGGATCTCGACGTAGGGGGGTCTCGTCTGGTCCGTCCTCTCGACCGCGCCGAGCCAGACACGCTCCAGGTTGCCGATGAGATAGATCCGCGAACCCTCCGGCACGGT
>JBBRXE010000202.1:0-3336 GCA_038248695.1 Candidatus Limnocylindria bacterium | reverse complement strand
CGCTTGGTGAGGTGGAAGTTCCGCTCGACGAAGGCGAAGCTGGCCTTCAGCTCGCGGGCCATCAGTGTCATGTTCTCTTGAGACTCCTGTCAGTGTCGGGCGACGCCGACCGGGCCCCCGCTAGAGGGACCGAGCCGGCTTGAGAGACGGGTCTGCCGCCAGGTGCACGCCAATGCGCACCATCTGGCGCCCGACCCAGCGTCGCAGCGGTCGACGCAGGACCGATGCATGCGCGGGATGAAAGGCGCGGCGCAACTGCGTCACGCGCTCCTCGTTCGCACGCACCATGTCATTCGGGCTTGGCAGGATCATCACGGTTCTCACCTCCTCTCTTCATTCGGTATCGTCTTCGTTGTCGTCGTCATCGCCGATGTCGTCGTCAAGCGACTTGCCGGTGAAGGTCATGAACACGCTCTCGAGCGTCGGCGGCAGGCTGTACCGTTCGGCGACCATCGCCTTCAGCCCGGCCGGCGTGTCCTCGGCCACCATCCGACCGTCGTTGATCAGCGCGATGCGATCGCACAGGCGATCGGCCTCGTCGAGGTCGTGGGTGGTCAGCACGATCGTCGCGTCGTGGCTGTCACGCAGCTCCTCGATGAAGGCCTGCACGTCCAGCTTCGACCGCGGGTCGAGGCCGGTCGTCGGCTCGTCGAGCAGCAGGAGCGTTGGGCTGGTCAGCAGCGCTCGCGCAATGGCGACCTTCTGCTGCATCCCCCGGCTCATCTGCTCCAATGGTCGATTCAGCCGCTTCTCGCCGATGCCCAACCTGGCCAGGATGGCGATCGCCTCGCGCTTCGCCGCGCGAGCGTCCATGCCGTACAGCCGCGCGGCGTACGTCAGGTTCTCGTGCGGGCTGAGCTTCTTGAAGAAGGCCGCGTCCACGCTCACCCGATTGATGAGCCGCTTGACCGCCATCTCGTCGCGCTCGATGTCGTGGCCGAAGATTTCGACCTTACCGGCGTCGAGCGTGAGCAGCGTGCTCACCAGGCGGATGAGCGTCGACTTGCCACTGCCATTGGCACCCAGCACGCCGTAGATCTCGCCACGCCGGATGCGCAGCGACATATCGTTCACGGCGATCACAGGCTTCTTCTTGCGGCCGACGATGAAGCGCTTGGTGACGTGCTCCACCAGCAGGGCCGGGATGGCATCTCCATCCAGGGCCGGCCGCGTCGCCACGGGCGCATTCGCCCCGTCGATCTTCGGTTGTTCCAGTAGGCCGGTCATGGCATTGATCCTCGATGTTGGTGGTGGAGAAACGAACGAGCCGCGTCAACCTCATCGGTCCGCGGCTCGCTGCTCGCCGGAGCAACAAAAAACCGTGGACCCTATCCGGCCCACGGCTCGTGGCGTCTGCTGGGCGGCCCTGCCGCCGGTGCATCAGCTCGAAGTGGGCACAGATCTCCCGACAACAGCGCCACTGAGAGGCGCCGTGCCGAAGCGCGGGAACGCGCAGATGGTGGAGTTCATGGCCGTTTCGTTTGGTCCTCGCTGTGTTGGTGTTTCGCCGGGCGGCAGGCGCTTGCGTTGTCGCGCAAACCGGCCGCCGCGGGAGTCTACGACCAGACCCCGGCGGCTGTCAAGACAGACGCGTGGTAGTAGATACACCGGCCGAAAGTTGCCGGTCCGGTTTGGCGCAGGCCAAGGTTGCTGCCCAAGCATTACAGAGCAACGGCACAGGGCGATCTTCAGCGGCATCGTTCTTCGTACGCTTCGCCATACGCCGTGACCTTCAGGTTGGACTGCCGGTCGAGTAGCGGCGATGGTGCACGCGCCACCGCTCTGGGTCGGGGTCGGGCCTTAGACCGTCTAGATGCCGCGGAAGGTCCTCCAGGATGCAGTGCCAGCCTGGCAGCAGGTTGTCCGGGTGCGCGTCGGCGTCGACCTCGTGGCTGAACAAAAGCCGGCAGCCGCCCTCTCGTCGCTCCAGCTCGAAACGGACTGTGCTGTGCGGCGCGTCCTCGCTCTGCCACGTGAACTCCAACAGCCGCGGAGCCTCGGCCCGCGACACTCGACCGCGAACTCCAGGACCGGAGTCGATGAGGGCGACCTCGCCGCCAGACCATGGCTCCAGCGTGCCGGCGAAGAACCACACGGCCCGCTGCTCAGGGTCGACCAAGGCGTCCCAGACGGCGTCCGGTGGGTGTGCGAGCTCGCGCTCGAACGTGATCCTCAAGCCGCTCTCTGTTCGCGTGACCTGTCCATCCCTCATCGCGCGACCTCTCGTGTGCTGTCCAGGTGCATCTCGAGGCGGTCCAGCGTGGTTGACCAAGAGCCGACCAGGGCCTGCAGCCACGCGTCGAGCTCACAGAAGGGACCGGGGCGCAGCCGGTACCAGCGGCGTTGCCCGTCGACCCTGACGTCGACCAAGTCTGCATCGCGCAACACTCGCAGGTGCCTAGACACGGCCGGTTGAGGCAGGCGGATCGCCGCCACAAGATCGGTGACGGTGCGCTCGGACATGCCGATGTGCTCGACCAGCTGGCGCCGGGTGGGGTCTGCTAGGGCCGCCATCGCTTCCATGCCTGCGATAATATCTCCTGAGCCATATATATGGCAAACAGGATGTAGCGCAGACGAGCACTGTGCACCTTGCTGTTGCCGAGGCAGTTGGCGCTCGTGCGAAGATGGGCGCTGACTCCTCGCCGGAGCTCGCCGGCCGGCCCAGCGTTGAGCCGCAGCTGAAGGGATCTGCATGCGCATCAACCATGGCTCGGTCTTCTGGGGCCTCGCCTTCATCACCGCCGGCGCCGTCGCGCTGGGCGTACAGCAGGGCGTCATCTCACGCGACCTCGTCACCGGCGCGTGGCGGCTGTGGCCGCTCATCCTGGTGGCCATCGGCATCTCGATCGTCGCGGGCCGAACGCCGCTTGCGCCGCTGGGGAGCATTGTCGGCGGACTGCTGCTGGGCACGTTCGCCGGTGGGGTACTGGCCCTCGGCCCCGGTTTCGTTGCTTCCTGCGGCGGCCCCTCCGACACGATCGCAGCCCCCACGCAGACGCGCGATGGGTCGTTCAGTGCGGCCGCGGAGATCCAGCTCGAAGTCAACTGCACGGCGCTGACCATCACCACGCAGAGCGGCAGCGCCTGGACATTCGCCGGCAGCGGCACGCCGGACGCGACCATCGACGGCTCCGAGAACCGCCTTGACATCAAAGGCCCGGACAACACCTGGTTCGGCAGTGGCGACGAGCAACGCCAATGGAGTGTCATCCTCCCGACGGATCCGACGCTCACGCTTTCCATCGACGCCAATGCCGCCCGCAGCAGGCTGGACATGGCTGGTGCAAAGCTGAGTAGGCTCGAGCTCGACACGAATGCCGGCGAGGCGCGTCT
>JBBRXE010000201.1:0-3359 GCA_038248695.1 Candidatus Limnocylindria bacterium | reverse complement strand
GAAGCGGCGCGTGCAAATGAGGCCGTGAACGCAGTACCGGCGAAGCGGCGACGCCACGTCCCGGCGAAAGGTCGCGGCACCTGCAAACGAGGTCGGGAACGCAATAGGGGCGAAGCGGCTACGCCACTCTCCGGCGAAGCGGCTACGGCACTTTCCGGCGAAGCGGCTACGCCACTTCCCGGCGAAGCGGCTACGCCACTTCCCGGCGAAGGGTCGCGGCCGCTGCCACCACGAGCAGGACGACGAACCCGAGCAGGACGGCCACGTCCAGCTGCACCGCGGCGACACCCAGGTCGGAGCCGCGCAGCATGACCTCCCGCAGCCCGTCGACGGCGTAGGTCAGCGGCAGGACGTTGGAGACGAGCTGCAGCCAGCCAGGCTCCGAGCTCACGGGCACGAGCAGCCCTGACAGCAGGATCTGCGGCACGACGACCAGCGGGATGAACTGCACGGCCTGGAACTCGTTGCGGGCGAAGGTCGACAGGAAGATGCCCAGGTTCACGGCACCGAGCGCCAGTAGCACCTCGATCGCGAAGATCAACCACACCGGCCCGGCGTCGTAGAGGTTCAACACCAGCAACCCGAAGGCAAGCACCTCGGCGGCCTGCACCAAGGCGACCACCGTGAAGCCGAGCATGTAGCCGACCACGATCTCTGCCCGGCGCAGTGGCGAGGCCATCAGCCGCTCCAGCGTGCCCAGCGAGCGCTCGCGAAGGAACGAGACGCTCGTCACGACATAGACAAGGAAGAAGACCACCAGGCCGATGAACGGGCCGCCCAGCAGGTCCAGCGCATCGAGGTGGCCATCGCCGTACAGTGACCGCACCTGCGGCTCGATGCGCGGCAGGCCCGGCGCCCCGGAACCGGACGGCAGGGAGTGGGCCATGACACCCAGCACCGCCTGCTGCAGCGCGGCCGGCACGATGGCTGCCACCTGCTGATTTGTGCCCTCCACGACGATCTCCGGCCGCACCACCCCGTCGGCGCCGGGAGGTGTCAGCACGAGGTAGGCGTCGAGCTCACCGTCACGCAGCCGCGCATCGGCGTCATCGGTCGAGTCGAGTTGGACGAGCCTAATCGCGTCGGATTCGGCGAGCCCGCGGACGATCGCCTGCGATATCGGTCCGGCATCGGCAATCACGCTGACGGTGGGACGTGGCGCATCGGTCCTGAACAGGAGGGCGAACAACCACAGCAGCAGCAGGGGCGTGACGAACAGGATCGCCAACGTCCGTCGGTCGTGGCGGAACTGGGCCAGCAGCCGTGTCGTGATGGCGAGCGTGCGGTCGAGGTTCACGCCCCCTGCTCCGAGAGGGTCAGGAAAGCGTCCTCCAGGCGGTCGGTGCCCGCAAGGGTGAGGAGCTCGGGGACCGTGCCCTCGGCCAGCAGCCGCCCGGCGCGCATGAGGCCCAGGCGATCCGCGCGCTCCGCCTCGTCCATGACGTGGCTCGAGACGAGGATGGTCGTCCCGGTGGCGGCCATCTCGCGCAGCCCATCCCACAGCTGGGCGCGCAGCTGTGGGTCCACACCGACGGTCGGCTCGTCGAGCAGCAGCAGGTCGGGATGGTGCACCGTGGCGCAGGCCAGCGACAGTCGGGTGCGCATCCCGCCGGACAGCGCCGCCGCCAGCGAGCGCCGCCGCTCCCAGAGGTCCACGAAGCGCAGCGCCGCCTCGACGTCGCCGCCGCCGTGCACGCGGGCGAAGAAGCGCACGTTCTCCTCGGCCGACAGGTCGCCGTACAGCGCGGCCGCCTGGGTCATGTAACCGATGCGTGCCAGGACCTGGCGCTCCGGCATCTGCACGCCGAGGACGTCGAGCTCGCCGGTATCGAGCTTGACCAGGCCGACGAATGCGCGGATGAGGGTCGTCTTGCCGGCTCCGTTCGGGCCCAACAGGCCGTAGACCATGCCGTTCGGCACGCTGAGGCTGATGCCGTCGAGGGCGATCAGCCCGCCGAAGTGCTTGCGCAGGTCGCGCGCCTCGATCGCCGTTCCGCTCATGCCACGGGCTTCGCGGTCAGGCCACCCAGGATGGCGGCCGTCAGCTGGTCGATGGCCCCCTCGATCCGCATGTGGTCACGTCCCATGCTGTCGCGAAGTGCCGAGCAGCTGCTCGGCGAGCTCCGGCGTGATCCCCTCGCGACCGGCGACCGCCAGGTGCTGAAGGGTCGTCCGCCAGCGCGCATCGGCCGCAAAGGCAAGGGCCAGCTCGCGGCGCGCCGCGTCGAGTTCGCCACGCTTGGCGTACTCGAGGCCCATCCAGAAGACGAGCTCGTAGGCGTCGGGGGCGCGCCGGCGTGCTTCGGCGTAGCGCGCGGCCTCGTCCACGCCCGCGGTGGCCGCGTCGCTGGCGTCGTCGACAAGGTTGTACGCCTCCTGGAGCGAGACCAGCCGGCGCAGCTCCGGTACCGGGTCCGGATGGTCCTCGATACGCAGATCCATCAGGCGTCCCTGCCAGGTCGCCGCCTGCAGCGATCCGTCGACGATCATGATTGCCGCCGACTGCTTGCCGCGGACGTCGCCACCTTCGCGTTCGGCGGCCTCCAGCGCAAGGAGCAGGCGCTCGCTGAAGGGCGCATCGGGCGCAGCCTCGTAGGCGAATGCCATGGCCGGCCAGCACGTTTCGTGCTCGAGCAGGTTGCCCTGCACGGAGAAGCCGTCCCGCACCAGGTGGCCAGCGGCGGGGATCGTCTCCGACCCGGTGAACGCCGCCGCGCGACCAGCCGCGTCGACGACGCCGAGTTGCCGCTGCTGCGCCCCAGCATCGGATGCCACCAGCGCAGCCACGACCTCCTCGGCTGAACGCCCGGCACGCAGCAGCTCGAGGCCAATGGGTCCGAATGAGACATTGACCGATGCCTGCGTGGCGATCGCTCCGACGCCGGCCTCCAGCCAGGGCACGACCGGCCCGACGCCCAGGTAGTGCGACTGGACGGCGACACCGAAGCGGCCGGTTGATGGATCTCGCGCGACAATGCTGTAGGTCATGCGTGCAGCGTACCGGGTGCGGCGGCGCGGGCGACCGTCAGCCACGCATCCACGTCGTCGGCATCTGGCAGCGCGCGGACGACGCACGAGTCGAGCGCGACGCGGTACGGCGCCAGGGCCGCGCCGAGCTCTGCGGGATCCTCGCAGGCGACGCCAATGAGCCCGGGGCCCTGCTCCTGGATCTGCCGCGCGTACGACTCGCCGGAGCGCATGTTGCGCGCGATCTCGGCGGCCAGCCGTTCCTCCGCGCCCGGGCCGACGGCGACCCGCACGTAGGCAGCCACGCGCGGCGGCTTGCGGCCAGCTTCCGCTGCACCCGCCTCGATGTGCTCGCGTGATTCGGCGACGCGGAACGGGCCGGCCCAGTTGAG
>JBBRXE010000200.1:0-3383 GCA_038248695.1 Candidatus Limnocylindria bacterium | reverse complement strand
CGCGAGGACGCTGGCCAGTGCCACGAAGGCGGGGTAGAGGTAGAACAGCAGCAGCGCCAGCGCGATGCTGATGCGCAGGAAGGCGACGAAGATCGCCAGGTTGAGCGCCGTGTTGAAGACGGCGGCCAGCACCAGCATGCGCCGATCCGCAATCGGAATATCGCGCAGCGAGGAGATCGGCCGCCGCTGGATCGCCAGGAACCCGATCACGCAACCGGCGCCCAGGAGGTCGCGCCAGGCGACGAGTCCCAGCGCGCCGACGCCGGCATCCTCGGCGTAGCGCGACAGCGGTCCCAGGGTGCCGAAGCAGACCGCGGCGACGACGATCAGGAGGGCGCCAGCGGCGCCCGCATCGGCCTTCGAAGCACTCACCGGGCGGGCGCCAGGGTCTCCGATTCGGCCGCCGCGATCTCGGTGATCAATCGCTCGTGCTCCTCGGCGAGGGCCGCTGACCGTTCGAGCGCGGTGTTGTGACGCTCTATCAGCGTGCGCACCCGAGCGCCGTCGGTATAGACCGATGCGTCGGCGAGGCTCTCGGTGACCTCGGCCAGCTCTCGTTCGATGGCACGCGTCGCATGCTCGACGCGTTCGAGCGACTGCCGCAGCTCCCGGCTGCGCCGATATCGCCCGTTTCGCGCCTCGGCCTCGGCTCGCTTGCGGCGGTTGGCCTGCGACGAGCTCTCGCGTGGCTTCGGCGTCGAGACGGCGACACCGCGGGGCGTCGACCGGCCCTCGGTCGCGCCGCGCTGCTCGATGTCCAGGCCGCGCTTGGCGGCGTAGTACTCGAAGTCGCCGACGTAGGGCGTCGCGGCGCCGGCGTTGACCTCGACGATGACGTTGGCCACCGAGCGGATGAGGTATCGGTCGTGGGTGATGAGCACGATCGTGCCGGGGAAGGTGTTGAGCGCATCCTCCAGCACGTCCCGCGAGGTGATGTCGAGGTGGTTGGTCGGCTCGTCCAGGCACAGCAGGTTGGCCGGATCTGCCATCAGCTTGGCCAGGGCAAGGCGCGTCTGTTCGCCTCCCGACAGGACGCCGACGCGCTTCTCGACGGCGTCGCCGGTGAACAGGAACGCGCCAAGCAGCTTGCGCATCTCGGCCGTGGAGAGGCGGGCGGAGACGAGGGCCAGCTCCTGCATCACCGTGTTGGCAGGGTCGAGTGCCTCGATCTGATGCTGGGCGAAGTAGGCGACCTTGACGTTGGTACCAAGCTCACGGTGGCCGCCCTCGAACGGGAGCACGCCCGCCAGGATCTTGAGCAGTGTCGACTTGCCGGCACCGTTCGGGCCGATGAGCGCCACCTTCTGTCCACGCTCGAGCTGCAGGTCCAGGCTCTCGTACACGATGTTGTCGGCGTACTGCTTGTGAATGTCGGTGAGCGTGATCACCGTTCGGCCGGAGCGCGGCGGCTCCGGGAAGCGGAATTTGACGCTCTTGGTTCGCGCCGTCGGCACCACCACGCGGTCGACGCGCTCCAGCTGCTTGATACGGCTCTGCACCTGGCGCGCCTTGGAGGCCTTGTAGCGGAAGCGCTCGATGAACGCCTCGGTGTGCGCAATCTTGCGCTGCTGGCCTTTCGCGGCGGCTTGGAGCTGCGCCAGGCGCTCCTCGCGCTGCTCGACGAAGTCGGCGTAGTCGCCGACGTACTCGGTCAGGCTGCCATGATTCAGCTCTGCCACGCGGTTGACGACCGCATCGATGAAATCGCGGTCATGGCTGACGAGCACGATGGCGCCGGCATAGTCGGCCAGGAACGCCTGCAGCCATTCGACCGATGAAAGATCGAGGTGGTTCGTCGGCTCGTCGAGCAGCAGCACGTCGGGGTTCTGCAGCAGCAGCCGGGCGAGCGCCACGCGCATCATCCAGCCGCCTGAGAACTGACCGATGTCGCGCGTGACGTCGCTATCCGCGAAGCCGAGCCCCGCCAGGATGCGCCGCGCCTCGGCATCCAGGGAGTAGCCGCCCAGCACCTCGAACCGATGCTGCAGCCGCCCATACTCGGCCATCAGCTCCTCGAGCTCCGCCTCCTCGCTGGTCTCTGCCAGCTCCGCTTCGATATGGCTCATCCGTCGACCGATTCCGCTCACCTCGCCGGCTCCGGCGATGACCTCGTTCAGGACGCTCCGCCCTCGCGCCTGGGCGACCTCTTGGCGCAGGTAGCCGATGACCACGTCCTTGCCGCGTGTCAGCGCGCCACTGTCCGCCTCCTGTTCGCCGGTGATGATCTCGAGCAGCGTCGTCTTGCCGGCGCCGTTCGGTCCGACGATGGCGATGCGCCGTCCGGCGGCGATCTGCAGGCTGACGCCGGCGAACAGATGCTGTGCGCCGTGGCTCTTGGCGAGGTTGGTGAGCGTGACCAGTGACATGGTCGATCGATGGTAGCCGAGGAGGTGCCCCGGCGCGTTAGCCCGCCCGGCGGCGTCAGTCGGCCGTGGTCAGACGTGCGCCGGTTGCGTCGAAGCGCAGTCGCATGGCCATGCCGGGCAGGTCGAACGCGTTGAACGCCTTCTCGACCGAATGCGCGGCGGCGGGCGTATCGCAGATCGCGAGAACGCTTGGTCCCGCGCCCGACAGCGCGGCACCGGCGGCGCCATGCGCGTAGGCGGTCTCGATCAGCGCCGCAACGCCGGGGAGCAGTGGCAGCCGATAGGGCTGGTGCAGCCGATCGTCCATGGCGTCGTGAAGCAGCGATGCGTCGCCGCTGATGACCGCGGTGGCCAGCAGGGCCGCGCGACCAGCCGCTGCCGCTGCCTCCTTATGGGGCACGCTCGAAGGCAGTGCGTCGCGCATCTCCGGAGTGCTGCTCTCGCTCTGTGGCAGGAAGACGACCGGGATCCAGTCCGCGGGCGCGTGGAACCGCCGCAGCAGGACGCCCGCCTCATTGCTGACGGCGAGCGTGATGCCGCCATACAGCGCCGCGGCGGCGTTGTCGGCGTGACCTTCCAGGCGCGCAGCGGCCGCCAGCAGCTCATCGGCTTCCGGGGAGCGGCGGCCGACCGAAGCTCCCAGCAGCAGGCCCGCCACGATCGCCGCGGCGCTGCTGCCCAGACCACGCGCCGACGGGATCATGCTTGACACCTCGAGGCGCCACGCACCCGATCCGGACGCGGCGCCCATCCGCATGCCCTCACGGAAGGCGCGGATCAGCAGGTTGTCGTCCGGGTCCGCATCCGGACGCGGTGCGCCTTCGCCATGGGCGTTGAGGAGGATGCCGGCGTCGTCACCCTCGTGGAGCTCGGCGCGCAACTTGAGGCTCAGCGCCGCCGCGAAGCAGTCGAAGCCACTTCCCAGGTTGGCGCTGCTGGACGGCACCTCGACCGAGGCAATGGGACGGGACATGGCGCCGCGAGTATAGGCACGCCGCGGGGGAGGATCGGGGTCGG
>JBBRXE010000199.1:0-3392 GCA_038248695.1 Candidatus Limnocylindria bacterium | reverse complement strand
ATCCGGTGGTACCGAGTGGAAGGGCCATCGCTCAACGGATAAAAGCTACCCTGGGGATAACAGGCTAATCTCTCCCAAGAGTCCATATCGACGGGGAGGTTTGGCACCTCGATGTCGGCTCGTCGCATCCTGGGGCGGAAGTACGTCCCAAGGGTTTGGCTGTTCGCCAATTAAAGCGGTACGCGAGCTGGGTTCAGAACGTCGTGAGACAGTTCGGTCTCTATCCGCCGTGGGCGTAGGGAACTTGAGAGGAGCTGCTC
Organism: Candidatus Limnocylindria bacterium; assembly: GCA_038248695.1. GTDB lineage: Bacteria > Chloroflexota > Limnocylindria > QHBO01 > QHBO01 > JAICUY01. The sequence goes on along the minus strand of JBBRXE010000199.1, from coordinate 3,132 downwards.
CTAGTACGAGAGGACCGGAGTGGACGAACCAATGTTGTACCAGTTGTCATGCCAATGGCATTGCTGGGTAGGTATGTTCGGTTGGGATAAGCACTGAAAGCATCTAAGTGCGAAGCTCGCCTCAAGATGAGGTTCCCCACCGGGTTAACCGGGTAAGACCGCAGCGAGACTAGCTGTTTGATAGGCCGCGCGTGTAAGCGCAGTAATGCGTTCAGCCAAGCGGTACTAATGGTCGAGGGCTTGACCTAATTCACGCGTCTAGCACGTTGCTGGATGCGACAACGGAAGCCGCCAGGGCGGCGCATCCACGACACGATCGAAGCTTCCAGTCACGGTTCGGTTCGCGTTCGGCGCGGACCGGTTCCCAATTGAAGATTATCCCGGTGACGCTAGCGGAGAGGACCCACCCGTTCCCATCCCGAACACGGAAGTTAAGCTCTCCAGCGCCGAAGATACTTGGGGGGCAACTCCCTGGGAAAATAGGTCGTCGCCGGGATATTCATTTCCGTTCACGGCCGGGTTACGCCCGGTCGTGCTGCTATGCTGCTGTCCGTGGACCCCATCTGTCCGCTGTTGACGCTCGGCTCGGATCGGCGCGCCGTCTGCGACGCCGTCGACATCGACCACCGCTGCGGTGTCTCCGGCGGGCCTGATCCGGTCCCTCGCAGGCAGCAGGTCGAGTTCTGCCTCAGCCCCACGTACGCCGAGTGCCCACACTTCGTGCGACACGCCGCGATCTCCTCACCAGCCGTCATTGAAGGCATCCCGCCACCGTCACCGGACGTCGTCATGGCAGCGACGCGCCTGGTGGTCGACCGCGCCTCCGCGTCCAGCCCCCGCTCCGTCATGCGGCTAACGCGCCGCCTGGTCGTCGCCGCCCTGGTGCTGGTGGTGGCAAGCACCGGCGCGATCGCTCTTGGTGCGGTTGATCGCGTGGCGAGCCTGCTGGGCGGTGCGGTTGATCCGGTAAGCGACGTCGCGCGCATCCTGCCCGGAGCGACGCAGACGGCTACCCCAAGTGGCAGCCGAACCCCCATCCCGACCGCGACACCGACCCCGACGCCGATCCCGACCAGCAGGCCCCTTCCCAGCATCGCTCCAACCGCCAGGGCCGTGGCCAGCACGGCACCCACCTCCAGGGTGCTCGCCTCGCAGACCTACATCGTGCGGCCCGGCGATACCCTGCGCGCCATCGCCGATCGCTACGGCACGACCGTGGCAGCGCTGTCGGCTGCGAACGGGATCGTCGATCAGAACTTGATTGCGGCCGGACAGGAGCTTGTCATCCCGTAGCCGCTACATGGGCGGCTGGCAGGTTCGGCAGAAGGTCGTCGCCTCGTTGCCTCCGATCTGGCGCAGCGGCTTGCCGCACCGCGGGCACGGTTCGCCTCCCCGGAGGTGGACCTTGAGGATCTCGCGGTGCTGCACCTCGATCTGAGGCGGGACGAGCTCGCGCAGCTGGACGATGGCATCGGTCAGGACAGTTCGCATGGCGTGGTACAGCCGGTCAACCTCTTCAGCGGAGAGCGAGCTGCGTCGCCGGAGCGGCGCGAGCCGTGCCTCCCACAGGATCTCGTCGCTGTAGGCGTTCCCGATGCCGGCCACGAAGCGCGGGTTGCGTAGCAAGGATTTGAGCTCCCCGGGGTGTCGGCGGATTCGCTCGCGGAAGCGCTCGAGGGTCAGCTCCCGGTCGTCGGCGTCGGGCCCCATCTCCGGCCATCCGGGAATGGAGTCCAAGTCGTCGGGCCGCATGAGGTAGAGCTTGCCGAGCATCTCGCGATCGACGTAACGCAGCTCGCCGCCGTCGGTGAAGCGCAGGCGCAGTCCCGTGCGCGCGCGGACGCGCGAACGGCCGTCGGGGAGGAGCCAGAAGCGACCGGCGAGCATCGGGTTGACCGCCAGGATGGATTCGTCGCGGCCGTCACGCAGCAGCGGCAGAAGCAGGAACTTTCCGCGCCGACGTGCCACTCCGAGCGCGACGCCCGTGAGACCGGCGAGATCGCTTGGCGTGGCGCGAACGAGGATCGGTGCGGGCGTGCTGGCCTCACCGATGACCTTGCCTGTCACGCGGGCGGCCAGCTCTTCGGCGACGATCGTCAGGTCAGGGAGCTCAGGCATGGCCGTCGCTTGACCGTGTGGTATCCTTCACCGGCTCTGTGGCACACAACCGCATAACCTGCGCGGATACGTCGTCCCATCGGACCTAGACGGAGGAGCCCCGAGTCGTCTCATCGAAGATGTCAGGAAGCCTTTCGAGTGTCTTGGGACGCCCTCCGTGTGCGGAGGGCGTTTGTTGTTACCGGAGACATTACCGACAGGAGCGAACAAACACTTGATCGAAGAGACGAAGCAGGTCGAGCAGACCGATGAGCAGGCGGCGACCGAGCCGCGGGCCGTCGAGGAGTCGACCACCACCGCGCCGGCCGAGACAGGCGCGAACGCCGAGGCAACGGGCGAGGCTCAGGCCCCCGATGCGCAGAGCACCGAAGCCGACAGCGCATCGGACGAAGCGGTAGCCGCCGAAGCGCCGGCTGAGCCAACCGAGGTCCCGGTCGAAACCGAGGCGGCTGCCGAGCCAGAGGCCGACGCGGGCGCCCCCGCCGAGCCTGAGCCGACAGCCGACGTCGCTGCGGATCCGGAGGCCGGAATCGAGCCCGTTGTCGCGGCGGAGCCGGAGCCCGAGCCCGTTGTCGCGGCGGAGCCGGAGCCCGAGCCCGTTGTCGAGCCCGAGCTGGAGCCGGCAGCGGCCGAGCCGATGACCATGGCGGAGCTACTCGATAACCCTGAGAACGAGGTGAAGAGCCTCAAGCACGGCGACGTGGTCGAGGGCACCGTGGTGCGCATCGATCCCGACGAGATCCTGATCGACTTCGGCGGCAAGAGCGAAGGCGTTGTCAGCAACCGCGAGCTGATGTCGCGTCGTGGACCGCGCGACGGCGACGAGGGCCGCGCCGAGCTGAAGATGGGCGACGAGGTGCTCGTCTACGTCCTGCAGCCGGAATCGCCGGAGGGCCACGCCGTCCTGTCGCTGCGTCGTGCCGGCCTCGAGCGCAAGTGGCGCGCAATGCAGGAGCGCTTCGACGCGGGCGAGATCGTCGAGGCACGCGTCATCGATCACAACAAGGGCGGCCT
>JBBRXE010000198.1:0-3434 GCA_038248695.1 Candidatus Limnocylindria bacterium | reverse complement strand
TCGATGCGATGGCGCTCCTCGAGCTTGCGGATGGCGGCCCGCAGGATGACGAAGCTCATCTGCGACAGGTTTGGCAGCGACTGGTTGCGATGGATGCGCCGCTCGAGATCCACCTGGCCCAGCGCGGACAGGCCGCTGGACTCCAGGATGTCGATCAGCAGCCCGATCTCGACGGCATAGCCGGTGAAGAACGGCAGCGACTCGAGCAGCTCGCGACGCCCGGCGTACTCGCCCGAGAGCGGCTGGATCATCCCCGACAGCTCGGGGAAGAAGAGGTTGATGAGCGGCCGAGCCATGAGCTCGGTGACCCGCCCGCCGCCCTCCGGCACGAGCTTGGCTCCTTCCTTGATGGGGCGCTGGTAGAAGCCCTTGACGTACTGGATCCGTGGCTCGCGCAGCAGCGGTCCGAGCAGGCCGAACACGAAACGTGGCTGGATGTTGCGGATGTCGGTGTCGATCCAGGCCACGATGTCGCCGTCCAGGAAGTACAGGCTCTTCCACAGTGCCTCGCCCTTGCCGACGTAGCTGCCCAGCTCGGGCAGGATCTGGCTGTGGCGCACCACCGGGACGCCGAGGTCGGTGGCAATCTCGGCGGTCCTGTCGCTCGAGTCGGAGTCGATGACCAGCAGCTGGTCGATGAGCGGCAGCTTGTCCATCAGCGCGCTCTTGATGCGCCTGATGACCAGGCCAATGGTCTTCTCCTCGTTGAGGGCGGGCAGCCCGACCGAAACGGTCAGGCCCTGCTTCTCCTTGAGCTCGACAAGCTTGCGGATGTCCTTGAATTCCGAGGCGTGGAACGTGTTCTCGGCGAACCACTTGTCGACGAGGGTCGGCAGCGACTGGCTGCGTTCCACGAACGCATCGGCCTCCGCGAGGGTGCCCTCCGCCACGCGCAACTGCTCGAAGGTCGCCAGCCCCAGCTTCTGCTTGGTCTTGACCACGATCACCGTCGGCCTGGCCCGGCTGGCCACCGCCTCCGGGACCGATCCGAACAGGTAACGTCCGTCCGGCGCCGGCCGCGCGTCCGACGGCTGCGCCGCCGCGCCCATGATCACCAGGTCGTGGTTGGATGCCTCGCGCACGATCGCGGTCTTGACCGATACCGCTTCGCGGATCAGGCCCTTCACGCGCTTGCTGCCGCCATGCTCGTCGGCGAATCGGTCGAGCGCCTGCCGTTCGCGCTCCAGCGCGCGATCGCCGATGCCCTTGGGGACGACGTGCAGCACCACCACCTGCGCCTCGAAACGCTTGCCGAGGTCGCGCGCCAGGCGCATCGCCAGCTCGGCGTGCGGACCACCGCGCACCGGCACCAGGATCGAGTCGACCTTGTCCAGGCCACGCTGCTTGACGACGGCGATGTCGCACGGCGACTCGCGGACCACCGCGTCGATGGTCGCGGAGAAGACCGGCGGCTCGTCCACGGTCGCACCCGAGAGCCTGGCCTCGATCGCCTCGGCCTCGGCGCGAGCGGTCTGCCGCGGCGTCGGCGGGCCGCCCCAGCCGAAGATGACCAGGTCGGCGCGCTCCTCGGCGACCGCCTCGATCACACCATCGGCCGCGTGTCGACCGATGCGGACCATCGTCCGAATGCCGACGTTCTCCTCGTCACCGAAGTCCAGGACGCGCTGCAGCAGTCGGCGCGATGTGCGCGCCTGGGTGGCGCCCTCCGACAGGGAGACGCCCTCGGGCACCTCGACCACGCCGAGAGCGGTGATCTGTGTCAGGCGACCGTTGCCCACCCCCGAGCCGATGCGCACCAGGTCGCGCGCCGTTCGCGGATTGGCCAGCGGTAGCAGGATGCGGTACGGCTCCTTCGGCTTGGCGCGCGGCGCCATCAGCGGCCGCCCGACGCGGCGGATTCGGCGGCGTGCCGCATCTCACGCCACCGCGCGACGAGGTAGGGCTTGAGCTCTTCGAATTCGCGCGCCTGGGCATCGACGACGCGCTCGGCCTGCTCGGTGCTCATCTCGATGGTCTCGCCGATGAAGCCAGCCACGCGGCCGAAATAGAGCGGCGTCAGCGCAGCCAAGATGTTGTCGTGGTCAGCGCCGGGCACGTGGTAGGCGACCAACGCGTCGTACAGGCAGCGAATCCACAGCTCGGCCGGGAAGTGGAAGCTGGCCGGGTCGCCACAGTCCAGGGCCATCACTCGCTCGAGCTGCTCGGGCGCGAGCATGCGCGCCCAGCTGTCGCGGTTCGTCGGCCGCGAGCCTTCGAGCGTGTCGATCAGCTTGCCGTGGCTGACGACGATCGCCTCGGGCGCGACCACGCGCTCGAAACCGTACTCCGGGATGGCATGCGAGCCGCGGACGCGGAGCCATCGGTCCTGGTAGTGGCCGGCCAGGCGGAACAGCGTGCCGACCACCTGCCGGAACATGGGACCGAGGTCGGAGGCCGGATCCTTGGCGTCATGGATCTTGGCGCCCAGTCGCGCCTGGCAGACGGCAAAGCCCTCGTTGATGGCGCTGTGGGTCATCCACACGTCGATCCCGAAACGAGCCGTGGCGTCGTCGAACGTGTCGAGCTCCAGGTAGCGGCCGACGAGATCGCCGCTGATCGCGAAGTCGCCGCCGATCGGCTGTCGGATGCGGGCGCCATACAGGGCGCGGGTCAGCGGGTAGGTGATGTTGTTGGTGATCGTCCCGTCGTACTTGTAGCGCGCGTAGAGCGGCGCGACGAAGTCGTACCCACCCTTCAGGATCGGCCCGGCCAGCAGCTCCACCCATTCGGGAACGATGGAGCGCAGATCCGAGTCGACCATCACCATGGCCTTGACCTGCAGCTCGCGCGCAACCTCGAACAGACCGCGCACCGCGGTGCCCTTGCCGCTGATGCCCTGGTACGTGAAGCTGATGCGCTGCAGCTTGTGCCGCGGGCTGACGAGGATGATCTTCTCGATGTAGTCGGGGCTCTCGGTGCTGACCGCCACATGCGGGGTATCGTCAGGCGAGCCGCCGTCGGAATTCACGAGGACCGGCTTGAGGTCGGGAAAGTACTGCACCATCCCGGCCTGGGCCGCGCGCACGACGTACCCGATGGTCTCGGCGTTCCCGAAACTGGGGATACCGACCATGAGATCGGCGCTGCCGATGCGGCGCACCTCGGTAAGGGCCTGTTCGTCGAGTGCCGACTCTGGCCGAGCGGCTGCGTTGGACGTCAGGGCCGACCTCCATCTGGTTCGCCTCGGAGTCGAGGCTGCTCGGAGGCGTCAAGGGTAGCACGCGGCAGCTCGCGGCCCGCGCCGGGTCGCTCGGACCAAGGGCCTGAGGGTAAGACGCTCCTGGGAGTACGGTATCGGTCGAGGTCTGGGCCGGCCGACGACCAGTGCCCCTGCCGAGGACCGGTATCGGTCACGAACCGGCGGCTGCGGAGATAAGGCACCCCCGGGAGGACGCTATCGGTCCACGACGGAGCCGGCCGGCGACTATGGCCCT
>JBBRXE010000197.1:0-3451 GCA_038248695.1 Candidatus Limnocylindria bacterium | reverse complement strand
GCGCGCGCTGCCCTCCGGGAAACCGGTAGCCAATTTCACGATCGCCACGAACGAGTTCCGCGGGACCGGAGCTGGAGAGCGAACCGAGTATCACACCCTTGTGGCGTGGGATCGGCTCGCGGAGATCTGTGGTCAATTCCTTAGCAAGGGCCAGCTGGTCGATATCGACGGACGCTTGCAGACGCGACAGTGGGATGACGAAGGCGGCGTGCGCCACTGGAAGACCGAGGTCGTCGTCAACACGCTCGAGATGCTCTCCGGGCGCGGCAAGAAGGAGTATGCCAAGGAAGCGCAGACCGTCGCCGGCACCGACGCACCCGACGAGGAAGCAGGCGCCGCGAACCTCGCCATCTCAGGTCAGAGCAACGGTGCCACGCAGGAGACCGTCATCGCCATGTGAGACATCGACAACTGAATAGCGGCCGCGCTCGCCTGCCCGTCGGGCGCGGCCGTCCACCTGTCGGGTCATCCTCGCCCGCTCTCCGGAGCTGCCTCCTGCGGCCGCTATACTTGCCGCCCATGAGCGAGGAATACCCCTACAACGGACGTCTCAGCCGCTGGGAGGAGGTAGCCGATGGCCTTGCCATCGTCGGTGTCCAGGCGCTCGCGGAGCCGTTCGGCTTCGCGCCGGGGCAGTACGGCACGCTCGGTCTGCTGGGGCAGGAGGGCAGGCTGGTGCAGCGGCCGATGTCGATCTCGTCATCGGCCGACGACCTGTCCGAGTACGAATTCTTCATCCGCCTGGTGCCCGAGGGCGCCTTCACGACGCTCCTCTGGGAACGCCGCGTCGGCGACCCGATCAATCTGAAGGGTCCGAAGGGCAAGTTCCTGCTGCAGGATGATGGGCGGGCCTGCCTGTTCGTCGCCTCCGGCACCGGCCTCGCGCCGTTCATGAGCATGATCGAGACGCTGCGTGCCCGCGGCCAGCAGCGTGACATCTACCTGCTCCATGGCGTCAGCTATGACCACGACCTCGCCTGGCGCGCGGAGCTCGAGGAGCTCGAGCATGGCGACGGTTTTCCGCTGTACTACGCGGCGACCGTCTCGCGGCCGCAGCACTCCCCAGGCTGGACAGGCCTCACCGGACGGGTCGAGAACGTGCTGGCCGGCCACCTCGACAGGCACGGGCTGACGGCCGCGAACACGACGATCTACCTGTGTGGCAACCCGGACATGATCGCATCGGTCGACGAGATGGCGACCGCGCGCGGCTTCGTCCCGGAGCAGGTCCGCAAGGAGCTGTACTGGCCCAAGGGCCGTGCCCACTGAGCCGAGCCATGACCGAACGCGACGCCTTCTACCTCACCACCGCGATCTTCTATCCGAGCCCGGAACCGCCGCTGCACTCGCTGTTCGAGGCCATCGGCGCGGATGCGCTGGTCCGCTATCACCGCCTGCTTGGTGATGCGACGCGTTTCCTGACCGGCATGGACGAGCACTCGGCGCAGGTCGAACGCCTGGCGGCCGATCGCCAGCGCGAACCGCAGGAGCTCGTCGACGAGTGGGCCGTCAACTGGCGCGCCGGGTTCGACCGCTTCGCGATCAGCTATGACCGCTTCATCCGCACCACCGATCCTGACCACGAGCAGGCCTCGCTCGAGATGGTGCGCCGCGCACAGGCCAACGGCGACATCTACAAGGGAACCTATTCCGGCTGGTACTGCACCGGCGACAACGAGTTCAAGACCGATGCGCAGCTGGTGGAGGGTCGCTGCCCCGACCATCCGACGCTCGAGCTGCAGTGGCTGGAGGAGGAGAACTACTTCTTTCGGCTCTCGGCGTACCAGGAGCGCCTTGAGGCGCTGTACCGCGACAACCCGTCGTTCTGCGAGCCGGAGCACTTCCGCAACGAGGTGCTGGCCTGGCTGCGCGAGGGGCTGCGCGACTTCTCGATCAGCCGCGCCGGCATCTCGTGGGGGATTCCCTTCCCCGACGATCCGGATCACCGCATCTACGTCTGGTTCGACGCCCTGGTCAACTACCTGACCGGCGCTGGCTTCCCCGACGCACCCGATGAGTTCGCCCGCTGGTGGCCGGCCGATGAGCACGTCATCGGCATGAACATCACGCGCTTCCATTGCCTCTACTGGCCGGCGATGCTGATGAGCGCCGGGTTACCGCTGCCGAAGCAGGTCTTTGCCCACGGGTTCATGACCCTGCGCGGCGAGAAGATGAGCAAGACGCGCGGCAACGTCATCCATCCGGCCGACGTGGCGGAGCTGTTCGGCGTCGACGGCGTGCGCTACCTGGTCATGCGCGAGATCCCGTTCGACAAGGGCGGCGACATGACCATCGAGGGTCTCGTCCGGCGCTACAACGCCGACCTCGCCAATGATCTCGGCAACCTGGTGAACCGCGCCGTATCGATGAGCGCGCGCTACCTTGACGGGCACCTTCCTCCCCTGGCCGATGCCGCACGCCCCGCTGACGACGAGCTGCGTGAGACGGCGGGCCGCAGCGTCGAAACGTATCGGGCCGCCATGATTGCGCTGCGGTTCGACGAGGCGCTGCATGCCGTCATCGAGCTGACGCGGGCCGCGAACGGCTACGCCGAGTCGCAGGCACCGTGGAGCCTCCACAAGGCAGGGGAGACCGAGCGCGTCGGGCAGGTACTGGCGGTGATGATCGAGACGTGCCGCATCCTGGGACACCTGATGGCGCCCTTCACGCCCGATGCGGCGCGCCGGCTGCACGAACAGCTCGGCGTGCCGGAACCCTACGATGCGCGCGGCGCGGGCGGACCGGGCCTCGCGGCGCTGCTGGCCTGGGGCGGCCAGGCGGGTGAGCGGCGTACCGGCGCGGCGACGCCCATCTTCCCCCGCGTCGAACTGCCCGAGGCTGAGACGATCGAGCCCGCGGCCGAGGCCGTGAGGCCCTGAGCCGGCGCCGCGGTCCGCAGCAGCTGCCCGGGCTGATCGACTCGCACTGCCATCTCCAGAACGAGGCGTTCGACGCCGATCGGGACGCCGTCATGGAGCGCGCCCGTGAAGCCGGCCTGCAGCGCCTTCTCGTCCCCGGGTACGACCTGCGCTCGAGCGAGGATGCCATCGCGCTTGCGGCCACGCAGCCGGACCTTATCGATGCCGCGGTGGGGATCCATCCGCACTACGCCGGTTCGCTCAATGCCGCCGACTGGGCGGCGTTCGAGGCGCTGGCGGCCGAGCGTGGCGTCGTGGCCATCGGTGAGCTGGGGCTTGACTTCTACCGCAACCTCGCGCCACGCGACGCACAGGTCGAGGCGCTCGAACGGCAGCTCGACCTGGCGGCGCAGCTCGGCCTGCCGGTCATCGTCCACGATCGCGACGCACACGCCGACATCGGCGCCATGCTGATTGCCTGGCGCGGATGCGGTCGCGAGCACAAGGGAATCCTGCACTGCTTCTCGGGCGACGCCGCGATGGCGCTGCAGCTCAACGCGGCGGGGTTCCTCGTCTCCTTCGCACTGCCGCTG
>JBBRXE010000196.1:0-3471 GCA_038248695.1 Candidatus Limnocylindria bacterium | reverse complement strand
GACTGGGACGTGCATCACGGCGATGGCACGCAGGCAATCTTCGACGCGGATCCCGAGCTGTGCTACGCCTCGACCCACCAGTTGCCGCTGTACCCCGGAAGCGGCGCGCGCGCCGAGCGTGGCGTGGGGGAGGCTGTCGGGACGATGCACAACGTGCCGCTTTCCCCGGGAAGTGGCGACGATGCTTTCCTCGCTGCATGGGCCGGGGTGCTGCTTCCGGCGGTCGAGGTCTTTCGGCCGGAGGCGATCCTCGTCTCGGCGGGCTACGACGCGCATCGGGACGATCCGCTCGCCAACCTGGAGGTCACCGAGCGCGGCTACCGTTCCGTGGCGGTCGCGCTGGCCCGGGTCATCGAGCGCCTCGGCCTGCCCGGCGTGGCACTCGCGCTCGAGGGCGGCTACGACCTGGACGCGCTGCGAACATCGGCCGCGGCGACCGTCGAGGGTCTCCTGGCCCGATCGTCCTGGTAGGTGGGCGGCGAAGCGCGGCTATACTCGTCTTCACCTCGGCGAGGAGAGCTCGATGCCACGACCAGCAGGACCAGCCGCGACCCGGTCGCCCTCTCGGCGTGCCCGGCGTCCATGCCGGGCAGCGCCGGCGCCGCGTGCGCGGGTGGTCGCCGAAGGTGACGCGCCCGCATCGGACGAGACCCGCATCGGCAACGTCGTCGTCATCAGCGGGCTGTCGGGCGCGGGCAAGAGCCAGGCCAGCAAGCTGTTCGAGGATCTCGGCTACTACTGCGTCGACAATCTGCCGCCCGACATGCTGGAGGGCTTCCTGAGCCTGCGCGACGCGGAGCCGGATCGTTACCGCGACGCCGCACTGGTGCTCGACATCCGGGCGGGGGATCCGGCGCCGGCCATTCGGCAGGCGCGCGCCGCGCTGGACCAGCGAGGGATCGCCCTGCGCGTGCTGTTCCTGGAGGCCGACGACGCGAACCTGGTGAGCCGATACAGCGAGACGCGCCACCGCCACCCGTTGCAGTCGCGCAGCGGGGTACGGGCGGGGATCGTCGAGGAGCGTGGCCGCCTGGCGCGTACGCGCGCCGAGGCCGATCAGGTGATCGACACCAGCGGGTGTTCCATCGGCCAGCTCAAGGAGCGCCTGTTCAGCCTCGTGCCACGCGACGGCCAGAGCGACATGCTGGAGGTCGACGTGCTGACCTTTGGCTTCAAGTTCGGCATCCCGCTGGAGGCGGACCTCGTCTTCGATGTGCGCTTCCTCACCAACCCGTACTACGTCGCCGATCTGAAGCCACTGTCCGGGCTGCAGCAGCCGGTGCGCGACTACGTACTCAACCAGCCGTCGGCGGGACGCTTTCTGGCCCTCGTGGTCGAGCTTTTGGAGCTCACCGTGCCGGCCTATCGCAGTGAAGGGAAGTCGCGGCTGACGGTGGCGCTTGGTTGCACCGGCGGCTACCACCGATCCATCGCCCTGGCTGAGGAGCTGGCTCAACGTTTGCGCGACATCGGCGGCATGAACGTGGCGGTCTTTCACCGGGAGCTCGAGCGGTGAAGCGGCCCCGCGCCCCGCGCTGGCTCTATCCGGGGATGCATCTCAAGCGTTGGCTGCTGCTCCTCTTCATCGGCGTCGCCATCCTCGGGCTGGGTGCGGCGGTCTTTATCCGGGATCTCTATCGGAGCACCGGCGACGACATCCCCATCATCTACGCCCTGACCGGCGCCTGGATGCCGCCGCAGCTGCGTGCGGCGATCTTTGCCGCCATCGGCGTCGCGCTGGCCGCGGTCGGCGTCTGGGGGCTGATGCGCAGCGTCGTTTCGCCGTTCGTGACCCGCGGCAACTCGGTGATGGAGGTGCTGTACACCAAGCGCTACCTGGCACGCGGCCCGCGCATCGTGGCGATCGGCGGCGGGACCGGCCTGTCGACGCTGCTGCGCGGCCTGAAGGGCTACAGCGCCAACATCACCGCGGTCGTGGCCGTCGCCGACGACGGCGGCTCCTCGGGGCGCCTGCGGCAGCAGCTGGGCATCATTCCGCCGGGTGACATCCGCAACTGCATCGCCGCGCTGGCCGATGCCGAGCCGCTCATGACGCAACTGATGCAGTACCGCTTCCCGGCCGGCTCCGGCCTCGACGACCACGCCTTCGGCAACCTGTTCATCGCGGCGATGACGGCGGTGACCGGTGACTTCGAGGAGGCGGTGCGCCAGTCGAACCGCGTCCTCGCGGTCCGCGGCCAGGTCCTGCCGGCGACGAGCGTGCCGCTCAACCTGGGCGCCACGCTGGCATCGGGCCGCCACCTCCAGGGCCAGGTCGCCATCAGCCACGCCGAGGAGCCCATCGAGCAGGTCGAGATCACGCCGGCGGACGTGCGCGCCAATGCGGAGGCGCTTGAGCGCATTTTGGAAGCGGACATGATCGTCATCGGTCCGGGAAGCCTCTTTTCGAGCGTCCTGCCGAACCTGCTGATCACCGACATCCGTGACGCGATCGCCGCCGCCAGCGGCATTCGGGTCTACGTCTGCAACGTCGCGACGCAGCCCGGCGAGACCGGCCACTACTCGGCCGCGGCGCACCTGCAGGCGCTCTTCAACCATATCGGCGAGGGCCTGATCGATTACGTCCTGATCAACGACAACCGCCGCGCGCGGCATCCACTGAACTGGGAGGCCGAGCCGGTCGAGCTCGACGTGCGCCGGCTGGAGGAGTTGCCGGTGGTCGTCATCGAGGAGGACCTGATCGACCTGGCCAACGCGCATCGGCACGATCCGAACAAGCTGGCTGCGGCGCTCATGCGGCTGCAGCAGGAGGATCGCGGCGACCGACCGCGGCAGCGCCGCTTCTCCCGTCCGACAGCGACGGCCAGCTGATGGCTGCGGGGTAGCCAGGAGTCCATGCTCGTCGCCAGCGAAGTCAAGGGGGAGCTCGCCCGCATCCATCCGGCGCGCGCCTGTTGCCGCCGCGCCGAGCTCATCGGCCTGCTGTACGGCGGGCGCCGCAATGTCATCAGCACGCTTGATCACTCCACGGCGCGCATTGCGGTCGCGCTGGCCAGCTCGCTCGAGATCCCCGTCGACGCCCCGCGGCCATCGAACGGGCTGCGTACACCGCGCGGCAGGCATCACCTGCGGGTTGCGCTCGACCCGTCCTTTGCCGCCGGCTGGGAGTGGGCCGGCGCTCCGGCCTGCGACCGGCGTGCTTTCCTGCGCGGCGCGCTGCTGGGCTGTGCCTCGCTGTCGCTCACCGCGCGGGGCACCCACATCGAGTTCGTTCTGCCGAGGCGTGCCAGCGCCGCAGTACTGCGTCATCGCCTGGCAGAGGTCGGTGTGCGGGGCTCGCAGGTCGAGCGCCGGGGCCGACACGTCATTTACCTGAAGGGCCAGGACGAGATTGCGGCGCTGCTGCGCCTGGCCGGCGCGAACCGTGGCCTGCTGGACTTCGAGACGGCGCGCGTCGGCCGTGATGTGCACAACAGGCTCAACCGGCTGCTGAACGCGGAAGAGGCCAAT
>JBBRXE010000195.1:0-3497 GCA_038248695.1 Candidatus Limnocylindria bacterium | reverse complement strand
GGTCGTATTCGGCATTGGCATCCATCTGCTGGATGCGTGGCAGGATCTCGCGCTCGGCGAAGGCGCGCGCGGTGCGCTGCACCTCGCGCTGCGCATCGGTCAGCGAAAAGTCGATCATTGGGCCTGATTCTACCGATGCCGATGCTCCGTGGTGTATCCGTCAATCCCGACCAGTTCGTCCGTGATTCGGATTGACGAAGGAATAACCTTAGGCTAGCCTGATCTCCGATGCATCGCGGCGCCGTCACCCGGCAAGTGGCGGGCGCTCAAGCACCCCACCAGGAGCAAACACTTGGATTTCGGATTCCTGACGACCGGCCTGCTCACCGGACTGCGCGAGGGCGTCGAGGCGGCACTCATCGTCAGCATCATCCTTGCCTACTTGGCCCGGAGCGGCAATGCCCGCCACGCGGGCAAGATCTGGTTGGGCACCGGCGCCGCCATCGCGGTCAGCGTGGGGATCGGCCTGGTCCTGTTCGTGACCATCGGCGGCCTCAAGGAGCCGGCGGAGCAGATCTTCGAGGGCAGCGCCATGTTGCTGGCGGCAGCGGTTGTCACCTGGATGCTGTTCTGGATGCGGCGCACGGCGGCATCGGCCAAGGGTGACCTGCAGGCCAGCGTCGACCGTCACCTGGTCGAGGGCAGCATCTGGGGGCTTGCGGTGCTGGCCTTCACCGCGGTCATCCGCGAGGGCATCGAGACCTCCCTCTTCCTGATGGCGCAGGCGCAGGCCGCTACACAGGCGGACGGTAGCGCGTTCAGCACGCTGCTCGGCGCCGTCATCGGCTTGGCCATCGCCGCGATGCTTGGATACGGCTTCTACAAGGGCGCGCGCGTCATCAACCTGCGCACCTTCTTTCAGTGGACTGGGATCGCCCTCATCTTCATCGCCGCGGGACTGCTGAGCCAGGGCATTCACGAGTTCATCGAGGCCGGCATCATCTCGTTCGGGACCGCCACGGCCTTCGACATCAGCGGCTTCCTGTCGCACGACGGTGGGCTCGGCCAGTGGCTGCGCGCCCTGTTCGGTTACAGCGCCGACCCGGAGTGGATCGCCTTCGGCACCTGGCTGGTCTACATCGTGGCCGTGCTCGTCGCCTACCTGCGCCCTGTCCAGCCACGGCCAGCGGAGCCACGCACCGAGCAGAAGGTCGCCGGCGTCTGACCTTTCGTCCATCAATGACCGATGCGCCCGGGCCGTCGCCCGGGCGTCTCCTGCGTCTAGGACCCGCCCCACGCCCATGAAGTCGAGCATCTGACGCCAGGCATCGGCGGATGCGTCGGCGTACGCTGCCGCCTTCCTGTAGTCGAAACCGCCGCACTTGCTGGTGCCGGCGCCGCTCGGCTGCTTGGCGCGTGCCGCGAAAGGCTGCCACGTGCGTGCCGCCGGACAGGTAATGATCAGGTCGCGGGCGTCGAGCGCCGATCCACGAATAGCCGGAGGCGGAGTTCGATCGTTAGCATTGGAAACACATGGGTTCATTATCGGATCGGCCCTTGCGACCAGAGGGTGACTCCTGCGCATCCGCATCGGTCCGAAGCCTCGGCCCAGTGCAAAGTCTCAAAGTACCTGCCGAGGCATTGTCCTCCGGCAGTAGCCGGTGCTAGGTTGGTACCCGCAATGGATTGGCTGCTCTTGTTGGAGGCACGGCCTCAATGTGATCTGCCCGGTGTCGGCTTGCTGGGCTAGAGGTTTTGATGTGAAGGGTAGATCTGCCACCCGATGGATCGTGTCCATCGCTGTCGCCGCCCTCTTGTTCGGTATCGGCGGGAGCGTCCTCGCTGCCTCGAGCATCCCAGGCGTTCACGAAGATGAGGTTACGGATCCTGCAACTGGACGCCTGTTCCTGATCCAGGAGCTTGAGCCTTTCCTCCCCGATCGGCCATCGGCCGTGACCGGCGCGTTCGAGTACCTCCGCGTCCCTGGTAACCGTGTCGTCGAATTCCAGGCACAACTAGAGGTTGTCGAACCGGCTTGGATCAGTAATCCACCACAAGGCGCCATCGTTCTAAGTTGGTCGTCACCAGACGTCACCTTCCAAGTTCCGCGTCCGCGCCCGGGTGTTGACGCGACGCTTCGTGGGGATACGTTCGTGATTATCGTTGTGCCCGGCCAGGGACGGAAGATCACGGCAGTCGTTTCCGCCGAGGCACTCGCCGGGGTGCGACAGGCCGGTCAGGATACCGCGCGGGAGCCTCTGACTCTCGCGGCGACGAACTGATTTCTCCGCCGGAGTCTTAGAGCCGGCCCCGTCGTACGGGTCGTCGCCTTCGACTCGGAGAGGGCCGTCACCGGGAAAAAGTAAGTCACTAGCCAGTTCACTGATCGGAAGCGGCGGCTTCCCTGTTCCGAGCGGTAAGTAGAGCGACCGGGAAGATGGAGCGCGCACGCGACCTACCGCTGGCAACAGCACAACTTGTTGCCGCGGCTATTGCGGATGTCGGGACCGAGGAACTCATCGCCGTCGCCCGACCCGTCGCCGCCCACCGGTTGTCAGGCCCATGGACCGCCCGCGAGCGGTTCTGGTTCTCTGGTCAGGCCGGGATAACGTTCACAGCAGCCGAGAATCGAGCGATACGGGAATTCTGGACGATGACCCAGGTCTCGCTGGCCGCGGCCGCCGGCGTGGAGATCGGGGAGCGCGAGCGCGCCGTAGCCGGACACGGATTGATAGCACGGCCTTGCCTGGCTCGCGCTGCACCGTACTGGCTCGCTCACATGCCTGTCGTGAGAGCGGTAGACGGCCGGATCCTCGCCGAGAAGCCAGCGTGTCCTTGCGGATGAGCGTGGCGAACGATGCCTGGTCGCCCAGCATGGGCAAGTTCCGCTGCCTACCGCCCACACAACATGCAGGTGACGGAACCGCGAACGTGCGCGTGGTTCAGCGAGCGACGCGCCCAACGCCCATGAAGTCGAGCATCTGACGCCAGGCATCGGCGGATGCATCGGCGTATTCGGATGCCTTGCGGTCGAAGAAGGAGTGCGGCGCTCCCTCGTAGACGACGAAGCGATGTTTGACGCCAGCATCGGTGAGCGCGCGGTCGAATGCGTGGCGGGATGCGGCCGTGATGGATCGGTCCGTGCCACCGAACAGGCCGAGCACCGGACAGGTGAAGCGGGTGGCCTCGTCGACCGGGGCAGCCAGCCCGCTGCGGTGCTCTCCGACCGGCGGTCCATAGAAGCCGATGACGCCATCGAGGCCCATCCCGCTTGCCGCCTGCAGGAAGCTGATCCGCCCGCCCACGCAGAAGCCGACGGTGTAGGTCCGCTGCGGTTCGCCGCCATCAGCCGAACGCAGGAAGGCCGCGGCCGCTGCGACATCGGCGTTGACGCCGTGCGCACTCAGGTGGGCCACGTGCGGGGCAAAGTCGAAGTCGCCACCGCGCTTGCCGGTTCCGGCGGTGCGGGAGTAAAGATCGAAGGTGACGGCGTGGACGCCGGCCTCGGCAAAGCGCAGCGTCAGCTCCTCGTAGTAGGGATGCAGGCCGCGGATGTC
>JBBRXE010000194.1:0-3517 GCA_038248695.1 Candidatus Limnocylindria bacterium | reverse complement strand
TGACCGACGGGGTGCGCGGGTCGATGCGGTCGACGCGAACGCGAATGCGCAGCCAGGCGGGATGACGGTCGCTGTAGAGGTGATAGACGACCTCGAACCAGTTCTGCGGCCCGTAGTCCACCGCAGCCACATCCGCCAGAAAGAAAAAGCCGAACTCGTCGTCGTCGCGCAGCGTGCGCAGCGTCTCGACGATATGGTCGCCCGGCACCTGGATCTCGACGGTGTCCGCATCGGTCCACAGGTCGGACACGATGCCCGGGAAACGTTCGAGGAGCGAGCGCACCAGGGCGCCCGCCTGGGCGGGTGCGGTCAGCGCACGTCTCCTTCCCAGGCCTGGCGCTGCGGCCCGCGGTCGACGTAGGTGTTCCAGTGGCCGCGACGCTGCTTTACCAGCTCCTGCAGCCGCATCAGGCCGTGGATCAGGGCTTCGGGCCGGGGAGGACAGCCCGGCACGTAGACGTCCACCGGCATCACCCGGTCGACGCCCTGCACCACGCTGTAGCTGCGCTTGAAGCGACCGCCGCTCGTCGTGCAGGTGCCCATCGCCACGCACCACTTGGGCTCCGGCATCTGCTCCCAGAGGCGGACCAGCGGACCGGCCATCTTGGTCGTCAGCGTACCGGCCACGATCAGGACGTCCGCCTGTCGCGGGCTGGCGCGGAACGGGAACATGCCGAAGCGGTCCATGTCGTTCATGCTCGTGGCGGAGCTCATCATCTCGATGGCGCAGCAGCTGAGGCCAGAGAGCAGCGGCCACAGCGAGTTGGCGCGGATCAGGTCGAGCAGGTAGTCAGCCTTGGTGGGAATGACCTCCAGCAGACCATGGAAGCCGCCGCGCGGATGCTCCTCCATGTCGAATTCGCGCAGCACATCGTCAGTCGCCGCGGCGTCGGGGATGACGATCTGCTGCAGGGCGGCGCCCGGCGGAACGTCACTGTCGATCTGGTCGGGTGTCTCTAACGCCATCGCAGGTCCCCCTTCTTCCACGCATACAGCTCGCCCCACATCAGGATCCCCAGGAAGATTCCCATCATCACGATCCCGGGGCCTTGCACGACGCGCACGACGATGGCCCACAGGTAGACGAAGATGATCTCGACGTCGAACGAGACGAAGAGCAGGGCGTAAAGGTAGAAGGCGAGCCCGAAGCGGCTCCACGTGTCGCCGATGGTGTCGATCCCCGACTCGTACGGCAGGCCCTTCTGCGGCCTCTGTCGCCGATGGGTGATCAGCCAGGCAAACAGGATCGTGCCGAAGACGAAGGTCGTCGCGGCGAATCCATAGCCGAGGACGTAGATAAGTCCCGTCTGGTCCATGCGTGGGCTCCTCGCAGGGCCCGAGTCTCTGCCCGACACCGTTCCGGCTGATACCGGACGGCGCAAGTGCGACCACGCCCCGCGTGCTTGATTCTTCTCGTGCACGGTCAGTCTAGCAGCCGCGCCCGTCCGCATCAGGTCCGTGGGCGGTGCATCGTCCGGCGCCTGAGGACTGCTTGGTGAGTCGATTCCCAGCATTTGGGCCTAACAGCCACGGAGATTCGACCTGGACCGATGCAGCCTGCCGCCGATTGCCGGATTCCCAGCATCTGGTGCCGTCGGCCAGCGAGAGGGCCGTTCCGACGGCTTCTCGGAGGTTCCGATGGTCGTTAGCCCCAAATGCTGGGAATCGGGAGGCGGCCAGGCGCAGCTCAGCGACCGGACCAGGCAGCCTCGACGATCAGCCGCAGGCCGTCGCTGACGAGCGTATGCCCGCCCAGCAGGAATGGCGTCGCCGAGGCCGACGCGGCCGCTGTCAGCTCGCGCAGCCAGCCGACCTCCACGCGGGCGCTGTCGCCAAAATCCGATGCAAAGCGGTTCGCCGCTGATGGCCAGGCCGATGTATCCGAGGACCCGGCGCAGGCGGCCATCAGCACGCGCGTGTCGATCACCACGGCGTCGGCGAGCGTCGCCAGCTCGGCGACGAGTGCGCTGGGCGACATGCGGCCGAGTAGCGAGGCGAGCAGCGAGCGCGGCACGACGTCGCGCGCCGAACGCATGCCGCGCTCCTCGACCAACAGGCGGACGCGGCAGGCGGTCTCGGTCTCGAGGTAGGCGGCCGTCGCCGTCGGGACGCGGCCGGCAACGAGCAGCTGAGCGTTGCGATCGCGCATGACCGCCCCGATCTCCGCCAGGTGCGGCACCTCCAGCCCGCACCCGCCGGGGAGCTGCGCCATCTCCAGGAATCCGGTCACCGACCCGGCGAGCCGCCGCGTGCCGGGCAACCGGCTGGCGACCCGCAGCAGCGCCGCATCGAGCGGCGTGTCGAGATCGAAGCGCGACCACGGCCCGCCGACCACGCGCGCGGTGAAGCCGGCGGACTCCAGGCAGCGCACCGCGGCGTTGTCCGTCGCGCTGTCCTCGAGCGCCGCCAGCGCGCGGTCAAGGTCGCCGGCGACGACGAACGCATCGGTGCTGAAACGGTTGTTGGCGACCACCTCGCCGGCGGTCGGCGAGAGCAGCTCGTCCAGGCCGTCATCGGGCAGCAGCGCGAGTGAGCCCGCGCCGGCATAGCCGATCGCGTCGACGGGCGTGCCAGCGGGTGCGCCGGCCAGCGCCTCGCGCGCACCGGCTGCGAACCAGCGGCCCCAATGCGTCGCGCGGTCCGGCAGCAGCGGCGCGACCGCGGCGCCCAGGCGACCGAGGCGCCGCGACAGCTCGGCGGCGAGCAGCCGTTGCGTCGTCTCCGCCACGGCGATGTAGGACCCGAACGCCGCCTCCGTCGACGGAACGACGACCAGGACCAGCGGAGCCGGCCGCTCAGCCATCGCCGGCGATGCGGTGCAGCTGCTCGAGGTGCATCAGGTCGTGGACCCCGGCGAACAGCAGCCACTCCCCGCAGCGAAGGTGGCCGACCAATCCGTGGTCGAGTGGGCATCGGTCACGCTCGTGCCCTGCAATCGCGGCGGCCGACGCGGCCTGGGAGCGCCGGCTCTTGTCGAGCAGCACGTGGAGCGCGGCACGATCGAGGTCGGGGGCGCCAGGAATCGATGGACGAACCTGCGGCGGCGCCTCAGCCGGCCACTTGCCGGAGGCTGACAGCGCGGCCCACACAACGAGGAAGCGGCGCGCGGCGGTCGTATGGGCGAACGTCTGGGCCACGTTCCAGTCTTCCTCACCGCCGGGCGCCCGCAGTGTCTCCTCGGGCACGGCGTCGAGCGCCTTGGCGAGGGCATCGGCGACGGCTTCCTGTTGGGCGAGGATGCCCGGCGCGGAGCCCACGGTGACGCGCCGTCGCAACTCGCGATAGAGCTGGCGCGAATCGGCGACGCGCCAGCAGGCGATCACATCGGGCGCGGAGAGCTCGAGGGCGGCGACCCAGGCGTCGGGCTCCGGCGCACGCCGGTCCATCGGTTCTACAGGCGTTCGAAGCGCTCGACGGGCAGGACGAAGACCGTGGCGCCGCCGACCTCCACCTCCACCGGGTAGGGCATGTAGAACTCGCCCGGCTCCATGATCGGTGGCATCGGGTTGACGAACTG
>JBBRXE010000193.1:0-3540 GCA_038248695.1 Candidatus Limnocylindria bacterium | reverse complement strand
GGCGATCAACGTCGGCCAGGGCATGATCCCGACAGCAACGGCGACGACGATCAGCACGAAAGCGAGCACGGCACCGACGAGGTAGATGCGCACCACCGTCGCGGGCGACAACCGTACGACCAGGGTCCGCTTGCCGGCCGATGCGTCGGAGCGGCGATCGGGAATCTCGTTCACATACAGGATCAATGAGATGAGGATGGCAACCGGCAGAGATGCAACGAACGGCTCCCAGGCGACGCTCCGGGTCTGCACCACGTAGGCGCCCAGCAGCATGATTGGACCAAAGCCGATCGCCACCGCGATCTCGCCCAGGCCGCGATAGACCAGCTTCAGGGGCGGGCCAGTGTACGAATAGCCGACCAGCACCCCGGCGACGCCGATGAGCAACAGCGCCAGCGACGGGCGCATCGCCTGGAGGATGAGCCCCATGACGATGGCCGCGGCGTACAGCGCGCCGGCCACCATCTCCAACTGGCGCATGGTCAGCAGGCCGTAGTACACGACGCGCGAGCCGCCGCTGAACTGGGTGGGATTGGGGTTGGCCGCATCGGCTCCGGAGCGTTCGTCGAAGATGTCGTTGGTGACGTTGATGGCCAAGTGCGCCAGGCTGGCGGCGATGATCGTCAGGACGGCGGTGACCCAGTCGAATGCGCCATTGCGCGCAGCAATCGCCAAGCCCAGCAGCACCGGCACGAAGGTGGCGGTCAGGAACGGCAGCCGCGTCGTGCGCAGTGCCAGCCAGCCGAGCGCCAACCGCGGCCGAACGAGCACGCCCCGCTCTGCGGACAGCTGCGCCAGGTAGCGGCGCGATTGCGGCACGGAGCGCTCCGAATACTCGAAGAACGGCATCACCTGCTCGTCCCAGCCCCATGCTCGGGTGGGCGTGAAGGCGAGTCTGTCGCCTTCGACCACGGCGCGCCCCCAGAGCGAGACGTAACGCCGCTCGTCGTAGCCGACGCCCGGCTGCGGCCGGATGTGGCTGCCGATCACCGTCAGCTCCCGATCAGTGGGAACCCTCGGAGCGGGCGGGGCCAGCAGCACGCGGGCGGTATCGGTCGCGAACGAGGTCGCGACGCTCATGGGATAGCCGCCATCGTCCACCCAGGAGACGACGACATGCGGAAATGTCGCGAGCCGTTCGATAGCGTCGCCGGGCGTCATGCGGCCACCTCAGCGGGTACATCAGTCACCACCGGAGGCTTCGACGTGTCGCCGCCCGGCCAGTGGAAGCAGCGTCGCGGCGTGATAGCGATCACCGCGCGCTCGAAGAAGAGCGGGAGCGCCACGCGGGCCTTGAGGAAGTCGTCGATGGACGGCTCCTTGGCGCGCCACAGCTCCAGGATCAGCTTCTCCCATTGCCGATGCGGATCGTCCTCGATGACCCGTGCGTCACCCTGGATCGTGGCGCGATCGGTCAGGCCTTTGTTGCCGACCGGGTCCGAGAGTGACACCGCGACATGTGGATTGGCCTTGATATGCTCGAGCTTCTTGCTGAACAGTGTGCTGGAGTGCATCAGGATCAGCTCGCCGTCGTACAGCGGGATGAGCGGATGCGTGATGGCGCGGCCATCGGCACGGACGACCGTCAGCTCGCTGACCAGGGCGGTGTTCAGCAGGCGCTCGACGGGCTCTGGAAGCCAGGGCATTCGCGTTGTGGTTCTCCGGGGGGGGTTGGGGGGTTCGTGCTACTTCATCATAGCGAATTGGGTGCCGGGGCGGCGCCGGGGCGGTGCCGGGGCTGCAGTGCGAACGTGCCGCTCGGTCGCGTCGGGCCTAGACTCCGCGGTGATGAGCGATCGCGGCGTGCACACCTGCCTGGTCCTGGAACAGGGCGGCACGTCGCGCGTGCTGGCCAGCTCGAGCCTCACGGATATCAGCAAGCTGCGCGCTGAGCCGAACACCATCGTGTGGCTGGATATCGCCGATCCGCAGGATGACGACATCGGCCTCCTGGAACGCGAGTTCGACCTGCATCCACTGGCGGTCGAGGACCTGCGCGCCCGGCGACAACGCGTCAAGATCGACACCTACGCGAATCTGCACGTCGTCGTCGCGTACGAGACCCGCAAGCCCCGCGGCAGTCGCTCATTCGACCTTGGCGAGCTCCACCTCATCGCCGCACCGGACTCGTTGGTCAGCATTCACTGGGGACCGTCGCCCAGCATCGCGGACGTCATCAAGCGGGTGCAGCAACGGGCCAACAGCGTCGGCCATTCGGTCGGGGCCGTGCTGTACGCCATCCTCGATACGGTGGTCGACGGCTATTTCCCATTGCTGGACCGGCTCTCCGACAGGATCGACCGGCTCGAGGGTCGGATCATCAGTGGCGAGCAGGGAGGCACGACGCTGCGCGACGTGCTGGTCATCAAGCGCGAGCTGCTCGAGCTTCGGCGCGTGCTGGCCCCGCAGCGCGACGTCGCCAACGCTCTGCTGCGCCGTGACGTGGCGCTGATCGACGACCGCTCCACCCCTTACTTCCAGGATCTGTATGACCACCTCGTCCGCGTTCTGGACCAGCTGGACCTGTATCGGGACCTGATCGGTTCGACCCTCGACGCCAACCTGAGCGTGACCAGCAACAATCTGAACGAGGTGATGAAGCGGCTCACCGCCTTCACCGTGGTGATCATGCTGCCGACCCTGGTCGCCAGCATCTATGGCATGAATTTCCGAGGCATGCCCGGCCTCGATTCGCCGCTCGGCTTCTGGATCTCGCTCGGCGTCATGGGGCTGCTGGCGGTGCTGGCCGCCATCTACTTCCGCGCCAAGGACTGGTTCTAAGCGCCTGCCGCGCGGAAATCGAGACGGAGCTCCAGGGCTTGCCGTCTGTGACCGTCTCGTCAAAAGCTCGATCCCTGAGCGGTAAGGCGGACGCTCCGGCCATCGAGGGGCGAGCGGCGGACGGAAGGCATAGCTTTGCGGGAATTTGCCGCTCTAGCAACCCTTGAGATTCCGCGGCGACCGCGCTGGCTGGGGCGACAGACCGCCTAACCGCTCACCGATAGTGTATTTGAGCGACACGCGGTCGATGGGCGCCTCCACGCGGTCGATGGGCGCCTCCACGCGGTCGATGGGCGCCTCCACGCGGTCGATGGGCGCCTCCACGCGGTCGATGGGGCGCCTCCACGCGCCAGCGAGAGACGAGCGACCGGGCGGCGGGGATGCGCAGGATAGAATGTCGGACTCCATGACGATGACCGACCGCGGGCGAGCCCGCGCAGCCCAGCCGGCGACGAGGCTCGCAGCCCGACCCACGGGCGCGGCGATCGAGGCGCTCGACCTGGTGCGGACCTATCGGACCCACCTCGGCGTGCTGCGCCGCAGGAAGATCGAAGTGCCGGCGGTCAGGGGCATCAGCTTCGCGGTCGAGCATGGCCAGCTCTTCGGCCTGCTCGGCCCCAACGGGGCTGGCAAGACCACCATCATCAAGATGCTGATCACCCTGCTCCTGCCGACGAGCGGGACGGCCCGCGTGATGGGACACGACGTGGTGACGGAGACGACCGAGGTGCGGCGACGCATCGGCTACGTCTTCGGCGG
>JBBRXE010000192.1:0-3565 GCA_038248695.1 Candidatus Limnocylindria bacterium | reverse complement strand
GAGCGCCCCGGTACGCCGGAGGGCACGCAGGCCTGCCCGCGCTGCGGCACGCACAACCGCTCCGGCACGGCCTTCTGCCAGAACTGCGGTGCGAACCTGCGCGTCAGTCCCGCTCCCGGGTACGTGCCGCCCGCCGTCGCGGGCGAGACATCGCCGGCCGAGGCAATGGTCGCCGGGGAACGAAACCACGCCATCCTCGGGCCTATCGTGCTGCTCATCGCGGCGGTCGGTCTGGCGACGTTCTGGCTGCTGCCCTTCGCATACGGTGCCGGGTCATTATTCGAGCGCGCATTCGGCGCAGGTGGCTATGGCATCGGGTTCTGGGACGGCTACGCCACCGTGGCCGCCGGCATCGCCGACCACGCCTACTTTGGTTTCGCCGCCGTGGCGCCACTGCTCGTCCTGCTGCTGGTGGCGCTGGCGATCGCCGGCGTCATCTGGGCCGTCCCCGGGAGGCGGCAGTCGATCGGCCTGCTGATCGCGCTGATCTGGAGCATCGGACTGGCTGTCCTGTTCGTGGTCGTCGAGGTCCTGGGTGGATCCGGCGGCGACCTCGCCGGGATGCTCCGCAACCTGACCCCCGGCGGAATCATCGCGTTCCTGGCGGCGCTGATCGCGATCATCGGAACGCTGACCCGCTTCGCGAGAGGCTGAGGTGTTGGCCACCCACTTCTGTGGGATCTGCGGCACGGAGGTCGACGAGACCGCCGTCTTCTGTCCGTCATGCGGCAATCCCATCGAGCCGGACGCGCAGCAGGCCGATATTCCGCCGGCACCGGCCTGGCCGGAACCCGAAACGGCCGCGCAGGGCGAGCCCAAGCCGGATCCCGAAACGGCAATCGAACCTGCGCCGATGCGCGAATCTGCACAGATGGGTGAGCCGGAACCGGATCCGGAGCAAACCCACGACGCGCGCCCGTCGGCACGCCGCGCACCGGCTGCCGAGCCGCCTGCCCCGCCCGTCGTCGCGGCGCCGGTACCGGGCGGTCCGCGGCGCGGGATCGGCGAGCAGGTCGAGCTGCCGTTCACCTGGCCGGTCATGCTCTCCGGCTGGCTCATCGGCGTCGGCTCGCTGGTGGCGGCCCTCTCGCTGCTGCTCGATTTCCGGACCTTCGCCAACCCGGTGACGCTGATCGTGTTCCTGCTGCTGCTGGCCGTGTCGGCCAGCGTCTTCCTGGCGTCGAACATCCCGGACTTCGCCCATCGGCGACTGTGGGTGCTGGTCGTGGCGGTCGCCGCGTTCGGCATCGGTCTGTGGCGGGTGGGCTTCGGTGCCAACTTCGCCGGCGTCGTCTTCTTCCTGGCCGTCCTCGCCGCGGCGGGCGGCACCATCATGGTCGAGCTCGGGCGAGACCGGCCGCTGGGAGGACCGGTAGG
Organism: Candidatus Limnocylindria bacterium; assembly: GCA_038248695.1. Taxonomy (GTDB): domain Bacteria; phylum Chloroflexota; class Limnocylindria; order QHBO01; family QHBO01; genus JAICUY01. Next base: position 2,188 of record JBBRXE010000192.1, on the reverse strand, counting down.
CTGACCCTCGCAGCCCCCGCTGAGCGCCACGGCCTGACCGAGGAGGAGTACGCCGGGGTCGTCCGCGTCCTGGGACGCGAGCCGAATGGCGTCGAATTGGGCATGTTCGGCGCGATGTGGTCGGAGCACTGCGCCTACAAGAACTCGGCTCCGTTGCTCGCCACCCTCCCGACCACCGGCAGCCGAGTGCTGGTCGGACCCGGCGAGAACGCCGGGGCGCTCGACATCGGCGACGGCCTGGCGGTCGTCTTCAAGGTCGAGTCGCACAACCACCCGTCCGCGGTCGAGCCGTACCAGGGAGCCGCCACTGGCGTCGGCGGCATCATCCGCGATATCTTCACCATGGGCGCCCGGCCGATCGCGCTCCTCAACGGGCTGCGTTTCGGGCCGCTCGAAGCTGATGAGCGGACCGATGCTGTGGCCGCCAACCGCAACCGTCACCTGTTCGGCGGCGTGGTGGCGGGGATCGCCGGCTATGGCAACTGCATCGGTATCCCCGACGTGGGCGGCGAGCTCTTCTTCGATGCCAGCTACAGCGGCAACCCGCTGGTCAACGCCATGTGCCTCGGCATTGCGCGGCATGCCGACATCACCCTGGCACGAGCCGCGGGCGCAGGCAACGCGCTGCTGCTCGTCGGAGCGGCAACCGGGCGCGACGGAATCCAGGGAGCCTCCTTCGCGTCGGCGACGCTCGGCGACGATCGTGAGGAGCGACGGCCGGCAGTGCAGGTCGGCAATCCGTTCCTCGAGAAGCTGCTCATGGAGGCCTGCCTGGAGCTGTCGAAGCTCGACGCGGTGGTGGCCATGCAGGATCTCGGCGCGGCGGGGCTGACCTGTGCGCTGGCCGAGCTCTCGTCGCGCGGCGGCTGCGGCGCCGAGGTGCAGCTCGACCTCGTTCCGCGACGCGAGTCCGGCATGTCGCCATACGACGTGCTGCTCAGCGAGTCACAGGAGCGGATGCTGATCGTCGTCGAGGCGGGCCGCGAGGCGGAGGTGCAGCGCATCTTCGACCGCTATGAGCTGCACGCGGTCACCATTGGACGTGTGACCGATGCGCCCGTGGTGCGTTGTTCGTGGCACGGTGCACCGGTGTGCGAGGTGACCGGCCACGCGTTGACCGACGATGCGCCGCGCTACACCCGCGACGGACACCCACCGCGCGACCTCGCCGAGCGCCACGCGGTCGATCTCGAGCCGCTCGCGGCGCAGCCGCCATCGGTCTCCGACCTCTTGGAATTGTTGGCCAGCCCGAACGTGCGCAGCCGCAGACCGGTGTGGCGCCAGTACGACCACATGAACGGGACCCGGACGATGGTTGGTCCCGGCGAGGGCGACGCGGCGCTGCTGCGCGTCAAGGGCACCCGACGGGCGCTGGCCTGCAGCCTGGACGGTCCAGGTCGTGGCGCCGAGCTCGATCCGCGGATGGCCGCCTCAGGCGCGGTGGTCGAAGGGGCGTTGAACGTGGCCGTCAGTGGTGCTCGGCCGATCGGCCTGACCAACTGTCTCAACTTCGGCTCCCCCGAGACGGCGGAGGGCTACTGGCAGCTCGCCGAGGCAGTGGCGGGGCTCTCCGATGCGTGTCGCGCACTCGGCATTCCGATCGTGTCGGGGAACGTCAGCCTCTACAACGAGACGCCGGCTGGGCCGATTCTGCCGGCGCCGCTGGTCGGCATGGTCGGCCTGCTCGATGACCGGTCGCTGGCCGTCCCCATGCGCTGGACCGATGGCGACGAGCTGTGGCTCCTCGGCGCGCCGGGATTCGATGCGTCGTCGCTGGCCGGCTCGCAGCGCGCCACCCTGCGCGGAGTCTCCGGCGGCCGGCCGCAGCTGGACCTCGAGGCGGCTGCCCGGCTGGTGGATCTGCTGCCGCGCCTCGCCTCCGCGCGGTTGCTGCACGGCGCGCACGACGTGTCGCTGGGCGGGCTGTGGGTCGCGTTGGCGCGCATGGCCATCGCTTCGGGCGCCGGCGCGTCGGTTTCCCTGGCGGCGACGGGGCTGCCAGGTGCCACGCTTTTCGGCGAGCAGGCGGGACGCGTCATCGTGGCGGTCGCGCCGGCTGCCGTGGACGCGGTGCGCACGGAGGCGGCGGCGTCCGCGGTCGAGGCGGTGCACCTCGGCCGCGTCGCTGGCCAGCGGCTGGAGCTGCAGATCGGGGATGCGCAGCTGGACCTTGCGTTGGACCGTCTCG
>JBBRXE010000191.1:0-3617 GCA_038248695.1 Candidatus Limnocylindria bacterium | reverse complement strand
GCGACGGCGACGAGGGCCGCGCCGAGCTGAAGATGGGCGACGAGGTGCTCGTCTACGTCCTGCAGCCGGAATCGCCGGAGGGCCACGCGGTCCTGTCGCTGCGTCGTGCCGGCCTCGAGCGCAAGTGGCGCGCAATGCAGGAGCGCTTCGACGCGGGCGAGATCGTCGAGGCACGCGTCATCGATCACAACAAGGGCGGCCTTATCGTCGACCTGGGGGTGCGTGGCTTCGTGCCGATCAGCCAGATCGTCGACTTCCCGCGCCGGCCGCGCGATGAGCAGCCGCGCGACGCCGCGCAGGAGATCGCCGAGAAGTTGCAGCCATTCGTTGGTCGCACCCTCCGGCTGAAGATTCTGGAGGTCAATCGCAAGGCGAACCGCCTCATCCTGTCGGAGAAGGTCGCCCTCTACGAGGAGCGCCGCGAGAAGCGCGACGAGCTGTTCAGCAGTCTGCAGGTCAGCCAGCGGGTCACCGGCCAGGTGCGGAGCATCGCTCCGTTCGGCGTCTTCATCGACCTGGGCGGCATCGATGGCCTCGTCCACAAGAGCGAACTGTCGTGGAACAAGGTCAATAACCCGGAGACTGCCTACGCCATCGGCGACGAGGTCGAGGCCGAGGTTATCGACATCAACCACGAGCGCGGCCGGATCAGCCTGTCGATCCGTCGCCTGCAGCCCGATCCGTGGCAGGAGTCGGTCGCCAAGTACACCATCGGCGATGTCATCGAGGGCACCGTCACCAAGCTGGTGAACTTCGGCGCGTTCGTGCGCGTCGAGGAGGGTCTCGAGGGCCTGATCCACATCAGCGAGCTCTCCAACCAGCGTGTCGCGCATCCCGGTGACGTGGTCAAGGAGGGCGAGGCGCTCAACCTCAAGATCATCTCCCTCGACTCGGAGCGACATCGACTGGGCCTCAGCCTCAAGCAGGCCGAGGATCGCCCGACCGCCGCCCCGACCGCTGGTCCGGCGCAGCGTGAGGAGCGACCCCGGCGCGAGCGTCGCGAACGGCGCGAGCATTTCCGTCCGGAGGACGCCACCGCCGAGCCCGAGGACGGGATCGACAATACGATGGCTGCTGCCTTCGCCGAATCGGGCCTGCTCGAGCAGTTCCGCGCGACGCAGGCAGCTCGCGAGGCAGCTCCGGAGGCCGAGGCAATGGCTGAGCCGCATGCCAAGGCCAAGCCGGAGCCGAAGGCCGAAACGGAGCCGAAGGCCGAAGCCGAAGCGAAGCCAAACGCCGAGCCGGAGCCGAAGGCCGAGCCGGAGCCGAAGGCCGAGCCGGAGCCCTCAAGCGAGGCCAAAGCCGAGCCCTCGACCGATGCCGACCCAGAACCGGTGACCGCCAAGGCGGACGCATCGACGGCAGAAGCGTCGCCAAGCGAGGCGACCGAGACCGAAACCGAAGCGACGGTACCGGAGGCTGAGGCGACCACCGTGGTCGAAGCCGAGGCCGCCACGACCGAAGACGACGGAGAAGCTCCCGTCGAGGCGGACGCCAAGGTCTGACCGATGCCGACGGCCCGACGGTCGTCCATCCGATCCATAGCGTTCAAGGCGGGCCCGATGATCGGGTCCGCCTCATGCACTCACCGGCGGAAAACGTGAGCCAGGCGCATCCTGGCAGCGTAGTAACTGAAACAGGCATCGCTCGCCGTTCGTGCCGTACACTCCACGGAAGCGTGTGCGAGCGGCCAACCATCAACCCGAGCACGGAACGCGAACATGGACAGATTCGACAAGTTCACCGATAGGGCGCGAAAGGTTCTCACCCTGGCGCAGGATGAGGCTCAGCGCTTCAACCACAACTACATCGGCACCGAGCACCTGCTCCTCGGTCTCGTGCGCGAGGGCGAGGGCGTGGCGGCGCGCGTGCTGGAAAACATGAACGTCGAGCTGTCGAAGGTACGCACCGCGGTTGAGTTCATCATCGGGCGCGGCGACCGGCCGGTCGTCGGCGAGGTGGGCTTGACGCCACGCGCCAAGCGGGTGATCGAGCTGGCCATCGATGAGGCTCGACGGCTGGGCCACAACTACATCGGCACCGAGCACCTGCTGCTCGGCCTGGTCCGCGAGGGCGAAGGCATCGCCGCGGGCGTGCTGGAGAGCCTGGGCGTCAACCTGGACAAGGTTCGTCACCAGGTGATCCACGTCCTCAGCCAGAGCACCAGTGTGTCGCCGACGCAGGAGTCGAAGCGCCCGTCCAAGACGCCCACGCTCGACCAACTGGGGATCAACCTGACCGAGGCAGCGCGCGCCGGCAAGCTGGACCCGGTCATCGGTCGCGAGAAGGAGATCGAACGCGTCATCCAGATCCTGAGCCGCCGGACGAAGAACAACCCGGCGCTGATCGGCGAGCCCGGTGTGGGCAAGACGGCCATCGCCGAGGGCCTGGCCCAACGGATCGTGGCCGGTGACGTGCCGGAGACGCTGACCGACAAGCGCGTGCTGACCCTCGACATCGGCTCGCTGGTGGCGGGAACCAAGTACCGCGGCGAGTTCGAGGAGCGGCTCAAGAAGATCATCGAGGAGCTGCGCAGCTCAGATGACAGCGTGCTCTTCATCGATGAGCTGCATACCCTGGTGGGCGCCGGTGCGGCCGAAGGCGCCATCGACGCGGCCAACATCCTCAAGCCGCCACTGGCGCGCGGCGAGCTGCAGTGCATCGGCGCCACGACGCTCGACGAGTACCGCAAGTACATCGAGAAGGACGCGGCGCTGGAACGCCGCTTCCAGCCGGTCATGGTCGAGGAGCCGACCATGGACGAGGCGGTCGAGATCCTCTTTGGGATTCGGTCCCGGTACGAGGATCATCACCACGTCAAGATCACCGACGAGGCCGTTCGCGCGGCCGTGGACCTCAGCGTGCGCTACGTCGCAGACCGCGCCCTGCCGGACAAGGCGATCGACCTGATCGACGAGGCGGGATCGCGCGTGCGGCTTCGGCGCTCATCGGCTCCGCCGAACATCAAGGAGGCGCAGCACGCCCTCGAGGACGTGACGCGCCAGAAGGATGAGGCGATCGCCGCCCAGGACTACGAGGCTGCCGCGCGGCTGCGCGACGAGGAGGCGCAGGGGCGCGAGAAGATCGAGGAGATGCGCGCGGCCTGGCACGAGGAGACGGCCAAGGACGTGCCGTTTGTCACCGATGAGGACATCGCCCAGGTCGTCAGCATGTGGACCGGCATTCCGGTCATCAAGATCAGCGTCGAGGAATCCGAGCGCCTGCTGCACATGGAGGACGCGCTCCACAAGCGCTACATCGGCCAGGAAGAGGGGATCACCACCATCAGTCGGGCCGTCCGCCGAGCGCGCGCCGGCCTGAAGGACCCGAAGCGTCCGATCGGCTCGTTCATCTTTTCCGGGCCGACCGGCGTGGGCAAAACGGAACTGGCTCGTGCCCTCGCGGAGTTCATGTTCGGCTCCGAAGAGGCGCTCATCAAGATCGACATGAGCGAGTTCATGGAGCGTCACAACGTATCGCGCCTCGTCGGCGCGCCTCCTGGCTACGTCGGCTTCGACGAGGGCGGGCAGCTCACCGAGGCGGTGCGTCGCAAGAGCTACAGCGTCGTGCTGCTCGACGAGATCGAGAAGGCGCACCCGGAAGTCTTCAACATCCTT
>JBBRXE010000190.1:0-3621 GCA_038248695.1 Candidatus Limnocylindria bacterium | reverse complement strand
GATGCGCGGCGTCGCGGCGGTCAGAGCCGCCAGCAGCGTCGACTTACCGGCGTTCGGCTGTCCGACGAGGCCGATGTCGGCAATCAGCTTCAGCTCGAGATCAATCCAGCGCTCCTCGCCGGGATCGCCCTTCTCCGCATGGGTGGGCGCCTGGTGGGTGGAGCTGACGAAGTGCGTGTTGCCGCGACCGCCGCGACCGCCGCGCCCGACGACGAGCCGGTCGCCGGGCTCCAATAGCTCGCCGATCCATTCCCCCTGCGGCGAGGTGCGCACCACCGTACCGGGCGGGACGCGCAGCTCGACGTCGGGCGCGTTGCGGCCATGGGAGCGGCGCTTGCTGCCGGCACCTCCTGGCTTGGCGCGGAAGTGCCGCGAACGACGGTAGTCGCCGAGCGTGGTCATTCCCGGCTCGGCCACCAGGATCAGGCTGCCGCCCCTGCCGCCATCTCCGCCGTCCGGTCCGCCACGCGGTACATGGGCTTCGCGGCGGAAGGATGCGGAGCCGTCACCACCGTCACCGGCCTCGATGTGGATGCGGACGTGATCAGCGAACATGGCCGGCAGCATAGCCCGACCTCGCCGAAGAGCGTGCGAACGCTGCGCCTAGAGATAGCGCAGCGGGTTGACGTAGACGCCGCCGACGATCACCTCGAAGTGGACATGCGGCCCGGTGCAGTCGCCGGTACAACCCACGGCACCAATGCCTTGACCACGCACGACCTTCTGCCCGACGCTGACCCACATGGCACCGAGATGGTTGTAGGCGGTCTGCAGCCCGCTGCCATGGTCGATCTGCACGACGTAGCCGCCGCCGTTGTTGCGCCAGCCGGCCCACACCACGACGCCGCTTTCGGACGCATTTACGCGGTGGCCGGCAGGCCCGGCAATGTCCAGGGCGAGGTGGCCGGCGTGGTAGTACTGCGTGATGACTCCGCCGGCAAGCGGCCAGAGAAGCTTGCCACTGCGCGAGGCGGTGGCCGCGCCAACTGGCGGAGCCGCGACCGCCCTCGGAGGCTCAGGGGTGGCCGGCCCCGGCTTTACCGGTGTGGCGGCCGGTGTGGGAGGGACGGTCGGAGCGGCCCGGCGGGAGATGACGGGGTCGTTGCGAAGCGGATCTGCCTGGATGTCGTAGTGTGCCGTGCGTTCCACCGAGTCGGTGATGCCCGCCGCGCGGGCGGCTGACACGAATCCATACGCGACCTGTCGGCTCGCATCGCCCGCATGCGCGAAGGTCGCAGACTGCGCCGCCGCGACGCTCAGAACCGAGGCGACGGCCAACAGTGCGATGACGCTGAGGTGCGCGCTGGCACGCGCGACCACGCGTGACGCATTGATTCGGCGCAATGGTTGTCGCAGGTCGGGCAATACGAAGCTCCAGCGCAGTGCGGGTGCTGATGGTCGGCTGCACGACCTCACTCATTCCCGAGCCGAACGACGTACGCCGGGCGGCCAAGGTCGCGCACGCAGGATGGTAGCAGTGCTAACAAGGCCTGGTCAATGCGCAACGCGTGCGAGCTGCAGCGCCGGTGAGCCGGCGTCACTCAGCAGCCGTGTTCCATCTGCCAGGCTCATCCACAGCAGCGCGCGGCCGGCGACCGTCGGCGAAACCAACGCCGCCATGATCTCGACGGATTCACCCGGGTTCAGCGCCGGCACGACCACGTTGAGCGCCTCCAGGTCGGATGGCGCCGTCGCGAGGTACGGCGCGTCGCTCGCCTGCCAGCCGGCACGCAGCTCGAGCCCGGTGGGCCAGGCCTGGCTGCCGGTATTCGTCAGCCGGATGGGCAACGGCGTGCTCGCGGCGGGCATCACAGGTACGAAGAATGGAGCACCGTCGCCAGCCGCCGCGGGCGGAGCGACCCCGGCCTCGCCGCCCGGCATCAGCGCGTCGTAGCGCACCGACAGCGGCCTATCGGCGAAATACTGCGCCAGGCCCTGCTCGATGCCCTGGGCGACCATCTGCTGGCCGCGCTCGCTGACGAGCAGGTCCTGCTCAGCGGCCACGCTGATGGAACCAACCTCGCTCAGCACGCCGGGCGTCTGCAGACCGCGATGCGGTGAGCACCATGTGTCGCCGGGCGTCTCGCAGGTGTCGCCATCGGCCCACTGGCGGGCGATGATGTAGAAGGCCTTTGCGTCGATGCCGCGGTCCTGGTGCTCGTAGGGGACGCCGTCGAAGGCAGCCGAGACGCCGGACTGGACCAGGTGCGCGAGCTGCTCCGTGCGTGCCATGCCCCAGGGCGTTTCGTCGTCGTAGTAGGTCTCAGTGAAGGCGATTTGGACCGGCACGCCATTTTCGGTCGGCGAGTTGATGTGGATGCTGACCAGCACGTCGGCACGCACCACGTTGGCGAGGTCGATGCGCGCCTGCAGCTCGTCACGGGTCCGGATACGCCCTGTCTCCTCGAAGCCGGCCTGGCCGTCGCCGTCCACGTCACGCCACGGGGGGCCGTTGCAGCCGAAGTTCGGGTCGTTGTCGCCGGCCAGCGCGACGTCGCGGTCACGGGTCATGACCACGCTGATGCCCTGCGCCTCGAGCAGCCGCCGCAGCGCCAGGCCGATGCCCAGTGTCATCGCCTTCTCCGCATAGGCCGGGCCTCGTTTCGACGGGTCCGGCACACCCCAGTCCAGGCAGCCGCCGTGGCCCGGATCGATGGCGACGGTGATCGCCTTGGGGTTGGGCCGATACACCTCGCTGTCGGACCCCGGTGCCGCGACCACGCCGCCCGGCGGCACGCTGCTCGTCGCGGCAGCCGACGGATCGGTCGACGACGACGACGACAGGCTCGGCGAAGGTGCCGGAACCGCCCCGCAGGCCGTCAGGGCCAGCAGCAGGACCGGGACGATGACGCGGCGCAGAGGAAAGGGCACGGAGCGGCTAGCGCTCGGAAGCCTCGACGGACTTGGTCAGCGAGACGAGGAACTCGGCGTTGTCCTTCGTCTTGCCGAGCCGCTGCATGAGCAGCTCGATGCCCTCGTTGGGGCCGAGCGCGGAGAGCATGCGGCGCATGGTCCACACCATCTTGAGCGTGTTCTCGTCAAGCAGCAGCTCCTCGCGGCGGGTGCCCGAGCGGGCCACGTCGATGGCCGGGAAGATTCGCTTTTCGCTGAGCTTTCGGTCGAGCGCCAGTTCCATGTTGCCGGTGCCCTTGAACTCCTCGTAGATGACGTCGTCCATGCGGCTGCCGGTGTCGACCAGGCATGTGGCGATGATCGTCAGTGAGCCGCCGTGCTCGATGTTGCGCGCGGCGCCGAAGAAGCGCTTGGGCGGGTAGAGCGCGACCGGGTCGACGCCGCCCGAGAGCGTCTTGCCGCTGGCCGGCAGCGCCAGGTTGTAGGCGCGGGCCAAGCGCGTGATCGAGTCGAGCAGGATCACCACGTTGCGGCCGGTCTCGACCTGCCGCTTGGCGATCTCCAGGCACATCTCGGCCACTCGGGTGTGGTTCTCGGTCGGCTCGTCGAAGGTCGAGGAATAGATCTCGCCCTTGACGCTGCGCTGCATGTCGGTCACCTCCTCCGGCCGCTCGCCGATGAGGGCGACCATGAGGAGTGCCTCCGGATGGTTGTCGGTGATCCCGGCGGCGATCTGCTTGAGCACCGTGGTCTTGCCGGCCTTCGCCG
>JBBRXE010000189.1:0-3623 GCA_038248695.1 Candidatus Limnocylindria bacterium | reverse complement strand
GTTGCGCAACGCGTCCAGCTCGGCGCTGCCGTCGCCACCCGTTCCCTCGCGCCAGGCGCGCACGCGCGGGTATGGCGCGTGATGGACCATCGGGATCAGCGGGCCGAAGCCGGCGCGCTGCTTGACCTTGCTGTTCGTCAGGGATAGCGCACCCATGGTGCGTCCGTGGAAGGCGCCCTCGAAGGCGATGAGGCCGGAGCGGCCGGTGTGATGGCGCGCCAGCTTGATGGCACCCTCGATTGCCTCAGTGCCCGAGTTGGTGAGGAAGACGCGCGCCTTCTCCTTGAATGGCGCGACGGATGCGACGCGCTCCATGAACTCGACGTAGCGCGGCTCGTAGAAGTCCGTGGCGGCGATGTGGATGAGTCGCTCAGCCTGCTGCGTGATCGCCGCGACGACGCGGGGGTGGCTGTGGCCGGTGCTGGCCACCGCGATGCCGGCAGCGAAGTCCAGGAAGCGGTTGCCGTCGACATCGGTCACGACGTAGCCGGCGCCGGTGTCGGCGACGAGTGGGTAGGCGCGGGTCAGCGAAGGACTGGCGACGGCGGCGTCGCGCGCGATGATCGCGCGCGACTTCGGCCCGGGCAGCTCGGTGACGATGTGCGGGGCGTCGAGATTCTGCGCAGCCGCGGGCGCGGGGGTGGCCTCGATGGTGGTCATGGGTAGCACTACGGAAGGAGCGGCGCGTCCTGCCCGCGCCCCTGGCTAGATCTGGTGGCTATGGTATCAGCCATGCGCGGGCATGCCGCCGATGAGTTTGGTGTCTCATCCGTCAAACGTGGAGGCCGGAACTGAATCCCCGGCCGCTGGAGGCATCCCCGACTGCGTCACCGATGAGGCCGGGACCGCGGTAGACCAGGCCCGTCCAGAGCTGCACGAGGTCGGCGCCGGCGTCGAGGGCCGCGGCTGCGTCCTCGCCGCTGGCGATCCCGCCCGAGCCGATGAGGATCAGGCGATCACCGGCGAGCTCGCGCGCATGGGACACCGCCACGAGCACGCCGGGCAGCAACGGACGACCGGAGAGACCACCTGCCTCGCCGTCGTGCTGCGGCGTCGTGTTCGACAGGATCAGGCCGGCCGCGGGCGAGGCCGCCAGGGCACGAACGAGCGCGTCGAATTCGGCCCCCTCCAGATCCGGCGCCAGCTTGACAACGAGCGGGCGCGACGGCATCTCGGCAGCAAGTGCGTCGAGCAGGGCGAGCAGGCGCGACGGCTGCTGCAGGCTGCGGAGGCCCGGCGTGTTCGGCGACGAGACGTTGACGGCCACGTAGTCAGCGACCGGCGCGACGGCGCGGTAGGCGGCGCGGTAATCAGCGACCTCGTCGGAGGCATCGCGGTTGCGGCCGATGTTCACCCCGACGACGAAGCCGGCGGGCAGCTGCGGGCGGACGCGCGCCAAGCGCGTGGCGAGTGCATCGGCCCCGAGGTTGTTGAAGCCCATGCGGTTGATGAGCGCCGCGGTATCGGTCAGGCGGAAGAGGCGGGGTCGTGGATTGCCGGCCTGGGGCAGGGGCGTCACCGTGCCGACCTCGGCGAAACCGAGTCCCAGCGCTGCCCAGCCGCGAAGGGCGACGCCATCCTTGTCGAAGCCGGCGCCCAGGCCGATGCGGTTGCGGAAACGGACGCCCATGAGATCGACCGGGTCCTCCGGCCCTGCGCCGGAGACGAAGCGAAGTAGCCCGCGGCCGGGAGGAGTGGAGCCGGCGAACTGCAGGCCGCCGAGGGTCAGGTGGTGGATGCGCTCAGCATCGAGCGCGAAGAGGAGCGGGCGGAGGAGCTCATACGCCGCTCCGCGCCAACCACTCATTCACACAAGACTGTACGCGGCGCTTCGGCTCGGATGCGATTCAGCTGAGAGTGAGAGGCGCCGCCAGAAAGCCGCAATGGCGAGCCACAGTCTTCAGTGAATGCGGCCGGAGGGCCGACTCGGTTCAGATCCTTCAGTGAATGGGGCATCAGATACCGGCATGGCGTAACGGCGCTACGGGCCATCAGCTGTCAGTCGTCGTGGCCGCGCGGGAACGCCATCTCGAGGGGGCGAACGGGTGGCAGTGACTCGCCGTCGCCATCGGTCTCGGCGGGGTTGGGCGACATGAACTCGTGCCAGACCTCGGTGCCGGCCGCCGGGACGTCGTCGAGCTCCTTTATGGCCACGATGCCTTCGAAGCGGATGGTGCCGGCCTCCCCCTCATCGGTCTCGAAGTCGTCCTCGTACTCGGCGGCCAGCTCGAAGCCACGACCCAGCGCCGCCTCCTCGTCCTCGCCGTCGACCAGCACGACGCGGTCCTCGACGAGGTACGGCGCATCGGCCGATGCGATGACGTACGCGTAGCGAAGCTGCACGCTGAACCATCCGGACGAATCGACGGCGGTTTCAAGCGCGTCATCGTCGTCCTCCTCGATCTCGATCTGGATCTCGGTGGGGCCGCGGCCGTTGGTGCTCATGATGCCGGCGGCTCGCCGATGATGGTCTGTGACTGCTCGCGCATGAACTGCTGGACGTAGTACGGGCCCAGTCCGCTCTTCCCAGAGGAGCCGGAGCCCTTCCAGCCACCGAAGCTCTGGATGCCGGGCCAGGCGCCGGTGGTGGCTCCGGCCCGACGGTTGACGTACACCACGCCCGCCTGGATGGCGTCCAGGAAGCGCTGGATCTCGCCGCGGTCCTCGCTGAAGATGCCCGCCGTCAGGCCGTACTCGGTCTGGTTCGCGAGGGTCAGTGCCTCGTCGAGCGAATCGACCGCCCCGACCACCAGCAGCGGCACGAACAGCTCGTCGCGGAAGAGCCGATGCGTCGTCGGGAGCCCGGTGACCACCGTCGGCGCGGGGAAGTAGCCGCGGCCGGTCTCCTCGTCACGCAGCACCTCGCCGCCGATCGCGATGGTGCCGCCATCGGCCTTGGCTTCGTCGACGGCACGCGTGAACGTGTCGAGCGCGCGTTGGTTGATGACCGGACCCATCCAATTCTCACGTTTCGTAGGGTCGCCGACCGCGATCGTCTGCGTCCGCTCCACCAGCTTGTCGACGAACTCGCCGATGACGCGCTTGTCGACGTAGACGCGCGCCAGTGCGCTGCACTTCTGGCCGTCGAATCCGAATGCCGAGCGCATGGCGCCCTCAGCGGCCTCGTCGAGGTTGGCGCTGGCGGTCACGATCGCCGGGTTCTTGCCGCCCATCTCGGTGATGATCGGCCGCGGAATATCCCTGGTGAACCCCTTGTAGAGTTTCATGCCAACGTCGTACGAACCGGTGAAGACCATGCCGCCGATGCCCGGGTTCTCCTCCAGCTCGGCGCCGACCGTCTCGCCCGGCCCGGTGACGAAGTTGAAGACACCGTCAGGCAGTCCGGCCTCGCGCAGCGCCTCGCCGAACTTGTAGCCGAGCAGCGGCGCGTCCGAACTGGGCTTGAGTACGACCGTGTTGCCGGCGATGAGTGCCCCGGCGCTCGGTCCGCCGGACAGCGCCATGGGAAAGTTGAACGGGCTGATGACCGCCCATACGCCGTGCGGCTTTAGCACGCTGCGCGTGTGCTCCGCGTCGGACAGCGAGCCCATGGGCTTCACGAAGCCGTCGTTGCGCTCCATCTCGTCGCTGTAGTAGCGCAGCAGGTCGGCGGCTTCCTCGAC
>JBBRXE010000188.1:0-3623 GCA_038248695.1 Candidatus Limnocylindria bacterium | reverse complement strand
TGGGCGCCGACATGTTCTTCGGCGAGAAGTACGCGCCGGCTTCGGTTCGCGTCATCCAGGTGGACGGCTACAGCAGGGAATTGTGCGGTGGCACGCACGTGCAGGCGACCGGCCAGATCGGGTCGCTGCGCATCACCGGCGAGTCGAGCATCGGTGCCGGTCTGCGTCGCATCGAGGCGGTGACCGGCGCCGCGGCCGAGGAGCTGGTCGAGCGCCGCCTGGAGGCGCTCCACGATGCTGCGCAGCTGCTCGGCGATCGCGAGGAGAACGTGGGGTCCCGCATCGAGGCGCTGCTGGCTCGGGTCCGCGAGGCCGAAAAGGCCGCGCGCGAGCCCCGCGCGACGGCAGCGAGCCGAATCGACGCGAGAGCGGCGATCGAAGGCGCCACCGAGGCAGGTGAGGCGCGCGTCGTAGTGCAGGCCTACCCAGAAGCGGATGCGACTGCGCTGCGCGGACTCGTCGACGACCTGCGGGCGTCGGCCGGCCGCTTCGTGGTCGTCGCCTCCGGAAGCGGTAGCGGCCCGGTGCTGATGGTCGCCGCCAGCCGCGACCTGGTGGCCGAGGGCTTTGATGCAGTGTCGATCATCCGGGGCGTCGCTCCCATGATCGGCGGCGGGGGCGGCGGCCGTGGCGAGCTGGCACAGGCCGGGGGCAAGGATGCCTCCCGCCTCGACGAAGCGCTGCGCGAGGCGACGCGGCTCGCGCTCGAAACGCTGCAGCAAATCGAGGCGGGTTGATGCCCCAGCTCCTCGGACGGGTCGCCGGCCGGCTCGGGGCGATGGGGCGCGGGCGCGGGGGGCAGCGGCAGCCGCCGGCGCTCACGGCGCTGGACGTGGGCACCGAGTTTGCCAAGGCGCTGATCGTCGGACTGGAGCCAGGCGAGCAGAGCGGCGTCCACGGTGTGGTGCGCGGCGTCGGCCGCCAGCGGCAAGGGCTGACCCATATGCAGAGCGGCACGGTGAGTGACATCGACGCGGTGGTCGCCAACTGCGCCGCCGCACTCGCCGAGGCGGAGGCGAGCGCCGGCATCAAGCCGACGGCGGCCGTCATCGGCATCGCCGGCGAGCTGGTGAAGGGCACCACCTCTACGGTCACCCACCAGCGTCACGATCCACGGTCGCCACTGACGGAGGAGGAGCTGCAGCGCATCGTGCGGCGGGTGCAGGACCAGGCGCTGCGCGACGCGGAGCGCCGCATCGGCTGGGAGAGCGGGATCGAGCGGCTCGACGTGCGACTGGTGCATGCCGCCATCGTCGAGATCAAGATGGATGGCTACGCGGTAAGCAACCCAATCGGCTTCACCGGTGCGCAGATGGAGCTCGCCATCTTCAATGCCTTCGCACCGATGGTCCACCTCGGCGCGCTGCAGTCGGTCGCGCATGCTTTGGGCCTCGACCTGATGGGTGTCATCGCCGAGCCGTACGCGGTGGCCACCTGCCTGGATCCGGGCGAGGTCGGTGACGCCGGCGCCGTGTTCATCGACATCGGCGGCGGCACGACCGACGTGGCGCTGGTGCGCCATGGCGGCATCGCCGGGACGAAGATGCTGAGCCTCGGCGGCCGAGCGTTCACCAAGGGCGTGGCCGAGCGTTTCAACCTTCCATTCAGCCGTGCCGAAGCGGTGAAGCTCGGCGAGTTGCCCGAATCCGTCTCGCGCGGCGACCTCGATGCGGCTCTCGCCGAAGATGCGGCCGTCTGGCTGCGCGGCATCGGCCTGATGATCGGCGACCTCGCCGAGGGCGAGCTCCTGCCGGGCCGTCTCTACCTGTGCGGCGGCGGAGCCGAGCTGCAGCAGATTAGCGAGGCCTTGGCCGGCACGGAGTGGTGGCATGCACTGCCCTTTGCGCGACGGCCGGAGGTGATCGCGCTGACTCCCGGCGACGTCACCGGCCTGCGTGACGGCACGCAGCGCCTGACCACGCGCCAGGACGTGACGCCCATGGCGCTTGCCCACCAGGCGCTCATCCTCGACGCCCAGGCCACGGCGGTCGAGCGCGCCATGCGACGCGCGGTGCGCGCCATGAACCTTTAGCGCGCATGGCGTCCGAGCCGCAGATCATCTACCTCGAGCCAGACGACGAGATCACGTCCGTCATCCGTCGACTGCGCGAGACCGATGCCCCACGGATCGTGCTGGTGGCACCGGGACGCACCAAGGCGACCTCGTCCGCGGTCGCTTTGCGACTGCTGGCCGGGGTCGCGGCGGACGAGAGCCGCGAGCTCGCGCTCGTCGCCGATCCACTGGCGCGCACCTTGGCGGCCGAGGCCGGTATCCCGGCTTACGCATCGGTGGCTGAGGCAACCGCGGGCAACGCACCGGCCGTCGAGGCCTCCCCAGCGCGCCGCGCCGCGATCCATGTCGTGCGCTCCGAGCCGCCGCCGGTTGTGGCCCCAAAGGCACGCTCCAGCCCCGGCGACGAGACGCGTGCGGTTCCGGTCGTCGAGAAACGCTCTACTGCCACGCGACGAGCACCGCCGCCGGGTCCGCGACGACACTCGGAGGTGCGACGGCGGCCGGAGGCGCGGAGACGGCCGGCCGTGCGGTTCATCGGCGTGGCCGTGCTCATCGCCGCGGTGGTGGCGGCCGGCGGTATTGCCGCGGCGGTGCTGCCTGCGGCCACCATCCGCATCACGCCCGACGCGAAGCCGGTCGGTCCGGTCAGCTACAGCGTGGCGCCGCCTGATCAGCAGCACATCACCGGCGTGCTTCCGCTGACGATGAGCGCCAAGGCCACCGGCGACCACGTCGAGC
Source organism: Candidatus Limnocylindria bacterium (assembly GCA_038248695.1). Lineage (GTDB taxonomy): Bacteria > Chloroflexota > Limnocylindria > QHBO01 > QHBO01 > JAICUY01. The sequence goes on along the minus strand of JBBRXE010000188.1, from coordinate 871 downwards.
GCACCCAGGCCAGCGGCACGGTCCTCTTCCAGAGCGGCAACCCCGGCCGCTGCCGCGTCCCGCAGGCGACGCGCGTGGCGGCGGGCGACGTCGTGTTCGAAACCGTGGAGACGGTCGTCGTGCCGGAGGGCAAGTTCACCGGGCAGGGGATCAAGCCGGGGAGCCAGAGCATCGGGATCGTGGCCATCGACGCCGGTCCGGCAGGTAACGTCGCGGCAGGAGCCATCGACACAATCCAGGACGACGGGCTGAGCTTCTGTCTGCGCGGCTTCCCGAATACCACGCATCGCATCGTCAACAACCAGGAAGCTACAGCCGGCGGCGCCGAGACGCACACCCCGGAGGTCACGCAGGAGGACGTGGACGCCCTCGACAAGGCGCTGTCAGACGCCCTGGCCGCACAGCTCGTTGCCGAACTGGCGAAACACGATGACGTGGTGATGATTGCGCCGTCCGAGCCCGAGAAGGCGACGGTGACGATTCCGAAGGACCTCGTAGGGACGCGAGACGAGGCGACCTTCGAGCTGAGCGGCTCGCTGGCGTACGACCGTCCGAGCGTGCGTCGTACCGACGTCGAGGCGGCGGCTCGGGAGCAGCTGCAGGCCGAGACTGGAGCGATTCCCGCTGGAACGACGCTCGATCCTGACAGCATCGAGGTCGCGATCGGGGCCGCAGCACTCCAGGGCGACACCGTCCATGTCGCCGTGACGGTCACCGCGGCCGCGATACCGACCCTCGACGTTACCGCTATCCGCAAGCGCCTGAGCGGCCTGACGGCGGCCGAGGCGCGAGAGACGTTGGCGGACATCGGCGACGTGACCGTCGACCTGTGGCCGGGCTGGGTGAGCCGCATCCCGAGCATGGACTGGCG
>JBBRXE010000187.1:0-3694 GCA_038248695.1 Candidatus Limnocylindria bacterium | reverse complement strand
TGCCCGACGTGACGTGGCCGTCGGTGGCTGATGTGACGCGATAGCTGACCGTGTAGACGCCCGGGTCGAGGGCCGGCAGCGAGACCGTTGCGACGGTCGCGTCGCCGGGTGCATCGACATCGCCGACTCCCTCGATGACCGTCTGGTTCTGGTCGAGAAGCTGTACCGATGCGGTGGCCGGATCGATGGGCTCGGTGAACGTCATGCTCAGCTCGCTGGGAACCTCCTTCAGGCTGGCGTTCGCCGCCGGCGACGAGGAGACGAGCTCAGAGTGAGCAGCGACCGGACCGGGCAGCAGCAGCCACAGGATCACGGCGAGCACCAGCGGGGCACGCCGGAGGGAGCCTGGAACACGATGAATGCTGATGGTCGACCTCACCACGGACCGCGCTGAACTGGCGCGACGGCGTTCGGGGCGCATCGAGTATACGGTTGATAACACGATCTGCCCGCATGGCGCGCGGACCGGCACGCGACGTGCTGAGCTCGGGACGGTATGAACAAACACGACGAGTCAGCGCCCGGACAGCAGCGCGCGCCCGATGAGCCCGATGCGGGCGCCTACATCGGACGCGAGCCGGAGTTCGCCGCCGAGACCATTCCAGGTGGAGTCCAGCCGCGCGATGAGAGGGTCGCCGGTGAGGCTAGCCAGTCGTCGGGCACTGGCGCCGCCGCCGAGCGTCTTCAGGGCCGCGACGACGCCTGGCCGCGCGGGCACCGCCGCGGCAAGGATGTGAATGACGCCGATCTGCGGCGCGCCGGCGACGCGAAATAGCCGCCACCATTGGTTCGCTGCTGCGACCTGCGACGGGTCATCAGCACCGCGGGCTGACGAGGCTGATGGTCTATTCGGCGAAGAACTGGTCGTCGCCGTAGAGCTCCATCCAGCGCCGCCTCATCTGGCGGATGGTGGCCACCACGCTCGAGTCTGGCGTGCCCGGCGGCAGCAGCCGCGCGATGGCCGCGCGAACCGGCCCGCTGCCCTCGATCTCGAGCAGCGCCAGGTAGTCGTGGACGCGCTGGACCGGCGTCTTTCCGTCGGCCCGCATGCGGACCAGGACATCGGCTTCGTGCTCCAGGGCGCCGTGATAGTCACTGTCTGGCCGCGCCAGTTCGGCCATCAGTGACGGCACGTGATCGAGGCGCGGGTCGGAGTAGGCCCAGCGCACGAACGAGTCGATGGCCTGCGGTTCCCGTTCGTGGTGCCGCGCGTGGAAACCCTGCAGGTAGCTGCCCCGCTCCGACTCGCTACGGGTCAGCGCGATCTGCACCACCTGCCGCATCTCGGGGGTCCAGCGTCGCAGCGATTCGATGAACTGTCGCAGCGTCAGCGAACCCGCCGGTTGCGGTTGAAACTTGTGCTCGTGGACGTGCTGCATCGCGCCCGTATACTACCCGCCGTGCACCGCGACCCGAGGGGGAGGGGCCTGCCGAGTTGCTCGGCGTCACCACCCCAGCATTTCGTCAGATTCAGCGGCTCGAGCATGCCGGCCGCGCCGGTCCGGCGCCTCGCGGCGCTTTTCAGCGTGCTGTTGCTGGTTGCCGTCGCTGCGCCGCCGCCGGTTGCGACGGCCCGCGCCGCAGGGGCGCCGCTGCGCTATCTGGGCGGCGAGATCGGCGCGCTCGACCCGGCATTCATCGCCGACGCGGGCGACGTCCAGCTGCAGCTGCAGCTGTACGCTGGGCTGACGCGTCTGGACGAGCGGGGCGAACCGTACCCGTCGCTGGCTCGCTCGTGGGACCTCAGCAGCGACGGCCAGACCTACACATTCCACCTGCGCGAGGGATTGCGCTTCTCCGACGGCAGTCCGCTGGATGCAACCGATGTCCGCCGCTCGTGGCTGCGACTCCTGGATCCCGCCACCCACGCGACCGCGCCGGATGTGCTGAGCCTGATCGCAGGCGCAGCGGAGCGCCTTGCCGGCGGTCCGGAGGATGATGTCGGCGTACGAGCACCCGACGCCACGACGCTGGTCGTGAAGCTGCGCCACCCGGCCGGCTACTTCACCGCCATCACGGCCACGCCGAGCACCTTCGTCGTGCCGCGGAATGCCACCAACGCATCGGACTGGCAGAGCGTCGAGGGCTTCGTCGGCTCAGGCCCATACGCGATCGACGGCCGCGACGGCGCGGACTTGGTCCTGCGCGCCAACGAGCACTACGTGGCCGGCGCGCCGCCGATTGCCGAGGTGCGCTGGGTGACGGACCTGGACGGCGACTCGGTGACCGCCTTCTCGGACGGCTCGCTGGACCTCACCGCCGTCTCGTCGGCCGATGCCGGCTGGATCGCCTATGACCGCGAGCTGGGGCGCCACCTGCACAAGGCGGCCGCCCTCGACGTGCAGTACTTCGGCTTCGACACGCGTCGGGCGCCCTTCGACGATCCGAACGTGCGGCGCGCCTTCGCCCTGGCGCTGGATAGACCAAAGCTGGTCGAGCTGGCGGCCGGCACGGCGTCACTGCCCGCCACGAGCATCGTACCTCCTGCGCTGCAGCTGGACGGGCAGCCGGCGGACCCGCCGTCGAACGCCGTGGAGGCGCGTCGACTGCTCGACGATGCCGGCTACGCGGATCGCTCGAAGCTGGGCACCATCACGGTCAACGCCACGGGGCTCGACGTCAGCGCGGCCGCGGCCACCTGGAAGGACGAGCTGGGCGTCGACGTCCAGGTGGAGACCATGGACTTCAACGATTACCTGACCTCGTTCGCGACGGACACACCCCAGATCTTCACCATCAACTGGATCGCAGACTACCCATCCCCGTATGCCCTCTACTCGCTCCTGCTGCTGCCCGGCGCGGCAAGCAACTACGGCCACTGGGACGATCCGCAGTTCGTCCAGCTGCTCGAGGCCGCCGCCGCGCGGGATGACCCCGCGGCCCAGGCGCAGGCCTACGCCGCGGTCGAGGAGCGCGTCGACGCGCAGGCGCCTGTCATCCCGTGGTCGTACGACGAGAGCTGGTGGCTGACCAGGTCGGACCTGCGCGGTCTGGGAAACCTGACCATCGGGCTCCTCGATTTCGGGAGGCTGTCGTGGGACGCCTGATACTCCGCCTGGCCGTGGTGATGCTGCTTGCCGGCGGGCTGATGACGGTCCGTCCGGCATCGGTACATGCCTTTTCGGGGTTTGGTCAACCATCGGCCGATGCGACCTACGGCAAGGAGATGACGTTCACCGTCTCGCTCGAGGGCGGAGCACCGCAGCGGCTCGACCTGCTACTGGACTTTTCCGGGAGCAACGCGACCTTTGTCGCCCCGGTCATCGCCAACGGCGGCGTGGCGACCTACCGCTGGGACGCGGCTGCCGACTATGTCACGCCCAACACGCGCATCGGCTACCGATGGCGGGCGACCGTCGATGACCGCATCACCGAGAGCGCATCCGGCACGCTGCTGTACGAGGACGATCGCGCCGGCCTCGATTGGCAGACGGCGACCGTAGGCGACGCGGTGCTGCACTGGGTCGGCGGCGCCGAGAGCCAGGCGCGTCATTTCGGCGACCTGACGGCTGGCGCGGCCAGCCGTGCCGAAAAGCTGCTCGGCCATGACCTTGATGCACCGGTCGACATCTTCGTGTACCAGACCCAGGACCAGTTCTTTGGCGCCCTCGGACCGGGCGCGCGCGAGTGGACCGGCGCGGCCGCCTACCCGGAGCTGCGCACCGTATTCATGTACCTGCAGGGCAATCCGCAG
>JBBRXE010000186.1:0-3701 GCA_038248695.1 Candidatus Limnocylindria bacterium | reverse complement strand
TCAGCAACCTCAAGCCGTGGCGGATTGTGCCGTGGGCGTGGGGCGCGCGTGATTGCCTGGAGCTGCGCGCCGGCGCCCTCGACGCAACAGGCTCGCAGGTCGAGGACCAATTGGAGATCACGCCGGCCTGATTAGGCCCGCCGCAACTCATTCAAGTACCGCTCGGCGTTCTCCTGAGCATGACGGCCGATGCGAAGACCCAAGGAAGGCCACCGCAAGGCGCGTAACGGTGGTGTTCAGCAACGCTTGGGCCGACGGAGTGCGGGGGCCGCCTGGGACGGCCACCCCCCAGCGATGCGTGCGCACAAAGATGCGTGCGCACAAAGACGGAGCCCCCGCCTTGCGGCGAGGGCTCCTCAGGGTAGGGTGGGTTGGGCGACTAGCGGCGGCGCGCTCCCGCGTTGCGGAACGCCAGCCCGGCCAGCGAGGCGATCAGCAGCAGGCTGAACGCGACCACCGGCAGGGAGCCGGACGTTCCGGACTGCATCGAGGTGTTCGGCACGTGCGGCTCTGGCGTCCCGGTGGCCGCCTGGACCGACTGCTCCGGCGACCTGGTCGGGACAGGAGTCACGGTCGGCGCAGGGGTCTGCGTCGGCATCTCGGTTGGCGTCGGAGTCGCAGTCGGCTTCTCGGTCGGCGTCGGAGTCGCAGTCGGCTTCTCGGTCGGCGTTGGAGTCGCAGTTGGCTCCGCAACGGTCACATTGGCATCGTCCTTCGCCGTGAAGCTCGAGCCGTTGAACTCGCCACTCGCCGTTCCGACGTTCGTGGTCGTCGCGGTGAGGTCGGCCGAGCAGCCGAACATCCAGGTCTCGCTGCTCTGCAGCAGATGATCGTGGTTCGTGTCACCCGAGATGTAGGCCACCGGCGAGCACTTGTCGTCGGAGACGCTGACATTCGAGAGTGGCGCATCGGCCACGCTGTTGGTCACCGCATAGCTGTAGTCGACATGGCCACCGCCAGCGGGCAGGTGATCCGGATTGGCCGTCTTGTTGATGCCGATCTGTGGGCACGCCAAGTTGCTGAAGATCGAGCTGAAGAGGTTCGGCAGATTGGATGCGTCGACAACGTTGGTGTAGTTGGCCGCAGGGTTGGCAAGCGCCTGCATGAGCACCAGGTCGATCTGGCTGGTGCCCGTCCCGCCCTCGCCGATGGCGATCGAATAGGCGACGTCGGCCGATCCGAGGTAGGTCGCGATGTCATCGCTGCTCGGTCGTTGCGTGCTGTCCGGGTTCGGTCGTCCGTCGGAGAGCATCACCAGCACATGGTTCACCGGGATCCCGTTGTCCATGGCCCGATCATGCGCGGCCATGTCAGCGGCGCCGGTCGCGATGCCCAGCTTCAGCGGCGTGTTTCCAGACGCGCTGATGGCATTGATGCTGGCCGTCACGCTGGACGCCGTCGATGACCCCAGGGGTACCGGCGTTGAAGCAGTAGTCCCGCCGAAGACCGACAGACCGACGTGATGGATGCCCGATGCACCACCGACGTTGCCGTGGCCGTTGCCGTCCAGGTCGGCGACAAGCTGTGTCGCTGCCATTTTCGCCCAGTAGAGGCGGGTGTGCGCCGGGGTGCCGCTGGTCTCGGACTCCATGCTTCCGGAGCGGTCGATGATCAGCTCGACATCCAGGGGATGGACGCCGCAGCTGGTGGACACGGCCAGCGTGGCCGCAGGCGTCGTCGTCAGCAGCATTCCCCCCAGGAGGGCTGCCGACGAGGCGATACCCGCCACGACGCGCGCGGCGGGTGCGATGCGGGAGAGAGGAGTGGGCAACATGAACTCGGTTCACCTCTGGTGATGATGTTTCGGCGATACCGCCGAATAAGTACTGTTCGACCATACCCGGAGGTACCGCAGGACGGAAGTACCAATCTATTTGTTGGGTGATGAGGTCTTGTTGACTCCGGTCCGGCGTTGTGAGCAAGCCAACGACAAAGCGGTGCCGTGAGGCAACAATGCAACTCGATCGGCGGGCCTGGTCGCCGGCCGATAAGCGACTGGTAAGCGGCCAGTAATGGGTCGGCTGGCAGGCTGGCCCCAGCATGGCGCTCCTCGATCTCGTCCTGCCCCCGGCCTGCGGCTCGTGCGGCCGCGTCGGACGGCTGCTGTGCGACCGCTGTCGCTCGCAGCTGCGCGCGCCGACATCGGACGCCGACCGCTTCCAGGCGGCCGATGCGAGCGTGGTGCTGGGCGACGCCCTCGTGCTGGCGCTGGCCGCCTTCGCCTACGAGGGCGTGCTGAGGCGGGCCCTCCAGCGACTCAAGTACATCGGTGCCGCTCGCATGGCGCGGCCGCTCGCGGAGGCCGCTGCACCCGTCCTGCGCCACCTCACCCGCATCAGCGGCCCGGCCGTCCTGGTGCCGGTGCCGGTCCATTTCGCCCGCCAGCGCGAGCGTGGCTACAACCAGGCACTGCTGCTGGCTACCGAGCTTGGGCGGCTGACCGGTCTGGCGGTCGATGACCTCATGCTGCGGCCGCATGCCACGACCAAGCAGCATCGGCTCGATCGGGCTGGACGGCTGCGCAACCTGCGCGGCGCCTTCGTCATCCGCAATGATGCGCGCCCACCGCCGGTGGTCATCGTGGTGGACGACATCCTGACCACCTCCGCCACGCTGGAGGCGTGTGCATCGGTCCTGCGCGAGGCTGGTGTTCTGAACGTGCACGGCTTTGCCATCGGTCGAGAAGTGTGATCCCCGCGAGGGAGGCGCCGGTGCTACGGTATGGAGCCACCCGCAGCTGAGGATCGGACATGAAGACGACGGTCAGGGCCCGGAACCTCGAACTCGGTGATCGCCTCCGGACCGACATCGAACATAAGCTGCGGCGGCTGGACCGGATCTCGCATCCGGATGCCGAGGCGACGGTCGAGGTGATCGCACATGCCTCGCGTGACAATGACCAGTCGTACGTCGCGGAGGTGACGCTGCTGAACGACGGCAGCGTCCTGCGATCGGTCGCGGCCGGCCCGAATCCGCTCGCGGCGATCGACGCGCTGCTCGACAAGCTCGAACGCCAGGTGGTGCGCAGCAAGGAGCGGCCGCGAAGCGGGCGGGGCCGCTCCGCCGAAGCCGCGCAGGCGATCACCGCCCGCGAGGCAGCCGGCAGCCTCGGCGCGGCAGAGGGGGACGGTGACCAACCGGGGCCGGCCATCGTCAAGATCAAGCGCTTCGACATGCGGCCGATGTTCGAGGAGGACGCCGTCGACCGCATGGAGGAGCTGGGCCACGCCTTCTTCGTCTTCCTCAACGCCGATACCGAGGCCATCAACGTCCTGTATCGACGGCGCAACGGCGACTACGGGGTGATCGAACCGGTCACCGACGATCGCCGGCGCAAGTCCCGCTGAGCGCAAACTTCGTCAGACGGCGGCGAAGCCCGGAACGACCATGGGCAGCACCAGCAGTGCGGCGACGATCAGGATCATCGACACGAAGAAGACGAGCAGCGCGATGGTCAACAGGTCGCCGCGGGATTCCATGGCCCGCACGGTAGCACGCCAGCCGCGCAAACTTCTCACCTGGCCGGCCGATGCGCCGCATGTCGGGATCCACCTTGGCGTGAGGGCAGGACTGCTCAAGGCCGCGCGGCGGACACGCACGATCGGCGCGACCGCGCTGCAGATCTTCTCCGACAATCCGACCGCCTGGCGACGAAGGCCCGAGCCGCCCGCTGACGCGGACGCCTTCATCGGTTATGCCGC
>JBBRXE010000185.1:0-3718 GCA_038248695.1 Candidatus Limnocylindria bacterium | reverse complement strand
GTCAGCCGACGGTCACGTTTCAGCCCTGACTCAGGTGACCGAATCCACGACGCGGTAGAGGCGCCACCGATCCGGGACGCCCTTCAGATCATGCTCGCCCCGATCCTCGAACGAGAGGTCGGATCCTGCCACCAGGCCCTTGACGGTCTGCGAGACGAGGATCTCGGAAGGTCCGGCCCGTGCGGCGATGCGTGCGCCGATGGCGACGGTGATGCCCGCCACCTTGCCGTCGACGATGTCGCACTCGCCGGTATGCAGCCCGGCACGAACCTCGATACCCAGCGCGCGAACTCCCGCCACGATGGCACGGGCACAGCGGATCGCGCGAGCGGGGCCGTCGAAGGCGGCAAAGAACCCGTCGCCGGCAGTATCCATCTCGCGCCCGCGCCAGCGGGCGAGCATTCCGCGCACCATGTGGTGGTGTCCCTCAACGGTCCGTGCCCAGGCGAGATCGCCCATCGAGGCCGCGCGTTCGGTCGAGCCGACGATGTCGGTGAACAGCACCGTCTCCAGGACGCGATCGAGATCGGCCTCATCATCACGGATGCGTGACACGAACGCGCGGATCTGATCGAAATAGAGCTCGGCATGAGCCATGACCGTCGGCTCCGCGACATGGATCCGGATCAGCTCGGCGCCGGGGATCTTCGCCGCCATGACCGTGGCCACCTCCGCCATGGGATCGCTCGCGAGAACGAGCGTGGGCACGTGGATCGCCGGGAGCACGTCGCGAACGTCCATCTCGTAGTACATGCGCAGCAGGTTGGCAGCGTCCCGCGGGCCGGCCGACAGGCGCATCGACATCGCCCACCAGTCGATCAGTGCTTCATCGTCGGCGAGATTGGGCGCTGCCTCCATTACGATCTGCGCTGCGTAGGCTCGCGTTCCCCATCTCGTTTCGGTGGCCTCCAGATCGCGACTGAATTCTTCGGGCGTGATGCCCCACGGATAGTCTGGCGCCCATGCGGTCCTGGGGCTCGCGTTGCAGAGCACCAGTGCCCGGACGCGCTCGGGGTAAGTGGCCGCGAACAGGATGCCGAGGGGTCCGCTGTCGGCGAAGCAGACCGGTACGACTCGCCGACTGTCGAGGGCGTCGAGGATCGCGCGGATATCGTCGATACGCTCTTCAAGCGTGGGCAGTTGACCGGTCTGCGGCCGATCGGAGAGACCGGTGCCACGTCCGTCGAGCATGATCAGTCGACCGACCTCAGCTAAGGGTCGGTTCATGGAGGCTGAATGCGCTCCCGCCCAATCATGGTCGAGGTTGGAGAAGTACGCGCCAAGCCTCAGTACATCCACCGGCCCGTCGCCCAGCGACTGGTAGGCGATGTGGATCCCGTCAGGAGTCTTGGCGTATCTGGTCTCGGGAACACTGGCGTCTGCCACGACATCAGCCTAGCGATTCATGGATTCCGTACGAGGAGTCTCGCAGCACGGCTGCTTGCCTGAGCAGCCGCCCGGCCAGCAGCTGTGCTCAGCCAGATGCCATGTCCCTGGAGGCCCCCACCTCCGCGCTGACCAGCGCGTCAAGATCCAGGGCCCGCCCGCTCCGCACCGCCACCGTGAACGCTTCCTCGTCGAGCGCTGCTCGAAGCGTGACGATTGTGGCTTCGTGCGTGGCCAGCTCGCCGCCCTCTAGCTGTGTGCCCAGTTGGACACGCAGTGACTCGGCCGCGCCAAGCAGGCGCGCAGCATGCGCGGCGTCGTCCGACGCAAGGGCACTGGCCAGCAGCTCCATAGCCCAGACCGCTCCCTCACGGTTACCAACCGCATGCGATCGTGCCAATGAGTCGCGCAGGTAAGCGGCGGCCTCGACCATCTCGCCCCGGCGTAGGGCAGTGGCACCCAGGCCGGAGAGCGCCCGCGCCACGCCGTACTCGTTGTTCGTCGCGCGGAACCAGCCGAGTGCCTCCTGCATCCGGGTCCTGGCCAGCGACAGATCGCCGGTGCTGAGGGCGAGGTACGCCAGGTTGAAGATGGCGATCCCGTGCTGGAACGCCGTTTTGTCGGTGTTGGCCATGGCCAGCGCCTCCTCCATGAGGCTGCGCGCCACGTCCGCCTGGCCATGGCTGAGGCGCACGCGCCCAATGGACATCAGCGAGGTGACCACCACCACCGGCAGGTCGTGCTGCCGCCCCAACGCCAGAGCCGCGACCGCCATGGGCAGGGCTTGGTCATAGTGGCCCTGGAGAACCGCGAGCAGGGCGCCGGCGCTCAGCACGCGGGCCCGCGGCACGGGGTGGCGGTCACCCGCTCCGTCCAGCGCGGCGTCGATCCAGCGCCGGCCCTCGGTCAGCTGACCGTGCGCCACCCACAGTGGACGGAGCGCGGCCGTCAGCCGCAGCCCGAGCTCGACCCGCCCCGCGTCGAGCGATCGCGCCAGCGCGGCGCGCAGATTGGGGTGATCCTGCTCGAGCAGGTCGAGCCAGCGCGCCTGGTCGCTGCCCTCGAGGAGCGGCTCGACCCGCTCGGCCAGTGCCAGGAAGAATTCGGCGTGCGCGAGATGCAGCACGGCGGCCCGGGGGTCCTGCGCCAACCTCTCGCGCGCGAACTCGGCGATCGTCTCGAGCATGCCATAGCGACCGCTCGGCCAGCGGCGCACGAGGCTCTTCTCGATCAGCGACTGCAGCGTGTCGAGGTCCGCACCGGTAATCGCCTCGGCAGCCTCGAGGGAGAAGCTGCCGGCGAAGACGCCTAGGCCCGCGAAGAGCGTTTGCTCCTCGGGCGAGAGCAGTTCGTGGCTCCACTCGATCGTGGCGCGCAGCGTGCGCTGACGAGATGGCGCGTCGCGACGGCCGCCAGTGAGCAGCGCCAGCCGCCGATCGAGACGGGCCAGCAGCTGATCAGACGGAAGCAGGGCGGTGCGCGCGGCCGCCAACTCCACGGCGAGCGGCAGGCAATCGAGCCTCCGGCAGATCTCGAGTACCACGTCACGCGGCTCATCCCGGCCGGCGCGGTCGACGAAGAGCGACACGCACTCGCTCTCGGCCAGCGGCTCGACCGCGTACTCGGCCTCTCCATCGATGTGCAGCGGCTCACGACTGGTGACCAGCAGCTTGACGTCGGCGGCGGCGACCAGCAGCCCGGACAGCTCGGAGGCACACTCGATCACCTGTTCCAGGTTGTCGAGCACCAGCAGCAGGCGCTTCGACCGCAGGTATGCCGGTAGGCTACCGGCTGCGCCGAGCGCCAGCGCGATGGTCGGCAGCACCAAGCGGTGGTCGTCGACGGCGCCCAGCGGCACCCACCACACGCCCTCGGGAAACTCCCCGACCATCTGCGCCGCCAGCTGCAGCCCCAGCCGTGTCTTGCCGCTTCCTCCCGGACCGGTCATGGTCAGCAGCCGATGCTCGCGCAGCAGGGTCTCGGCCTCGGCAAGTTCGCGGAGGCGGCCGATCAGCGGCGTGGCCTGTACCGGCAGGTTGGTCTGGTGCAGGGTCCGGAGCGGAGGAAACTCGTCGGTCCCCAGCTGCCACAACTGCTGCGGAGCCGACAGGTCCTTGAGCCGATGCTCCCCGAGGTCCGACAGCGGGACGTCATCGGTCAGCAGGTCGCGAGTCGACGCCGAGATGAGGGTCTGCCCGCCGTGCCCCGCGCCCATGATCCGCGCGGCGCGATGCACGTCGATGCCCACGTAGCCCTCGTCGGTCAGCAGCGGTTCGCCGGTGTGGATCCCGATCCGGATACGCGTCCGCCGGTCGTGCAGCGCACGCTGCGC
>JBBRXE010000184.1:0-3734 GCA_038248695.1 Candidatus Limnocylindria bacterium | reverse complement strand
GCCGCCGACGGCGATCAGCGAGCCGTCCGAGGCCTTCTTCATCGGCGAGATGATCCGTGGTGACGGGAGCCTGGCGCTGGTCGCCGAGGCTGACGGCGAGGTGATCGGCAATGTGCTGATCGGCGTCGAGCGCAACGCGGCCACCGACCACGTCGGGACGCTGTCGATCTGCGTCTCGCACGACTGGCGCGACGCCGGCATCGGCACCGTACTCATGCGCGCGGCGCAGGATTGGGCGCGCGACCGCGGCCTGGGCAAGGTCGCGCTGGGCGTCTTCCCCGACAATGAGCGCGCGATCGCGGTCTACGAGCACGTCGGCTTCGTCCGCGAGGGCGTGCGACGGCGCCAGTACCGCGGGCCGAATCACACGTTCCGCGACGAGCTGCTGATGGCCTGGTTCCACGACGAGCAGGAGACTGACCGATGATCCAGACCAACGGCCTCGGCCGCAGCTTCGATGGATGGGCGGGCGAATACGACCGCTATCGCCCCACCTATCCCGAGACGTTGTTCACCCTCATCGGCGCCGAGCTGGGGCTGCCGGAACGACCGGAGGTCCTCGACGTCGGGGCCGGCACGGGCCGCGCCAGCATCGCGATGGCGCGCCTGGGGTGGCGGGTGACGGCCGTCGAGCCGGGCGAGCCGATGCTCGACGTCCTGCGCGCCGGCGCCTCTGCCGCGGAAGTCGCCGTGCACACGGTGCAGGCAACCGCCGAGGAAACAGGCTGCGCCCCAAGATCGGTGGACCTGGTAACGGCCGCCCAGGCATTCCATTGGTTCGACCGGCCCGCTGCGCTGACCGAGATGGCGCGCGTGATCCGGCCGGGCGGCGGGGCGGCGCTGTTCTGGAATGTGCGCGACGAGACTCGATCCGCCTTTGTGGCCGACTATCACCGCATCCTGGAGCGTTACGGCGGCGTCGAGGACGGCAAGTACCTGCAGGCGGGCCGGTCATCGGGCCGCTCGTCGACGCGAAAAGCCCTGGAGCAGGCAGCCGGATTCGGTCCTCCGCTGCTCCACGAGCTGTGGCACGAGCTGCAGACCTCACCCGAGGCATTCGTGGGGATGGCCTTCACCGCCTCGTACGTGCAGGCCCTTCCCACCACGCGACAGGCCGCGTTTCGCGCTGAGCTGACCGAACTGCTGGCCCGCCACGGCCACGCGGCCGTGCAGCCCTTCGCGATTCCTTATCGCATCGACTGCTGGATCGCCCAGCGCACCGAGAAGGAGTGTTGACATGACGACCGAGACGACGGCCGCAACCCGGCCCCCGCGCGCGGACCGCTTCGATCCGGCGTCCTACGAAGCGAAATGGCGCGAACGCTGGGAGGCCGACGAGCTGGATAAGGCTCGTGACGACGACCCACGCCCGAGGCAGTACGTGCTGACGATGTATCCGTATCCGTCGGGCGACCTGCACATTGGACACTGGTATGCGGCGACCGGCCCCGACATCGTGGCCCGCCTGCGACGCATGCGCGGCAATAACGTCATGTTCCCCATGGGTTTCGACAGCTTCGGCCTGCCAGCCGAGAACGCCGCCATCGACCGTGGCGTCGACCCCGCGACCTGGACGGCGAGCAACATCGAGCGCATGCGTGCCCAGTTCCGGACCATGGGCTGCATGTTCGACTGGAGCCGCGAGGTGGTCACCTCGGATCCGGAGTACTACGCCTGCACGCAGTGGCTGTTCGAGCAGTTCTTCAAGGCGGGCCTGGCGTATCGGGCCATGGCGCCGGTCGATTGGTGCCCAAAGGACCAGGTGGTGCTGGCGCGCGAGCAGGTGGAGGGCGCCGATCGCCACTGCTGGCGCTGCGGCACCCCTGTCATCAAGCGCGACCTGGAGCAGTGGTTCTTCCGCATCACGAACTACGCCGACGAGCTGCTGAATTTCGCCGGCATCGACTGGCCGGAGCCGATCCGCCTGATGCAGACCAACTGGATCGGCCGGTCCGAGGGTGCAGAGATCGACTTCCCGGTCGAAACGGACGGCATCGATCCCATCAGGGTCTTCACCACGCGACCGGACACGATCTTCGGCGCCACGTTCATGGTGCTGGCGCCTGAGCATCCACTGGTCGTCGCCCTGACGACCGATGCGCAGCGCGAACAGGTCGACTCCTACGTCGTCGCGGCCCGCAGCGCGACCGAGATCGAGCGCCTGAATGCCGAGCGCGACAAGACGGGCGCGTTCACCGGCTCGTATGCGGTCAATCCGCTGAACAACGAGCGCATCCCCATCTGGATCGCCGACTACGTGCTGCCCGGCTATGGCACCGGCGCGATCATGGCCGTGCCCGCGCACGACGAGCGTGACTTCGCCTTCGCGCGGAAGTACGACCTGCCAATCCGCTACGTGGTGCTGCCCGCCCCCGGCGAGTTGCCGAGCGGCCAGGCATTCGCCGCCCACGAGGCCGACGAGGTGCTCGCCGATTCGGGCGAGTTCAGCGGCATGCCGGCCAGCGAGGCGATCGGCGCCATCACGCAGCAGCTTTCGGACATCGGCCTGGGGGCTGCCGCGGTGAGCTACCGGCTGCACGACTGGGTGGTCGGCCGCCAGCGCTACTGGGGCGCGCCCATCCCCATCGTCTACTGCGCCGAGCATGGCGCGCAGCTCGTGCCAGAGGCGCAGCTGCCGGTGCTGCTGCCACCGAACGCCGACTTCGCGCCGACCGGCGTCTCGCCGCTGCAGTCCGACGCCGAGTTCCTGGCCGCGGAATGCCCGGTGTGCGGCGGTCCGGCACGGCGCGAGACCGACACCATGGACACGTTCGTCGACTCGTCGTGGTATTTCCTGCGCTACACCTCGCCGCAGTCTGTCCTGGCCTGGGATCCCGACAAGGCCAAGCTGTGGCTGCCGGTCGACCTGTACACCGGCGGCGCCGAGCATGCCGTACTGCACCTGATGTACGCGCGCTTCTTCGTCAAGGCGCTGCGTGACATGAAGATGCTCGACTTCGACGAGCCGTTCCTGACGCTGCGCAACCAGGGCCAGATCCTGGGCGCGGACCACCAGCGCATGAGCAAGTCGCGCGGCAACGTCGCCAACCCGGACGAGCTGGTGGCGCGCTACGGCTCGGACGCCGTGCGCTGCTTCCTGATGTTCATCGGCCCGTGGGACCAGGGCGGCCCGTGGAATCCGAGCGGCATCGACGGCGTATACCGCTTCCTGGCCCGTGTCTGGTCGGTCGCCCAGCCTTCCGGGACCGATGCCGCACGCCCCGCGACAGGATCCGAGATCGAGGAGCTCGAGCGCGCGCTGCGGCGCGCGACGCACGTGACCATTTCCGGGGTCAGCGATGACATCGAGGGCTTCCGCTTCAACACTGCGCTGGCCAAGCTGATGGAGCTGACCAACGCCATCATTCGCGAGCGCAACACCGGCCTGGCCGGATCATCGGCCTATGCCGAAGCGGTCGACACATTGCTGCTGCTGCTGGCGCCATTGGCGCCGCATATCAGCGAGGAGCTGTGGGCGCGCCGAGGCAAGCCGTATTCCATCCACCAGCAGGCATGGCCGGCCTACGACCCCGCGCTGGCCGCAGCCGACACGATCGAGCTGCCGGTGCAGGTCAACGGCAAGCTGCGCGACCGGCTGGTGGTCACGCCGGACACGCCGCCGGAGGAGATCGAGCGCATGGCGCTCGAATCGGAGAAGGTGCGGGCGCACCTGGGCGGCCAGCCGCCGAAGCGCGTGATCCAGATCCCCGGCAAGCTGGTGAACATCGTCACGG
>JBBRXE010000183.1:0-3745 GCA_038248695.1 Candidatus Limnocylindria bacterium | reverse complement strand
GATCCTGTTGTCGCGCAGCGGCATCACCCGCCTGGTCGATAGGCTGGAGGCGGCGGGGTTGGTCGAGCGCGTGACCTGCGAGACCGACAGGAGGGGCCAGTGGGCTCAGTTGACCGATGCCGGCCGAGGGCGTCTGCGCGAAGCATCCCCCACGCACCTTCGCGGCGTGGCGGAGCACTTCGTCGACCGCATCCCCACCGACGAGCTCGACCAACTGCGCACCACCCTGGAGCGCATCGCCGAATAGCCCGGCTCGCTAGGAGCCGAGCAGGGCCCGGACCATCGGAACCCGCGGATCCTCCTGCGCCGCCTTCAGGAAGGCTTCGAACTGGCGCTTGGCCTCTGCGCCGTCGCCCTGGCCGCGCGCGATGAGGCCGCGGAAGAACGGCACGTCCGGCGAGTCGGGCGTGAGCTTGGCGAGCGCATCGGTCGTGGCCGAGGCGTCCTTCCAGTCGGCGACACGGATGTAGGTGCTGATCAGTTTGTCGTGCGCGTCGACGTTGTTCGGCTCGAGGGTGATGAGCGCCAGAAGGGCCGCAGCGCCGCGCTGCATGTCGGCATACGTGTCGCCGGCCAGGAAGGCATCGGCCAGGTTGGAGAATGCTTCGGCGTCGCGAGGGTTGGCCTGCAGCCGGTCAAGCGCCGCCTGGATGGCCTGCTGGCGGAGGTCGACGACCTGGTCGGCGAGACCGATGGGCGGCGGCACGAAGGACCCGACCACGAGCAGCCCCGCGAGGATCACGCCAGCGATCGCGGCCGCTCGCCAGCGTCGGCCGACGGTCGGAGGCTCCGCCGCGCCGGCGGACGGTGCGGCCTCGAGCTCGGCCAGGGTCTGGGCGGCGCGCTGCTCGGCCTCGGCACGCTGCGCTGCATATGTTGCCTCGTCGAGCGAGCCGGAGCGACGGTCGGCCTCGACGTCGCGCAGCGACTCGATCGCGATGCGATGACGCAGCTCGAGCGTCTCGCGATCGTCGTTTGCCACGGGCACCGGCACATGGCGCACGAACGGAACGGCGATGACCGCGGCCGCAACCGCGCCGACGGCAAGCAGCAGGGCCAGTTGGGCTACGTCAGGCATCCAGCGCCTCCGCCTCGTCGCGCACCCGCTGCAATTCGGCCGCGGCCGCGGTGGCCGGAACCGGCAAGACTGACCTGCGGCGCACCAGCCAGGCGACCAGCCCCACAATCCCGGCAAGCACGACGAGCACGGGCAGCAGCCAGGCCAGCGGCGATGTGGGACTGAGCAGGATCCACTGGCCGTAGCGCTCGACGAAGTGTTGGCGCACCTGGTCCGGTGTTGTGCCGGCAGACAGCTGTGCTGCGATCTCGGCGCGGATGGCTGAGGCCGATGCCGAGGTGGACTCGGCGACCGACAGCCCGGCGCAGTCGGGGCAGCGCAGCTCGGTCTCCAGCTGCGTGGCCTGCTCGGCGCGCGTCGCCGGAACGGCCGGCTGCAGCGCGCTGACGATCGCCAGCGCGACAAGGGCCACCAGCGCAGCCGCGGCTACGGGCAGAACCAGCCTCCTCAACCGCTCACCCCAATGGCTGCGAGCTTGCTCTCCAGGTCCGCGGCGTCCAAGGGGCCCCACTGCTTGGCGCGCACGACGCCCGATGCGTCGACGAAGTAGGTCTCCGGCGGCCCGGTCACGCCGAAGTCGAGCGCCAGGCGGCTGCCCCCGTCGAGCAGGTCGGGGTAGCCGGGATCGCCGTGCTTGTCGAGGAAGGCACGGGCGGCATCGGTCGAATCCTGGTAGACGACGCCGACAATGGCCAGGCGGTCGCCATAGCGGCGCTGCGCATCGAGCAGGACGGCATGCTCCTGAACGCACGGCCCGCACCAGCTCGCCCAGAAGTTGACCATCAGCGGGCGTCCCGCGAGGTCCGTCGAGGAGAGCGTCGAACCCGATAGCGTCTGCAGGGTGAACGAGGGCATCGGCTTGCCGATAAGCGCCGACGGGACCTCGTTGGGATTGACCGAAAATCCAGTCAGCAGGACCCAGCTCAGCGGAATGACCAGCAGCGGCAGGAGAAGCCAGCGCAGGATGCGCATGAGTCTCACGAGCTCTCGACTGGAACGCGCGCGGGAACCGGCGAGGGCGCCGCCTGGGCCACGGCCACGCGGCGGCCGTCCGGCCAGATGGCGAAGCCGGCGCCGAGGGCCAGGATGAAGCCGCCGATCCAGATCCAGACCACCATGGGGTTGACGAAGATGCGCACCGTCACGCTGCCGGTCGCCGGGTCTGAGGTCAGCAACGTGACGTACAGGTCCTCGCCGAGACTGGTGCGCACCGCCGGCGAGGCGATCGCGCCTACGGAGTTGGGATAGTCACGCAGCGCCGTGGCGAGGTGGCCGGACTGCGGCCCGCTGAACGACATCTCGGCGCGGGTCTCGGTCACCCGAGCGTCATCACGAAGCGGCTCGACCACCAGGCGGTTGTTGGTCAGCGTGTAGCCGGCCAGCGTCGCGCTCTCGCCGGGCTTGAGGGTGGCAGTGGTGGACTGCGCCATGGTGGAGCTGATGGCCACCGCGACCGCCATGACCAGGATGCCGAAGTGGGCGACGTAGCCGCCGTATCGGCGCCGGTTGCGGGTGGCCAGGCGCCAGAGGGCGGTTGGCGGCGCCTCGCCGCGACCACGCCGGCGGGCACGCGCGCCGCGCACGATCTCGTCGCCCATCACCGTGCCGACGAAGACGGCCAGGCCCAGGGTCAACAGCGGCGCGGCGACCCGCATGCCGAGCGCCCAGGCGGCCACCACGACGAGGACGCCCAACAGGACCGGGGCAGCGAACCGCTCGCGCACGCTCGCCAGCGAGGCGCGGCCCCAGGGCAGCGCCGGACCGACGCCCATCAGGAACAGGAGCGCCGCGAAGATCGGCACGTTGAGCTCGTTGTAGTACGGCGTGCCGACACTGATCCGCTCGCTGCCCACCGCCTGGAAGATGAGTGGCATGAGCGTGCCGAACAGCACGACGAAGGTGAGGCCAAGGAACAGCACGTTGTTGAACAGGAAGGCCGATTCGCGGCTCACCGCGTTGGGTGCCGCGCCACGGTCGCGCAGGTCCGGCACGCGCCACAGCAGCAGTGCCAGCGAGGCGGTGAGAGCAATGACGATGGCCGCCAGGAACCACGGCCCAATGGCCGACTGTGTGAACGAGTGAACACTCTGGACCACGCCCGAGCGGGTCAGGAAGGTGCCCAGGATGGTCAGCACGAAGGTGGCGATGACCAGGCCCATGCTCCACACCTTCAGCGTGCCGCGCCGCTCGGCGACCATCGAGGAGTGGATGAACGCAGTTGCCGTCAGCCACGGCAGCAGCGCGGCGTTCTCGACCGGGTCCCAGGCCCAATAGCCGCCCCAGCCGAGTACCTCGTAGCTCCACCACGCCCCGGCCACGATGCCGCATGACAGGAAGATCCAGGGCACGATCGTCCAGCGCCGCACGATGCCCAGCCACGCCTCGTCGGTGCGCCGCGTGATGAGCGCTGCGATGCCGAACGCGAACGGCAGCGCCAGCCCCGTGTAGCCGGTGTACAGCAGCGGCGGATGCAGTCCCATGAACGGGTTGTTCTGCAGCAGGGCGTTTGGCCCGTTGCCCTCGGCAGGGATGGGCGAGATGCGGGTGAACGGGTTGCCGGGCCAGACCATCACGCTGAACAGGAAGACGCCGACGAGCGCCAGGGTCATGCCCACCCAGGGCATCAGCGCCGGGTAGCGGGCACGGTACCGATACAGGACGAGGCCG
>JBBRXE010000182.1:0-3802 GCA_038248695.1 Candidatus Limnocylindria bacterium | reverse complement strand
GATCGCCAGCATCGGCACCGAGTCCATCATCGCCGTGGCCAGGCCGGTCACTAGGTTGATGGCACCCGGCCCGGACGTCGCCATGGCCACCCCGACGCCGCCACTGGCGCGGCTGTAGCCGTCGGCCGCGTGCGCCGCCCCTTGCTCGTGACGCACCAGGACGTGGCGCAGCGGGAACTCGCGCAGCACATCGTAGATCGGAAGGACCGCGCCGCCGGGGTAGCCGAAGATGACGTTGACGCCCTGTGCCACGAGCGCCTCGCACAGCGCCCGGGCACCGATGCGCGGGGTGACCGCGCTCATCGGTCTCGCATTCGCGCTGGCGTTCGCGTTCGCGTTCGCGTTCGCGGTGGCCATCGCTGTTCTCGCCGCTGCGGGTTGAGCCGTCATATGGAGTCTCCGGATGGATGAAAAAGACTCCCGCCGGTTGGGCGGGAGTCTCGGGTTGCGTTGCTTCGCTTTCGCTTTAGCCGCTCGCAAGCCCTCGATCCCGCCATCCAAGGAGGATGACGAGGCGAAGAATCGCGATAAATACGAGCGCGCCGGCAGGACCGATCCCCAGCGGGGCGGACACCTGCGGCTGGCCGCTCGGGCGGCTCGCCTGAGTCATGGGTGCGACCGTAGCAGCCGTGTCAACCCCCGCGTCGTGCGTGTTGATTCGTCCACGAGTTTGCAGCCGCTGACGGCACAGCGAGCGCAAGCACCTTCAGCGAGCGCCAGCGTCTACGGAGCGCAACTCGTCATGCTGATCGGCCGTAATGCTGCTGGGCGTCGGCGCGGATGAGTCGCCAGGTGACTGAAACGAGGGTCTTGCGGTGGTTGTCGTGCGATTGAGTCGTCAGGTGACTGAAACCGACGTGTTTGAGGGTCACAGCCCTTCAAAGCTGTTGATCTGAGTCACCTGGTGCCTAAACAGCAAGCGAGCCACAAGGTTTCACTCGTTTCAGTCGTCACGCGACTCATAGGGGCCTGGCACGGCGGGCGAAACGTTCTGGGATCGATCCCAGCAACCAGTGACAGGCGCGACGGACGAGACTACGGCTTGAACCCGGCGAAGTCGACCTCTCCAAGATACCAGGCGTCGCCATCAGGCCTGACCACAATGAGAACGTTGCGGTACCTCGGCGCTGGCGCCAATGGGCCTTGGATCGGACCGATGGCGGGTAAGCCGCACACCGTACCCTGATACAGAATGAGATGAAGCGGACCATCGTGGAGAGGTCCTGCGGGATTCGAGATTTCCGGGGTAACGGCCAAGTGGGGAATGTGCTCAAAAATGGCCGCTCCGTTGGGTACGTCCAACTCGGACATCGGCGTCGAGTTCGCCCCAGGACCACAATTGACGAAACCCGGACCAGGCGCCGTTGGCCCAGCCGCGCTTGCACTGCCCAGTCCGATGATCACCGTCGCGAACGTCAGGGTCAGGATGAACGCTGTCCGCCGCTTGTGACTAAAAAGATACAACGCTGGACATCGCTTCTAGCTTGCGGTGTAGGGCCACCCGCTCAGCTATGATCTTTCACGTAGCGATCCGGATCCTTGTCAGCCGGCTTGATGCCCATGGCGTGCTCGGCCTCGTAGACCAGGAACTGCTCCGCGATCTCGTGCCGAAGTTTTGGATCGGCATGCCTGCGAAAGTCGGGCAGATCCTCGCGCTCCTCTTCGGCCATGTGGTCGCCGTTCGCCGTCCTCGCGTCGAGCACCGCCTTCCACCACGCATCGCTTCCGGCCCGATGGCGCCCGACCTCCCTGATCGCGTCGCGAATCTCGTTGTGATCCTTGATGGCGTCCTTCGTCTCGCTGGCAGCGCTGTCCTGGCCACCTCCACCGGTTCCGAGCTCCAGCAGCCGGGGATAGAAGTAGCGCTCCTCAGCCGCGGCGTGCACCTCGAGGAGGGCCTCGAGACGGCCCCACACTGCGCTCAGGTGGCTCGCCTCGCTGCGGTCGATCTCGTCGAGGTAGGCGAACATGCGCCGCTGCTCGTGGTGCTGGAAGAGAATGAGCTCGGTGATGTCCATGCGTGGCGCGAGCGCAAGTTACGTGCCTCCGTGGGCGGTCAGTGGCGCTCGCTCGGATCGGTGATCGCGCCCTTCGAGGCCGATGAGACGAGCGCCGCATACTTGGCGAAGGCGCCAGACGTGTAGCGCGGCGCGGGCGGCAACCACGCGGCCAGCCGTCGAGCCACTTCCTCGGGCGGCACATCGAGATCCAGGCGTCGCGCATCCACATCGATGACTACCGGATCCCCCTCCTCGACGATGGCGATCGGTCCGCCGAGCGCGGCTTCGGGCGCCACGTGCCCGATCATCAGCCCGTGCGTCCCGCCGCTGAACCGGCCGTCGGTGAGCAGCGCCACGTCGCCGCCAAGCCCTTCACCGACGAGGGCGGCGGTGACCGACAGCATCTCCTGCATGCCCGGCCCGCCGACCGGCCCCTCGTTGCGGATGACGACCACGTCGCCGGGCAGGATCAGTTGCGCCCGCACGGCGGCGTAGCATTCGCCCTCCGACTCGAAGACTCGCGCCGGGCCGCGGTGGAAGCGGCGCTCATGGCCGGCCAGCTTAATGACGCAGCCGTCCGGCGCCAGGGAGCCGCGCAGGATGGCCAGGCCACCGCTCGGCTTGATCGGATGCTCGACTGAGACGACGACCTCCTGGCCGCGCGTCTCCACGGCCGCATCGGCCACTTCGGTCAACGAACGGCCGTCGACGTTGCGCGTTGAGCCATCCACGAACCCGCCGCGAATCAGCTCGCGTGCCACGAGGCCAACGCCGCCGGCCTCGTACATGTCGGCCGCCGTGTAGCGCCCGCCGGGCGTCATGTTGGCCACGATCGGCGTCCGTCCGGCAATCCGGTCGAAGTCATCCAGGTCGAGCGGCACGCCCAGCTCGTGGGCGATGGCCGGCAGATGCAGCACGGCATTCGTCGAGCCGCCGGTCGCGGCCACACAGGCGACCGCGTTCTCCAGCGCGGCGCGGGTCATGATCTGCGACGGCCGCGTGCCGTCGCGCACCAGCGCCATGACGATCTCGCCGGCCCGGCGTGCGGCATCGGTCTTGGAGGGATCCGTCGCGGGAATGCCGTTCAGTCCACCGGGCGAGATGCCGAGAAATTCCAGCGCCGTGGCCATGGTGTTGGCGGTGAACTGGCCGCCGCAGGCGCCCGGCCCCGGGCAGGCGGCATCCTCGATCTCGCGCAGCTCCTCGAGGCTTATCTTCCCCGCCCGATACCCCCCGATCGCCTCGAAGACGGTCACCACCGTGGCATCGCGTTTGCCATGCACGACGCCGGGCTGGATGGTTCCGCTGTACAGCGCTAGGCCCGGCAGATCGAGCCGCGCCAGCGCCATGGCGGCGGCGGGGATCGTCTTGTCGCAGCCCACGATGCACACGAGCCCGTCGAACAGGTGCCCGCGCGCCACCAGCTCGATCGAGTCGGCGATCACCTCGCGGCTGATGAGCGACGCCTTCATGCCCTCGGTGCCCATGCTCACGCCGTCGCTGACGGCGATCGTGTTGAACTCCATGGGCGTGCCGCCGGCGGCGCGAATCCCATCCTTCACCTCCGCGGCCAGCTCGCGATGGTTGTAGTTGCAGGGCATGGTCTCGATCCACGAGGTGCCGACGCCGATGAGCGGCTTCGAAAGGTCGTCGTCGCTGAAGCCGATGGCCTTCAGCATGGCCCGCGCGGCGGCGCGATCGGGTCCGTCGAGGAGGATGGAGCTGTGCTCGCGGGGGTCGTAGGCAGTCATGGCTGCGGAGTGTACGGCGCCTGTCCAGCGCGGCCTGTTGACCGATGTCAT
>JBBRXE010000181.1:0-3824 GCA_038248695.1 Candidatus Limnocylindria bacterium | reverse complement strand
GTAGAGCATCTGCTGCGCTCGGTTCGCCCGGTCCTGGAGATCGTCGAGCTGGGTCACCCGATCGTTCATGCGCTGGATGATCAGCAGGCTGAGGATCGCCATGCCGATGAGCAGCACGGCACCCGCCAGGAATCCGAAGAGAAGCTTGCGATGCACGCTCGCGTCGATGCGGGCCACCGCATCGACCACCGGTCGAAGCCAGCCCGTGAATCGCGGCAGGCGCGGCTCAGCGAGCGCCGGGGCCGGATCACGATGTCGCGCCACTGCGTGCCCTCGCCTGGATCATGGGAAGGTGGTTTGATGCCTGCAGAACGGTAGCACGGCGGGGAAGGGCCCCCGAGTCAGTTGTTCTCCTGGCGTCGCTCGTACGCGGCCCCGGCGGCGCGACGCCGGTCGTGCTGCGAGAGGAGCCGTTTGCGCAGGCGAATGGAGGCAGGAGTGACTTCGACCAGCTCATCGGCCGCGATGAACTCGATGGACGACTCCAGGGTCAGGACGCGTGGCGGCGTGAAGATGCGGTAGTCGCCGTCGGTCGCCTGCGTGCGCATCTTGGACAGCTTCTTTGACTTCGTCGGGTTGACGTCCATGTCGCCCGGTCGCGAGCTCTCGCCGATGATCATGCCCTCGTAGACCTCGACTGACGCGCCGACGAACAGCTCACCGCGCTCCACCAGGCTCGACAGTGCATACGCTCGCGTCTCGCCGGTGCGATCCGCGACCAACACGCCGCTGGTCCGATGCACGACCTCGCCGGCCCACGGGCCATAGCCCTCGCCGAACTGGTGCAGCAACGCCGTGCCGCGCGTGTCGCTCATCAACTGGCCGCGGTAGCCGATCAGGCCACGGGTCGGGATGATGAACTCCAGGCGGGCGCGACCATCGGTGTCGCTGGTCATCTGCTCCAGGCGCCCGCGGCGCGCGGCCACCGCCTGCTGCACCGCTCCGATGTACTCCGGCGGCACGTCGACGGTGATGCGCTCGTACGGCTCGTGGGTTTCGCCGTCGACGGTGTGCAGGATGACCTCCGGCCGCGAGATGGTCAGCTCGAAGCCCTCGCGCCGCATCTGTTCGATGAGGACGGCAAGCTGCAGCTCGCCACGGCCGCGAACCTCGAACGTCTCGGCCGACTCGGTCGGATGCACTTCGATCGAGACGTTGCCGAGCACCTCGCGGTCGAGGCGCTGCTTCATCTGGCGCGACGTAAGGAACCGGCCGTCACGACCGGCCATCGGCGAGGTGTTGACCCCGAAGGTCATGCGCAGCGTCGGCATGTCGACGTCGAGGCGTGGCAGAGGCCGCGGGTCGGCCGGATCGGTCAGCGTGTCGCCGATGGTCACCTCGGGAAGGCCTGCCACCGACACGATCTCGCCGGGCCCCGCTTCGGTGAGGTCGACGCGGTCGACGCCGTGCGCCGTCTGGATGGCGGTCACCGTGCCGTTGAGGGTCACCGTGCGCCCTGGCTCGACGTCGCCATCGGGCCGGTCCGGCTCCTCACGCAGCACGGTCACCCGTTGGCCCAGGCGAACCGTGCCGTTGCGGATGCGGCCCACGGCCATTCGGCCGACATAGTCGTTGGCGGCGAGGTTGGTGACCAGCAGCTGCAGTGGATGCCCCTCGACGTAGGTTGGCGGCGGCGTGACGCTGACCATCAGGTCGAGCAGCGGACGCAGGTCGATTCCCGGCACCTTCAGGTCGGTCGTCGCCGTCCCGGCCTTGGCGTTGGTGTAGACCACCGGGAAGTCGATCTGGTGCTCGTCGGCGCCCAGATCCATGAACAGCTCGTACACGTCGTCGAGGACCTGTGCCGGTCGCGCATCGGCCCGGTCGATCTTGTTGAGCGCGACGATCACCGGCAGGTGGCGGGCCATGGCCTTCTGAAGCACGTAGCGCGTCTGTGGCAGTGGGCCCTCGGAGGCATCCACCAGCAGCAGCACCGCGTCGACCATCAGCAGCGAGCGCTCGACCTCACCGCCGAAGTCGGCGTGTCCGGGGGTGTCCACGATATTGAGGCGCACGCCCTCGTGGTCGACGGTCGTCTGCTTGGCCAGGATGGTGATGCCCTTCTCGCGTTCGAGGTCCATCGAGTCCATGACACGATCGAGCACGGCCTCGTTGGCACGAAAGGTCCCGGTCTGGCGCAGCATGGCGTCGACGAGCGTGGTCTTGCCGTGGTCGACGTGGGCGATGATCGCCAGGTTGCGCAGGTCCCGACGGATGCTCAAACGCTACCGCTCTTCGTCGGGAATGTAGACCGAGCGACGCTCCCCGCCTGGTGAGAGGTAGACCCGGCGAATGCGGAACGGGCCGGAGCGCCCGGCAACATACGAGTACCCCGCGTAATCGCCGTCTTCGACACGCCACGAGTGGAGCGGCGACGAGACCTCTATGACCCGCGCGAACGAGTAGGCGTCGAATCCAGCCGGTCGCGACGCCGTTTCGTTCCCTTCGCCATCGAGGAGGACGAGCGTGTAGCTGCCTGGTCCGACCGAAACCTCCAGGTGATCGAAGGTGTCCTCGGACGGGTTCGGCGTCGGCTCCAGGGATGGCGTGGCGATCACCGATGGCGTGGCGGTCGTGCTCGGTGCGACCGATGACGATGACGACGCGGTGACACTCGAGCTCGCCAACGCCGAACTCGTGGGCGAAGGCGATGATGTGCCAATGGCGACGCCCGGCGACTGTCTGGTCAGCAGATAGCCGATGCCTCCGACGAGCAGCACGACGACCAGGATTCCCGCCACGATAGGCCCGAAGCCGCGGCGACCCTGCGTATGCGGCTCGGCCGGGGGCGGAGGCGCCGTTGGCATGGGACGCGGATGGCGAAGCGCTTCGAGCTCCTCGGTCGGAATGACCAGCACCCCGCGGAGATAACGCGGACAGTTCCCATAGCCGCGCTGCAGGCAGACGCGCTCCTGTTGTTCAAAGGACAGCGGTGCCGGATCGCCGAACGCGTAGCAGCGATGCTCTCCGGTCGTGGTCGGGCTGTAGCCGACGCGATCGTCGGCGAGACCCAGGAACGGGCAGACGGTCTCCGGCCGCTGGGCAAGCTTCTCGAACAGCGCGCGGCGCTCACTCTCCCGAGCGGCCTCGGCCGCTGCCTGTTCCTGCTTGCGCCGTCCGAACAACTATTGTCCCTCGTGAGCGTGCATCGCGGCGCGCGTGCTCGCGACCGCATGGGTCGTGAGTCTAGCGCGGCACCCGCGATGCTGGCGACAGCCCTCTCGCCACATGCTGCGCAGGTACCAATGCGTCATTGAGGTACCACGGCGCGCGCGCCTAGGCTTGGGCCAATCATCAGGGGGTCCTGTGGGGCAGTCTGCGTTGGCAGTCATCGACACCGACGAGCGAGAGGCGATCCCACGCCGCGGCAGGATTCGCCGCTGTCGGGTGCGCCACGTGTCGCTACTGCCGGGCCCGCATGGCGGCGTGGTCCAGGTCGCCTGCCTGCTCGGGGGCCTCGAGTACCCCCTTCCCCTGGGGACCATGAACGAGGCGCGAGAGATCTGCAATGCGTGCACCGCCACGACGGTCTGGCGAGTGGACGAAGACTGAATCCCTGGAGAGCGGCCTGTAAGCCGAGTTCTGTACCCGGGCCGATCTGCATCGGTCCGGCGACGGCCATCCATCTGGGCGACCTACCCGAGGGCTGAGCGAGCAGCCTGCTGCGACACGACGTCGCCTTTCGCCCTCCTATTCGGTCTTGCTCCGGCTCGAGCTTGCCGCGTTTCACTCCCGCTTGCGCGGGCATCGTCACTGTGGCGCTGGTCCTCACCTCGCGGTGGACGGGCGTTACCCGCGAACCTGCTGTATGGAGCTCGGACTTT
>JBBRXE010000180.1:0-3826 GCA_038248695.1 Candidatus Limnocylindria bacterium | reverse complement strand
GCGACGTCGGCCAGAACCAGATGTGGGCGGCGCGCTACTTCGGCTTTCGACGCCCATTCGCCCACTTGTCGAGCGGCGGCCTGGGGACCATGGGCTATGCAGTCCCCGCGGCCATGGGGGCGGCGATGGCCGTTCCGGACCACGAAACCTGGGCGATCACCGGCGACGGCGGCTTCCAGATGACGATGCAGGAGCTGGCGACGCTGGTCGCCGAGCAGATCCCGGTCAAGATCGCGGTGCTCAACAACCACAAGCTGGGGATGATCCGCCAGTGGCAGGAGATCGTCTACGACGCCAACTACCACTCCGCCGAGCTCTTCGGCCCCGACCTGGTACGGCTCTGCGAGGCCTATGGCATGGCCGGCTTTCGCGCGACCGAGACGGATGAGGTGGCCGACGTCATCGCAGCGGCGCAGGCGGCCAGCGGCCCGGCGCTCATCGACTTCCAGCTCGACGAGGCGCAGAACGTCTACCCCATGATGCTTCCGGGCAGGGGACTGTCCGACATGGTGGGGGATCCCGAATGAGCGGCACGCCGAGCCGCCGCGTGGTGAGCGCCCTGGTCGTCGACCGGCCGGGAACGCTGAACCGTGTCGCCGGCCTGCTGCGCGCCCGCTCGTTCAATATCGAGTCGCTCACGGTCGGCACCACGCACGAGGCCGGCCACTCTCGGATGACGATTGTCATCCGGGGCGACGAAGCGCACACCAGCCAGGTGCTGGCACAGCTCGACCGCCTGGTCGAGGTGCTCACCGTCGACGACCTGACCGATACCGCCTGCCTGGAACTGGAGCTCGCCCTGGTCGAACTCCAGCCGCCAGCAACCCCCGATGCCGAGGCGACCGTCAGCCGAGCCATGCAGATGGCCGGCGGCGAGCTGCTGGCCGTCACGGCCGATGCCTGGCGGCTGCGCCTGGCCGCCGCACCGGATGCCGTCGAATCGGCCCTGGCAACACTGCGAGGGCCTGCGCTGCGCAGCCTCGTCCGCGCCGGATCGGTCGCCATGGCCGCATCGGCTCCCACTGTTGAAACCTGAGAGGAGAGATTCCTTGGCGACCCTCATCTACGACCGCGATATCGATGCGAAGGCCCTGGCCGGGCAGACCGTCGCGGTCATCGGCTACGGATCGCAGGGCGAGGCGCATGCCCGCAATCTGCACGACTCGGGTGTCGACGTGGTGGTCGGCCTCCGACCCGGCTCGTCCGGCGTCGCGGCCGCCGAAGCGGCCGGCCTGCGCGTGACCGATGCGGCCTCGGCGACCGCCGAGGCCGACGTGGTGGCGATGCTCGTTCCCGATACCGCAGCGCCATCGGTCTATCGTGATAGCGTCGCGCCGAACCTGCGCCAGGGGGCGCTGCTGCTGTTCGCGCACGGCTTCAACATCCACTTCGGTGAGATCGATCCGCCGGACGGCGTCGACGTCGGGATGGTGGCGCCGAAGAGCCCCGGCCACCTGGTCCGCCGGCTGTACGAGGCCGGCGGCGGCGTGCCTTCGCTGTACGCCGTGTGGCGGGATGCGACCGGGACGGCCCGAGCGCGGACCCTGGCATATGCGGGCGGCATCGGCTCCGGAAAGGCGGGCGTGCTGGAGACGACGTTCGCCGAGGAGACCGAGACCGACCTGTTCGGCGAGCAGGCGGTGCTGTGCGGCGGCGTCACGTCGCTTGTCAACGCGGCCTTCGAGACATTGGTCGAGGCGGGCTACCAGCCTGAGCTTGCCTACTTCGAGACGATGCACGAGCTGAAGCTGATCGTCGACCTGATGTACCAGGGCGGCCTGTCGTACATGCGCTACAGCATCAGCGACACCGCCGAGTACGGCGACTACGTCTCGGGTCCGCGGCTCATCGATGCACGCGTCCGCGACGAGATGCGCAAGGTCCTGACCGAGATCCAGGATGGGTCCTTCGCGCGTCGCTGGATCGCCGAGGGTGCCGCGGGCGCTCCCGAGTTCCGGCGCATGCGTGCGAAGGCCGCCATGGCGCCCATCGAGGCGGTCGGCGCCGAGCTGCGGGCGGCGATGAGCTTCATCTCGCCGAAGCAGCCACCGGCTGGCTGGAGCGACTCGGCCGGGCAAGGCTCGGCTCCGGAAAAGGCCGCCGCGGAGGTCGGCGCCTGATGCCACGCGTTCGCGTCTTCGACACAACCCTGCGTGATGGCGAGCAAGCTCCCGGCGCCTCCCTGACCATCGACGAAAAGGTCCAGATCGCGCGGCAACTGGCGCGCCTGAGGGTCGATGTCATCGAAGCAGGCTTCCCCGCCGCATCCGCTGGCGAGGCTCAGGCCGTGCGTCAGATTGCGGAGGAGATCGGCACCAGGGACGGTCCGGCCATCGCCGCGCTGGCACGCTGTGTAGCGTCGGACGTCAGCCTGGCCGCCGCCGCCCTGGAGCCGGCGGTGAAGCGCCATCTCCACGTGTTCATCGCCACCAGCGAGATTCACCTCGTCCACAAGCTCAAGGCGACGCCCGATGACGTCCTGCGGCGCATCAGCGAGTCCGTGGCCCAGGCTCGGCGGCTGGTGGGTCCCAAGGCAACCGTCGAATTCAGCGCCGAGGATGCCAGCCGCACGGATCCGGATTACCTGATGGCCGCCTATCGCACCGCGGTTGCCGCCGGTGCCAGCGTGGTCAACGTGCCCGACACGGTCGGCTACGCCGAACCCGAGGAGTTCGCCACGCTGGTGCGCCGCGTGGCGCGGGCCGTCGGTCGTCGCGTGGTGGTCAGCGTGCACTGCCACAACGACCTGGGGCTGGCCACCGCCAACACCCTGGCAGCGGTGCGCGCCGGCGCCCGCCAGGTGGAAGTCACGGCCAACGGCATCGGCGAGCGTGCCGGCAACGCCTCGATGGAGGAGGTGGTCATGGCGCTGGCGACCCGCCCGACGCGGTTCCGCGGCGCGACGACTGGCGTTGAGACCACCCAGATCGCGGCTACCAGCCGGCTGGTCAGCTACCTGACCGGCATGCCGGTGCAGCCCAACAAGAGCGTTGTTGGCGCGAATGCCTTCTCGCACGAATCGGGCATTCACCAGGACGGCATGCTCAAGAACCCACTGACCTACGAGATCATGACGCCCGCCTCGGTGGGGCTCAGCGGCTCGACCCTGTCGCTCGGCAAGCTGTCCGGGCGGCGCGGCTTCGACGATCGGCTGCGACGACTGGGCATCGAGCTCGAGCCGGCGGACCTGGACACCCTCTATGCGCAGGCCATGTCGCTGGCTGACCAGAAAAAGCAGGTGACCGATGCGGACCTGCTGGCCCTGGCGGAGCAGCACGTCGATCCGGTGCCGCAGCTGGTGCGGCTTGAGCACTGGGCGGCGGCCAGCCGGCAGGGCGAATCGAGCAGCGGCAATGTCAGCGTCTTCTTCGCCGGCAACACGTACCGCGCCTTTGCCGGCGGCAACGGACCGGTGGATGCGGTGCTCTCCGCGGTCGACAACGCCCTGGAGAAGATCATCGGTGCGCGGCCGGTGCTGATCGACTACCAGCTGCGCAGCGTCGGCGCCGGCGAGGACGCGCAGGGCGAGGCCACGGTGCGCATCCGCCTGCCGTCGTCGGACGAGGTGCCGCCCACCTACACAGGGCACGGGCTCTCGACCAACGTGGTCGAGGCCAGCCTGCGCGCCTACCTGGCGGCCATCAACAAGCTGCTGGCCGAGCATCCGGCAACGGCCGATGCCGTAGCGCAGGCTCGTGCCGCACGGCCATCGCGCCCGCCGAAGCCCAAGGCCAACGAGCTGCCGGCCGAGGTAACCGGATGAGCGGCAGTCGTTACCGGGTGGCGGCGCTGCCCGGCGACGGCATCGGTCCGGAAGTCGTCTCGG
>JBBRXE010000179.1:0-3861 GCA_038248695.1 Candidatus Limnocylindria bacterium | reverse complement strand
TCCAATGCGCAACCCCTGGCGGATCCTGCTGCTCGGCACGATCCAGCTGGTCATCGGCGCGGTCATGTGGATCGACGTCGTGGTCGGACTCGGCTCGGGGCAGTGGCTGCCCGCGATCCTGGCCATCGGCGCGCTGTACCTGTTGTTGGCGCTGTGGTCCTACTCGCTCATCGCCTGGCCGCTGCTGCTCGATCCGTTGCATGACGGCGAGCCCATCCGCGCGCGCCTGTCCCTCGGTGTCCAGGTCCTGCTGACCCACCCGATGCGCATCCTGGCCTTCGCGATCCTGAGCGGCGCGCTGCTGGGACTGGCGACTGCCGCCATCGGGATCGTGGTGACCTTCGCGCTGGCGCTCATCTGGCTGTCGATCGCCAGCTTCTCGCTGACACTCATTGACCGTTTCGAAGGTCGCTACCAGGACGCGCCGAGCTCCGACGCGCCGAGCTCCGACGCGCCGAGCTCGCGCGCGCAAAGCTCCGACGCGGCGAACGCCGATGCGTCGCCGTCCGACGCCCCGAACCCGGGCGCGGCCGAAGACGGTCAGACAGGGTCGGGGACGAACGCCACGCAGCAGTAACCGGGCTGCGGATCAAGCACCGGGTGAAGCTCGGTCACGCCGGCGCCCTGGGCGATGCCCCCGGCCATCGCCAGGTTCGTGCCGCACATCAGCGGCCGATTCTGCTCCAGCAGGCCATGGAACGGGCAGTTGCGCAGGCGGATGGTGCCGGCGGCATCGAGATTCGGTTCATATCCGGCGCCATCGAGGACGGTCATCAGGCGTCGGGCTGGCCGTCCACGTTTCGGAACGGCATTGCCAAGTTCCTCGCCCAGATTGCGCGCGGCATCCTCGAGCGGCGCCGGCACGACATCGCCGGCAAGGTTGCCGAGTGCCGTCGCGAACAGTTGCGCGGCGCGCTCGTACTGGCGCTCGGGAAGCGCCACCCTGAACTCCCGCTCGGCGCGCCAGTAGACCCGGGCGGGCCGCCCGGCACCCGGACCTGAGCGACCGGTGAGGCGTCGGTAGCCACCGGCCAACAGCCCGCCTCCCAGCAGTCGGTCGAGGTGGAAGGTCGCCAGCGCGCGGGTGATGCCCAGCGCCTTGGCCGCCTCTTCGCGGCCTACGGGGCGAGCCTGGGCGACGGCCCAGTCGTACAGCTTGCGGCGCATCGGTTCATCAAGCAGACCGATGGCGGCCAGGTCCTGATCTCGTTCTGCCTTCGTCATGGCCGCAAGTCTATCACACCGGCTTACTGCCGATAGAGTTGACAAGGGCGGCCCGTACGGTGTATCAATAGTGTCACATAGAGATAGAAGGTGACCGATGCCAATGACCGCCGCCAAGGTTTTCGAGGACCGCACGACCCTGGCCAACCCACACGCCGACGGCAATGCGGCACCGGCTCACGCTGCTCCCGCAGGCGCAGCACCCAAGGCCGCGTGGCTTGCCGATCGCGTTCGAGACATCGGCCCCGAGCAGCACGAACGCTTCGAGGGCTATCTTGCCGAGATCCTGGGCACCCTGGGGCTTGACCTGCAGACGCCCGGAACAGCTGCTACGCCGCGCCGCTTCCTGAATGCGCTGATCGATTCGACCCAGGGCTATGCCGGCGACCCGAAGCTGGTGACCGTCTTCCCGACCGAGTGCCACGGCGACGCGAGCTGCGAGCTTGCCCAGATCGTCGAGGGCCCCATCCCGTTCTATGCCCTGTGCGAGCACCACGCATTGCCGTTCTTCGGCAAGGCGTACGTCGGCTACGTGGCGCATGACCAGATCATTGGCATCAGCAAGCTCACTCGCCTCGTCAGGGTGCTCACCCGTCGCTTCGGAGTGCAGGAGCGCATGACCCACCAGATCGCCACTTCGCTGTCCGACCTGCTGAACGCCCATGGCGTCGCGGTCTACCTGGAGGCCGATCATCTGTGCACGCAGATGCGCGGCGTCCGCGAAGACAGCGCCACGACCCGAACGACCGCTTATCGCGGCGTGTACGAGAAGGACCCCGCGCTGCGCAGCGAGTTCTTCGAGGTCGCCGGCATCCATCGCAGCGCACGCTGATGGCTGCGCTGGCGCCATCGGTCGACCTGCAGCCCCTGATCGAACCGCCTGCCGCTGATGGACCGATGCGAGGCGGTGTGCTGCCGGAGCGCCTGCGCGCCCGGTACGGCGGCGACCTGAGCATTGCGCTTCGCACGGATCGGCCGGCAGTCATCGTCAACTTCGTCTCGACGCTAGACGGCGTGACGTCCTACCAGACCGATGACGCCGCCGGTGGCGGCGAGGTCAGCGGCTTCTTCGAGCCGGATCACCTGGTCATGGGTCTGCTGCGCTCGCTCGCCGACGTGGTGCTGATCGGTGCCGGGACGCTGCGCGCCGATGACGGCGGCAGCTGGACGGCACAGACGGCGCATCCGGAGGGCGCCGTCGACTTCGCCACCCTGCGCAGCTCGCTGGGTCTGCGCCGTAATCCGCTGACTGCGGTGCTCAGCGCATCGGGCTCGGTGGATCTTTCCCATCCGGGCCTGTCGGACCCGGGCGTGGACGCGCTGATCATCACCACATCCAGCGGCGCCGACCGCCTGGCACGCCAGGACGCGCACCCGAATGTCGAGATCCGTTCGACCGGCGATGGCCCGGTCGAGCCGCAGGCGATGCTCGATCTGCTTGCCGAGCGTGGCGCCGAGCTAGTCCTGTGCGAGGGTGGGCCGCGCGTGCTGGGCGAGTTCCTGAGGGCGCGCCTGGTCGACGAACTGTTCCTGACGATCGCTCCACAACTCGCCGGGCGTTCGCCGCTGACGCCTCGGCTGAGCCTCGTCGAGGACATGGCGTTCAGCGTTCCCGACTCCCGATGGGCTCGCCTGGCCGGCCTGCGTCGCGCCGGCGACCACCTCTTCGCTCGCTACAGCTTCAGCTAGAAGGATCCGATCCGCATGTACAAGCTCGACTCGGGTCGCCGCCGAGTGATCGCTCGCGAACGGGCTGAGCTTGGTGTCGGAGCGCATGATCGACGACTACGAAGCGGCGCTGCGTCGGGTGGCCGCCTAATCGTCCTGTCGGTGGCAGGCGATGGGCTCGCGACCCGCTACCATTCGGCCGTGACCGACGTAATTCGCACACAGCGTCTCGAGCTGGTGCTGCTGACGCCGGCCGATCTGGCGGCCATCGCCGCGGGCGACGCGGCGCCGGAGCTCGCGGCCGCTGCCTCGGCAGCCTGGCGCGACGAGATTCGCTGGCTGGCCGGCATGCGGCTGAAACAGGTGACCGAGCACCCCGACCATGCACCCTGGGTCCTGCGCGCGATCGTCCTGGCCGACGGCGGGAGGCCGGCCATGGGCCACATCAACTTCCACGGGCCGCCGGACGAAGCTGGTGTTCCAGAGGTCGGCTATTCGCTGCTTCCGGAGTTCCGCGGCAAGGGCTACGCCATCGAGGCGGTGCGCGGTCTTTTCGATTGGGCACGCAGCGAGCACGGAGTCACGCGGTTTCGCGCATCGGTCGCGCCGGACAACGCGCGCTCGCAGAACCTCATCGGCAAGCTCGGCTTGGTCCGTGTCGGGGAGCAATGGGACGAGGAGGACGGCCTGGAGTGGGTCTTCGAGACTCCCTAGAGCCAGTCGTCCCCGGCCAGGACGGCCGGCTCGATCTCGGATCTGAACAGGCGCAGCTCCTCGGCGGAAATCTTGTACGCATGCTCTTCGGTGGGGAAGGCGCCCGAGCGCACCTCGGCGACGTACTGCTCCAGGCCCGCGCGAATGTCGGCCGCCACGTGGGCGTACTGCTTCACGAATCGCGGCATCTGATGCTCGTTGATGCCCAGCAGGTCGTGCCAGACCAGGACCTGGCCGTCGCAGCCCGGCCCGGCG
>JBBRXE010000178.1:0-3874 GCA_038248695.1 Candidatus Limnocylindria bacterium | reverse complement strand
CATCGTCGCGCTGATATGCGCCAGGTGGGAGCGGCGCTTGCGACAGCCACAGGCGCGGACGTCGACTACGCCACGGACCTGCTCTACACGCTCGGATCGTCCGGTGTCTACGCGCTCCTCGTCTTCCAATGCGGCTGGACACCGGAGCGATATGAGCGGTGGCTGCGGACAACCCTGGAAGCCGCACTCCTGGCGTGACGCCGCGCTCCCGGTTGAGACGGACGCACTCATTGGTGGTGGCCTTGGTTCGGGGGCGCGCGGTCGGTCCGCGACGTCACCGAGGCGGCAGTTCGCCGCTCGGTGGAGGGCGTCGGGTTCGCGGGCCTGCGCCGGGTGGAGTCTGCCCGCGCGCACGTCGCCGACGCGCTCGAGGCGCTCAAGGGATGACACAACGCGGGTGATGGCGGCAGTGGCCCGCATGCGGGCCAGGTTCTCTGTGTCGGGCTCTGCGGCGTGGCTCCCGTGGCGGACGAGACTCTGGTGCTCGACCGGAGGTAGGCAGGCCCATCGCAGCGACAGCGGCTGCCATCTGGCCCGATTGTTGCTCAATCGCGGAACATGCCCAACCGCCTCGGCCTCGCCCGCGATCTGCTCACCGAGCTCGAACCCGCAGCCGAGCTCCTGCTGAATCGCCACCTCGGAATGGCGCGCGAGTGGTTCCCGCACGACTACATCCCCTACTCCACGGGGCGGGATTTCGACAAAGAGCCATGGACGCCCGATCAGCCTCGTATCTCCGGCGTTGCCCAGATCGCCTTCGAGGTGAACCTCCTCACCGAGGACAACCTGCCGAGCTATCACCGCGAGATCCATCGGATGTTCGGTCGTGGCGACGGGCCTTGGATCAACTGGGTGAATCGCTGGACAGCAGAGGAGGGTCGTCATGCCATCGTCCTCCGCGACTATCTGGTCGTCACGCGCAATATCGACCCGATCGCGCTCGAGCGCGGCCGGATGAGGCAGCTGCAGGCCGCTTACAACCATGATGACGGCGGCAACGTGCTTCGCGGTATCGCGTACGTGGCCTTCCAGGAGCTCGCCACCCGGATCAGCCATCGCAATACCGGCCGCTACTCCTCGGACCCGGTTGCTGACAGGATCATGGATCGCATCGCTGCCGACGAAAACCTGCACATGGTCTTTTATCGGGACATGCTCAGCGCGGCGTTGCAGCTCGATCCATCCGCCGCCGTGAGGGCCGTGGCGGATGAGGTCATCGACTTCCGGATGCCAGGCGCTGGCATGGTCAACTTCACCCGGAAAGCGGCGCAGATGGCAAAGGCTGGGATCTACGACCTGCGTGTCCACCATGACGAGGTGATCTGGCCGCTGATTCGCCACTGGGGGATCTTCGATGTCGAGGGCCTGAGCCCCGAGGCGGAACTACGACGCGGGGACCTGCGGCAGTTCCTCGACGCGCTCGATCAGAGTGCGTCCCGTTTCGAGGCCAGACGCGCAGCTGACGCGGACAGAGGCCAGACGCAAGCGGGTTAGCTGGTGCCCCGACCCCGGCCGTTCCGGCGAGGGGCAAGGATGCGAACCAACCGAACAAGGATCCAGCCGAAAATCAGCCGGCGCAACAACGCAATCATGGTGGGGGTGCCTTGCATCCGGCATGCCGAGTGCATGCCAAATGCGTGGAGCCGAAGGTGGGATTCACCATCGCCCTAATCAAGCCGACCGCGACCTAACCGCGTTGGAACGGCCAGTGACGCATCGCTGCTCACGCGGTGCGCGACCGATCGATCCGTCACTCTAAGAACCGAATGGAGTCGACGACATTCTCGAGCCTTCGCTCTACAGCACAGCGCTGATCCGGTGGTGCATGTCAAGGATGTGCTGTGCCCGAACGGAGCCAGGCGAACACGCCGGGCCGACAATCTCAGAACGGCGAGCCGCTCGCGAATCAGATTCGGCGGACCGGCGTCCACCTGCCGGTTGAGATCGTGCCTCAGGCCAGAAAGTGGTGCGATCGCTCCTCATCCGGCCGCAGCCCCTCAATGGTCCGCAGGAACGCCGCAGCCGCCGGGCTCGGGTCGCCGGCATCGCGCCGGCGAGCGATCACGATCTGCCGCTTCACGGGCACCATGTCGCTGATCTTGACCGGGAAGAGCCGACCGGTCCCGATCTCCGACAGGACCGAGGTGCGGGGTAAGAGGGCAATCCCCAGGCGCTGCTCGACCATCCGCTTTGCGGCGTCGATGTTGTCCACCTCCAGGTAGCCCCGCGGCGCGATGCCGGCCTGCCGGAAGACGGCGCTTGTCAGCTCGTGGTACGAGCTGGTGCGATCGAACAGGATGAGATGCTCGGTGGTCATCTGCTCCATGCGGATCTGCCCGCTCGATGCGAACGGATGCCTGCGATGCACGACCAGCACCAGCTCGTCCTCGTATAGCAGGGAGGAGATCACCTCGGCATGCTGGATGGGCCGCATGAGGCCGATCTCGACATCCTCGCGCAGGACCATCTCGAGCACGTCCTCCGAATGGCCGCTGCGCACCGAAAGGTGCACGTCCGGATGGTCGGCCTGGAACCGGTGCAGCATGCTCGGCAGCACGTAGGTGCTCACCGCCGGCGCTGCGCCGATGGTCAGTCGGCCGCCGCTTCCGCTGGCAACCTCGGCCACGGCATCGCGCCCCCGTTGTAAGGCCGTGAGCGCGCGCTCCGCGTGCGGCAGGAATGCACGCCCGGCCTCGGTCAATCGGCTCCCGTGCCGGCCGCGAGCGAACAACTTGCTGCCGAGCGCGCGCTCCATGCCCTGGATGCGTGCGGTGAGCGCTGGCTGACTCACGAAGAGGGCCTCCGCCGCGCGGCTGATCGTCCCGCGGCGAGCCACCTCCACGAACGCCTGGAGCTGCCCGAGTTGGGGAGCAGCGGTATCAGTCATGCTGATGCTATCCATATATAGAATCGTCTTGACCGATGCTAATCCATCCGCCAAGGTTGGGCAATGATGACAACGGTGCGCACTCAGGCACGCTCGGCGACCCCGCCGCCCGCCCCTCGGGCGATGTGGCTCCACTCGTGGCGGCTGTGGAGTCTCAAGCTCCTCCCGCAGGAGCCGCGGCTTCTGACGGTGGCCGATCTGGCCGAGTGCGAATGCCCTCACCTCTGCAACCGCGATCACCCCAACGAATAGGATCGCCGCCCCGACCGTGGTCGCGCCGCCGAGGGCCCTGCCCGCCACCAACGGAATCGATGACCGGCTGACCGATGAGCTGGCGACGACTCGCGCCTGGATGAACGGCGAGCGCTTCACAGCGACCACCCGCCTCTACTCGCCCCGCCAGGTGGTCGAGCAGCGTGGGACGATTGAGATCGACTATCCGATCGCCCGCAACGCCGCGGATCGGTTCCTTGCGCGGCTGCGAGAGTTATTCGAGCAGCGGGCCGCGATCACCACGTACGGACCCTACTCCCCCGGGCAGGCCGTGGCCATGAAGCAGGCAGGCATCGAGGCGATCTACCTCGGTGGTTGGGCCACGTCGGCCAAGGGGTCGATGGACGAGGATCCCGGCCCGGACCTGGCGAGCTATCCGCTGGGCCAGGTGCCCAACGAGGCCGCAGGCCTGGTCAGGGCACTCCTCACCGCCGACCGCAACCAGCGCTTCGCCCGATCACACATGACCGATGTACAGCGCGAAGCGACGCCAGAGATCGACTTTGAGCCCTGGATCATCGCGGACGCCGATACCGGCCACGGTGGCGACGCGCATGTCCGCAACCTGATCCGCCGCTTCGTGGAGGCGGGCGTCCCCGGCTACCACATCGAGGACCAGAAGCCGGGCGCCAAGAAGTGTGGCCACCAGGGCGGCAAGGTGCTGGTCCCCAGCGACGAGCTG
Organism: Candidatus Limnocylindria bacterium; assembly: GCA_038248695.1. GTDB lineage: Bacteria > Chloroflexota > Limnocylindria > QHBO01 > QHBO01 > JAICUY01. Next base: position 32 of record JBBRXE010000178.1, on the reverse strand, counting down.
ATCAAACGCCTCAACGCAGCGCGCTTCCAGCT
>JBBRXE010000177.1:0-3883 GCA_038248695.1 Candidatus Limnocylindria bacterium | reverse complement strand
CTTCACCAGGGCCACCTGGTCCGCCCGGTCGTAGATCGTGAACGACCGATCCAGGCCGATGTGCTGGCCCTCCCGGCGCAGGATGCGCGCGCAGATGGCGTGGAAGGTGCCGATCGTCGCCTCGCGGGCATTCTCCTCGCCGATGAGCCCGGCAATCCGCTCGCGCATCTCGTTGGCGGCCTTGTTGGTGAAGGTGACGGCCACGATCTGCCAAGGCTTGACGCCGCTGGCCACCAGGTAGGCGACCCGATGCGCCAGGACGCGCGTCTTGCCGCTGCCGGCGCCCGCCAGGATGAGCAGCGGCCCGTGGAGGTGGCTGACCGCCTCGGCCTGCGGGGTGTTCAGGCGGGCCAGGATCTCCTGCGGGGAGAGCAGAGCCGGATGCGGTACGGTCGTGTCAGGGGGCATCAGTCCCGATTCTACCGTCCGCGAGCCGCGGGTACGCCGAAGGCCCCGGCGCGCTGCCGGGGCCTTCGTCACGAGTCTGGAGGTCAGACCCTTAGTAGTCCATCCCTCCCATGCCGCCGGGCATGGCTGGCGCCGGGGATTTCTCCGGGAGGTCTGTGACGACCGTCTGCGTGGTCAGCATCAGGCCGGACACCGAGGCCGCGTTCTCCAGCGCGGAGCGCGTGACCTTGGCCGGGTCGATGATGCCTGCCGCGAACATGTCGCCGTACTCGCTCTTGGCGGCGTCGAAACCACTGCCTGCAGGCAGCTTTCGGACCGCCTCTACGACGACCGAGCCCTCCATGCCGGCGTTGATCGCGATCTGACGGAGCGGCTCCTCGAGCGCGCGACGCAGGATGTTGACGCCGATCTTCTCGTCGTTCAGCACCTCGAGCTTGTCGAGCGCCGGCAGCGCGTGGACCAGGACCGAGCCGCCACCGGCGACCATGCCCTCCTCGACGCCCGCGCGGGCTGCCGAGAGCGCGTCCTCGATGCGGTGCTTCTTCTCCTTGAGCTCGACCTCGGTGGCCGCCCCGACCTTCAGCACGGCGACGCCGCCGGACAGCTTGGCCAGGCGCTCCTGGAGCTTCTCACGATCGAAATCGGATGTGGTGTCCTCGACCTGGAGCTTGATCTGGCCGATGCGGGCCTTGATCGCCTCCTCGGACCCCTTGCCCTCGACGATCGTGGTGGTGTCCTTGGTGGCGGTGACGCGTCGCGCCTCGCCGAGGTCCTCGAGCTGCACGCTGTCGAGCTTTCGACCGACCTCTTCACTGATGACCCGCGCGCCGGTCAGGGTGGCGATATCCTCGAGCATGGCCTTGCGGCGATCACCGAAGCCCGGAGCCTTGACGGCCAGCACGCTGATCGTGCCCTTGAGCTTGTTGACGACCAGGGTGGCCAGCGCCTCCCCATCGACGTCCTCGGCGATGATCAGCAGCGGCTTGCCGGTCGAGACAGTCTTCTCGAGCGTCGGCAGGATGTCCGCCACGGCGCTGATCTTCTTGTCGGTGACGAGCACGTATGGCTGGTCGAGCACCGCCTCCATGCGGCCGGCGTCGTTCGAGGTGACCATGTAGGCACTCACGTAGCCGCGGTCGAGCTGCATGCCCTCGACGTATTCCTTGTCGAGCTTGAGCCCCTGGCTCTCCTCGACGGTGACCACGCCGTCCTTGCCAACCTTGTCCATGACCTCGGCGATCATCTGGCCGATCTCCGGGTCGCGGGCGCTGATCGAGGCGATGTGCGCGATGTCCTCGGTCGTGGCGACCGGCTTGGAGAGGCGCTTGATCTCGTCGACGATGGCAGCAACGCCCTTGTCGATGCCGCGCTTGAGGCCCATGGGATTGGCGCCCGCCGTCACGTTCTTGAGGCCCTCGGCGATGATCGCCTGGGCGAGCACGATCGAGGTGGTGGTGCCGTCGCCGGCCACGTCGTTGGTCTTGGTGGCGACCTCCTCGAGCAGCTGGGCCCCCATGTTCTCGTAGGGATCCTCGAGCTCGATGTCGCGCGCGATGGTCACGCCGTCGTTCGTGATTGTCGGTGAGCCGAACTTCTTGTCCAGGAGCGCGTAGCGGCCGCGCGGGCCGATCGTCACCTTGACCGAATCGGCCATCTTGTCGACGCCGCGCTTGAGCGCGCGCCGGGCTTCCTCGTCAAACAGGAGCTGCTTCGCCATGAGTGTGGAATTTCCTCCTCGTGATCCGCCGCGTGATCGCGGCGGCATCGGTCTATCTGGATCGGTGGTTGCCGGCTATTCGATGACGGCGAGGATGTCCTTCTGCGACAGGATCAGCAGATCCTCCTCGTCGAGCTTGAACTCGGTGCCGGCGTACTTCTGGAAGAGGACCTTCTGTCCCACCTGGACGTCCATCTCCTCGCGCTTGCCGTCGTCCAGCGTGCGACCCGGGCCGACCGCGGTGATCGTTCCCTCCTGGGGCCGCTCCTTGGCCGTGTCCGGAAGAACGATGCCGCTCTTCGTCATCTCCTCCCGCGCGGTGGGCTTGACGACGAGTCGATCGCCGAGGGGCTTGAGTTGCGTCGCGATTCCGCTGACCGTCGTGGTCATGTGTGCGTGATGCCTCCTTGAACAAGCATTCCGATGCATGGCTCACGCGGGAGCGCCCAGCCCGTTTTGGTGTCGTCGTGTTCGGGTTGGCACTCAACCGGTGAGAGTGCCAAGATGGTAGCGCGCGGGAGGCGCGACTGTCAACCGAGGTGCCGCACGTGTCGACGCCCGCAGCCAGGTGGCCGCGGGCGTCGTGGTGGGCGCCGAGGGGCGAGGGTGCGTTGCCGCTAGGCGAAGAGCCGCAGCAGCATGCCGCTTGGCCCTGCGCCACCGCCTCCGTTGGTCGGGCTCGGCGTGCCGGTGCCGCCGCCGTTGAAGACCAGGAGATACACGACCAGGGCGATGATCACGATTGCGACCAGGATGCCCAGGATGAATCCGGCGCTGGCGCCACCGCCGTCGACGGGTGCGGGCGCGCCGGGGCCGGGAGTGTTGACGTTGACCTGTCCCATGTCTGTGGAGCCCTCCTTCGTGGTTTGCTGCCTCGTGAGGCGCACGTCACGGTTGACGTGCGTCGGGTTTCCTCTGCAACCGCTATGCCACCTGGCGACCGACCAGTCGATCGTAGGCTCGCGCCACGCTAGCGCTGATGGCCTCCGGCGTCGTGCCACGCAGGCGCGCCAGCTCCGTGGCGACGCGCAGCGCCGTGGTCGGCTCGTTGCGCGCCTGACCGCCACCGGGCGCCAGCCAGGGCGCATCCGTCTCGACCAGGAAGGCACCGTCCGGCAGCGCGGCCGCCGCCGCCCGCGGGCCTGCGGCTGATGAGAAGGTCAGCGGCAGTGCGAAGGAGACGAGGAACCCCGCCGCGTTGAGCTGCAGCGCCATCGCGGCGTCGCCCGAGAAGCAGTGCAGGATTCCCTTGTGCTCGCGACCGCATCCGCGCCAGGCAAGCAGCTTTGCGCCGATGTCGGCGTGTGCGTCGCGATCGTGGACGATGACCGGCAGGCCGAGCTGCGCCGCCAGGTCGAGCTGCCGTTCGAGCGCCCCGACCTGTGCGTCGCGTGGCGCGAGGTTGCGGTAGAAGTCAAGCCCCAGCTCACCGATGGCCACGACGCCAGGCTCGGCCGCCAGCGCCTCGAACGCCGCCCAGTCGGCGGCACTGAGCGAGCCGGCGTAATGTGGATGGATCCCCACCGCGGCGTCGATCAGGTCCGGGTGCGTGGCCGCAAGCGCGATGGCATCCTCGCTCGAGCGCAGGTCGTACCCGGGGACGAGAAGGCGCTGCAGACCGGCTTCACGGGCGCGCTCCATGACGGCGTCCCGATCGGCGTCGAACGCCTCGTTCTGGAGATGGCAGTGCGAGTCGATCAGCCCGGGCAGCTGCTGCGGACCGCGGCGCCGGCTCAGGGCCTCACGGCCTCGGCCGCG
>JBBRXE010000176.1:0-3884 GCA_038248695.1 Candidatus Limnocylindria bacterium | reverse complement strand
CGGATGGCGTCGCCGGGATACGAGGCCAGCAGGTCGCGCACCAGGACCAGGTTGCCAAGCGACTTGCTCATCTTCTCGCCTTGGTACCTGAGCATCCCGGCGTGCATCCAGTAGCTCACGAACGGGCGTGCGCCAGTCGCGCCCTCGCTTTGCGCGATCTCCGACTCATGGTGCGGGAAGATCAGGTCATGGCCGCCGCCGTGGATCTCGAACTGCTCGCCGAGATAGGTCATGCTCATCGCCGAACACTCGATGTGCCAGCCTGGACGGCCGGCTCCCCACGGCGACGGCCAGGAGGGCTCGTCAACGGCGGATGGCTGCCACAGTACGAAGTCGAGGGGATCGCGCTTGCCGGCCATGTCCGGCACGTTGCCTCGCTCGTTGGCGATCGTCAGCATGGCGTCGCGCGGCAGCTTCGACAGCTCACCGTAGTGCGGGTCGCTGTCGATGCTGAAGTAGACGTGGCCGTTCGCCGCGTAGGCGTGTCCGCGATCGAGCAGGAGCCCGATCAGGGCCTGCATCTGGGGGATGTGCTCCGTGGCGCGAGGGTAGCGGTCCGGTGGCAGCCAGTTGAGCGCAGCCATCTCGGTCAGGAACGTGGTGACGTGCTGGTTTCCGAGCGCGATGTAATCCTCGCCGAGCTCGCGCGCTCTTCGCAGCAGGTCATCGTCGACATCGGTCAGGTTCTGGACATAGCGCACGTCGTGGCCGAGGTACTCCAGATACCGATGCACGACGTCGAAGCTCACATAGGTGAAGGCGTGACCGAGGTGGCCGGTATCGTACGGGGTCACGCCGCAGACGTAGAGGCCGACGGGCTCGCCGCGGATGGGTTCGAAGGGGACGAGCTCGGCGCGGCGAGCGTCGCCGAGGCGCAGGGTCACGCTCTGAATTCTAGAGCGCAGCGCATCGCCACGAGATGTGGACTGGTCGTACAATCCCCTCCGCGTCTGCCGGAGTCGTCCTCATGCTGCCCAAGGGAGCCTCATCCGAGCAATGGAAGTCCTGCGCTGGTTCGCGTTCTTCGTCATCGCCATCCTGCTGATGGTGGCTGGCCTCTTCTGGCTGATGGGCCGACCCCTGCCGATCCCCAACTTCTAGCCGCTACCACAGCTCAGGCTTGGTGCTCATCAGGAAGCCGATGACGCCGGTCGCAGCCGCCATGCCGTAGGCCACGTAGCGCTGACGCCTGGCTCGTCGCGTCCAGGCGTCGTCGTCGATGGAGGCCTGTCTCAGACCCACCAGGCGGCGGAGGTTCGGTCGCGAGACGAAAGCGGCCACCAGCAGGTTGGCGGCATACAGGCCGAGCGCCACCAGCATCCACGGTTGGCTCAGCAGGCCGATGCCCAGCGTCAGCAGCAGTCCCGCCCCGCTGATTGCCACTCCCAGGCCGATGAGCAGGGTACCGTTGCCCTGCAGCCGGGCCAGAAATGTCGCCATGTTGCTCGGCCCCTCGCCGGCGGGCCGCCGTCGCAGGAGGAACGGCAGGATCAGGCTCGGCGCGAGGAGCGCCAGCGCCAGGGAGATATGAGCGACCAGCAGGAACGGGAACCAGGCGGGCATGCTGGCCCGGATGCTAGCGCAAGTTCGGCGTGGTGGCTGGTGGCGCCAGGAGTCCGATGCATGGCGTGGCTCACGCCGGCTTGCGGCGTCGGCTCGGGCTCTTCAGGAGGCCCACGCGCCTGAGGACCGCCGGAATGTTGATCGACCAGCCGACTCCGATCGGCTTGTCGGTGAAGATGCGGTTGCTGCTCGTGTTCCAGTAGGTGTCGCGCAGGCGTTGGAGATTCGGCAGCCGGAAGTCGTACGGCACGAAGCCCAGCAGCTTGCCGTGCCAGGTGCGCTCCGCGGATGGCTTGCGAAGCTCCTGGTAAATCGCACCGCCCACCGCGGCAATCACCGCCGTGCGGATCAGCCAGCCGAGTGCGCTCACCTCCTGGCCGACGCTGTTCGCCTTTTCCGAAATGTCGTCGCGGACGCGTTCGATCATGGAACTCCTCCTGTCACTATGAGCCTTCGCAAGCGCCGTGCCGCGCGCGACCGCGCAGTGTCGCGTGACCGCTCAGGACGCTGGCAGCAGGGCGAGCAGCAGCGCGCGTTCGCCGGCGAACAGATTGTCGCTCAGCGCACCGGCGAGGCGCTGCACGGCCTGCGGGAAGAGGACGCGAAAACTCGCCAATCGCAGGTCGATGTGCACCGAAGAGGCGACAGCCGACAGGTCGTCACGTGGAATGCGTTGGTTGAAGCGTTGCGCGTGGTCAGGCGTCGACACCCGCTCTGGTGATGCGGAGGCGGGGCCGGCGTGTCGCTTCACGACCATCGGAATCGGCCTGGCAGGCGGGGGAGGCGGGGGAGCGGCGACGTTGACGACACCCGACTGGCCGCCGCCCGGCTGCTCGCCGTCGTCCGGTGCGGGGTCGGCGGTGGGCCGCGGCGTGGCCGCCGGCGTCGGTGGCGATGACGGTGAGGAGGTCGCGGCCGGTGTATCGCTGGCCGTCGAGCCAGGCGTCGGCTCAGGTGTCGGCCGCGGTGTCGGCGCCACGGTCGGTGCGGGGGTTGGCGCGGGTGTCGGCGGGGAAGGCAGCGCCGGCGGCGCATCGGTCACGACGACGCGCGCATAATAGATGGCCATGATCTGCGCGGCCGTCATGGCGGCCAGGCCGCAGGCCTGCGTGCCCCACTGGAACATCTTCCAGCCATTGGCGTTCGCGCCACAGGCCTCGTGCGGTGCGCCGGCGTTGTAGAAGGTCGGGAAGATATGGCCGTCCTGCAGCGCCCGCGTCGACCAGGTGGCGTCAACGGCCGCTGCGGCGCTGGCCCACGTCGGGAGCAGGGGGTCGTAGACCTGGTCGCCGGTCGTGTCGATCACGTCGAAGCATTGCCCGCTGCCGTCGGCGACATTGCCGCGCCAGTGCAGTACGTAGTACCAGGCGTAGTTCTTGACGGCGAGGGCGCCGGATCGCAGCGACTCTGCCGTCCACGAACCAATCCACTCGCGGGACAGCACGTTCTTGACGTATGTCCTGAAGTCGACGGTGTCGACGGCACCGGATGCGGCGCGGAAGATCCTGATGCTCGGCGGTGGCTGGCTCTCGGAGGTCCAGCTGCTGCACGACGCAGCAGCGGCCGGCGGCGAGGCACCGGGGACGGCACTCAGCGCGGCGATGAAGGTGGCGAGCAGCAGCGCAGCCGCCGCGGTTCGTCGTGGCATGGGCGGCCAAGGTAGCCGCCCCCGGCAGCCGCCCGCACTCCAACGAAAGTACCGCGGAGCTCAGGCCCAGCGGTGCACGCGCTCGCGAATCCGGGTGAATCCCAGCTCGTCACACAACTGCATGAAGGCCGTGCGCGGCACGCCGCGCCATTCGAGTTCGTTGAGGTCATCGGTCCCGATGCGGGCGTCGCCATTGAGTCTCGCGAGCCTGCGATACAGGAGCACCTCGGCCTGGCGGTCGGCCAGCGTCGCGGCGAGCCGGCTGGCGTTGCGAAGCGGGACCTCCCAATCGAGCGGGCTTGCCGGGATGGCGTCGATCGTCCCGAAGCGACGCAGCACCGCGGCGGCCGACTTTGCGCCCCAGCCGGGCAGCCCCGGGAATCCATCCGAGGCATCGCCGACCAGGGCGAGGTAGTCGGGGATGCTGGTCGGGGGAATGCCCCATTTCTCCATGACCCCCGCCGCATCGTAGGTGCGGTTGCGGATACGGTCGCGCAGGACGACGTGACTGCCGTCAACGCACTGCGCCAGATCCTTGTCGACCGAGCAGATGACGACCTGCTCGACGCCGCCCTCGAAGCGGGCGACCGCGGTGGCGATAGCGTCGTCCGCCTCGTCCTCGACCATTGCCCAGGTGGTGATGCCGATGGCCCGCAGCGCCCGCTCCGCGTCG
>JBBRXE010000175.1:0-3934 GCA_038248695.1 Candidatus Limnocylindria bacterium | reverse complement strand
TCTGGAAGTACTCGCGCTCTCGGAAGCCGAACATTCCGGCGATGAGCACATTCGGGAACGTCTGCACCGCCGTGTTCAGGTCGCGGACGGTGGCGTTGTAGTGCTGACGCGAGAAGCCGATCTGGTTCTCGGTAGTGGTCAACTGTTCCTGCAGCTCGAGCACGTTCTGGTTCGACTTGAGGTCGGGGTAGTTCTCGACGACCGCGAAGAGGGAGCGCAGAGCGCCAGTAAGGAGGTTCTCGGCGGCGGCGGCCTGGCCGGCGTTGGCCGGACCCTGCGCACCGGCAGCGACGGCGTTGGCCCGAGCGTTGGTGACGTTCTGCAGCGTCTCCTGCTCGAAGTCCATGTAGCCCTTCACGGCGTTGACCAGGTTCGGGATGAGGTCATGCCGCCGCTTGAGCTGGACACTGATCTGGTTCCACGCCTCGTCGACCTGGTTTCGCAGCCGAACGAGCCCGTTGTAGACGAAGATCAGGAACAGCGCGATGACGGCGATGACGATCAGAACGATCCAGACCCAGCTGGGCATTGGTCCATCCTCCGTTATGCTCGGTTCACAACCGGCCGGCGGCCGCCTGTGGTGGGCGGTGAGGGGCTCGAACCCCCGACCCCCTCGGTGTAAACGAGGTGCTCTGACCAGCTGAGCTAACCGCCCTTGGTGCGGAGGCTAGCAGAAACGCCGCTCGGTGCGGAGCGGCGTTGCGGATCGAATTGGTGCCCAGGCCGGGACTTGAACCCGGATGAGTTGCCTCATACGCCCCTCAAACGTACGCGTATACCAATTCCGCCACCTGGGCTCCGTGAAGCGTGGTACCGAGGGAGGGACTTGAACCCACACGACCGTAATGGTCACTAGGTCCTGAACCTAGCGCGTCTGCCTATTCCGCCACCTCGGCACGAGCACGGATTGGTCTCACAGGACCGCACCGAACGCCCACCCGACGAGTCGCCGCTTCTGGTGGGCCGACAGATTCTAGCCTACTCCGCCGAGCCCGTCGATGTGCCGAGTGGGCTAGAGGCCGCCGGCGGGGATCAGGTTGAGCAGTGAGAAGACGACGAACAGGACCGCCAGCACGATGGTCAGCCGAAAGAGCGTGCGCTCGATCCCACGCCGGCTGCGGTATGCGGTGACCTCGCCGCCGAAGGCGCCACCGAGGCCCGTCCCGCGCTGCTGCAGCAGGACCGAGGAGATGAGCGCCACGGCCAGGATCATCTGGGCAATCGTGAGTGGAGTCATACGCGGCCGAGTATAACAGCGGCTATTCGATCAGGCTCCGGCCGGTCATCTGCGGCCCGCGAGGAATCCCCAGCAGTTCGCAGATCGTGGGCGCCACGTCGGCCAGAATGCCGTCGTGCAGGTGGGCGTCCTCGCATCCATCGGCTACCAGCAGCAGCGGCACAGGCGACGTGGTGTGCTTGGTCTGCGGTTGACCGGCGGCATCGCGCATCTCCTCGATGTTGCCGTGGTCGGCGGTGACGATCAGCGCCGCATCCGTCCCGAGCGTGGCGCGCGCCAGTCGACCGAGGCACGCATCGATGACCTCGGCGGCCTGCACCGCCGCGTTCCAGTCGCCGGTGTGGCCGACCATGTCGGGATTGGCGTAGTTGGCCACGATGAAGTCGTAGCCCCGACCGTCGATCGCCTCGACCAGCCGGTCGGTGATCGGGCCTGCCTGCATCTCGGGGGCGTGGTCGTACGTCGCCACCTCGCGGTTCGACGGAATCAGGATGCGGTCCTCCCCGGGCAGCTGCTCCTCCACGCCGCCATTGAAGAAGTAGGTGACGTGGGCGTACTTCTCCGTTTCGGCGATATGCAGCTGGCGCATGCCGCGGCGGGACAGCTCGGCAGGAAGCGAGTCGATGACCAGTGGCGGGAAGGCGACCGCCACCGGCAGCTCGGCGTGAGCCTGGTATTCGGTCAGCGTCGTGACGGCGAGGTCCGCCGCCACGAGTCCGCGGTCGAAGGCTCCGAAGCCGGGTTGAGCGAGGGCCTGCGTCAGTTGGCGCGCGCGGTCGGCGCGGAAGTTCATGTGCACCACCGCATCACCGTCGCCGACGGTCGCATCGGGCAGCACCACGGTCGGCTCGATGAACTCGTCGCCCGTTCCGGCGGCATACGCCTGGGTCACGGCATCCAGCGCGGTGGCCGCGTGCCTGCCGTCGCCATGCACGATCGCATCCCACGCCTGCTTCGTGCGATCCCAGCGATCGTCGCGATCCATGGCGTAGTAGCGGCCGCTCACGGTCGCCACCCGCGCGCGTCCGGAGAGGCGCTGCTCGAGTGCCGGCACGAAGCCAGCAGCGGATCGAGGCGGCGTGTCGCGGCCGTCGGTGAAGGCATGCAGGAAGACGCGGTCGCCTGGCAGTCCGCACCGACGGGCCAACTCGGCCATGGCAACAATGTGTTCGTCAATGGCGTGGATCCCACCCGGACCGATGAGCCCGAGCAGATGCAGCCTGCCGCCCCCTTCCAGCGCATGAGCCACGGCGGCGCCGAGCGCCGGATTCTCGAAGAACGAGCCGTCGGCGATCGCCGCGTTGATGCGTGGCAGGTCCTGCAGCACCGGAAAGCCGGCGCCGAGGTTGAGGTGTCCGACTTCGCTGTTGCCCATCTGCCCGGGCGGCAGTCCGACCGCCTCGCCGGAGGCCGCCAGCCGGCAGCTCGGGTACTCGTCGGTGAGCCGATGCCAGTTCCACATCGACGCAGCCAGGAGCGCGTTACGCGCCGGATCGTCGTTGAGACCGAAACCGTCAAGCACGCACAGCACGACCCTGCGTGACACCGAGCTCACGAAGTCGCGGCCGCCGCCGCCACGATGCCGGCGAAGCTTGCGGGGTCGAGCGATGCCCCGCCGACGAGCGCCCCGTCGACGTCAGGCTGATTGAAGAAGGCGAGCGCGTTGTCGCCGGTGACGCTCCCTCCATACAGGATCGGCACGCCGGCCGCGCCGGTCGCGTCGCGCTCCGCCAGGATCCCCCGGATCTGTGCGGCGACGGCCTGCGCGTCAGCCGGTGACGCCGCCTCGCCGCTGCCGATGGCCCAGATCGGCTCGTAAGCGATGACCAGGCCGCTTCCGGCGATGCTGTCCAGCCGCGAGATGGCGGCGCGCAGCTGGCGGTCGATGACGGCCTCGGTCGATCCCGCGTGGCGCTCGTCGAGCCGTTCACCGATGGCCGCGATCGGCCGCAGCCCATGCGCCACCGCCGCGGCCACCTTGCGGGCGACGCTGTCGTCCGTCTCGCCATCATCACGGCGACGCTCCGAGTGGCCCAGGATCACGAACTCGGCCAGTCCGGCGAGCATCAACGGCGACGTCTCGCCGGTATAGGCGCCGCGGTCCTCGGCAGCCATCGTCTGGGCTCCGACGCGCAGTGGCGTGCCGGCAATGGCCGCGGCGACGTCGGCCAGGAAGATGGCGGGCGGGCAGATGACGGTGATCGCATCGGGAAGTGCCTCGGAGACCGCAGCGCTGGCGCGAGCCAGGACGAGGGCTTCGTCACGCGAGGTCGGATTCATCTTCCAGTTGCCGGCAATCAGCGGCGTGCGAGGGGGCATCGGTCCTTACGCTGCCTCGTTTTGCGCGATCTGCAGGAGGCGACGCAGCCGATGGTTGACCGCCGAGCGGCTGATGCCCAGGCCGGTGGCAAGGCTGTCAAGGTCGGCATCGGGCTGCAGGCGCCGACGGCGCGCCACTTCGCGGAGGGCATCGGGCAGCTGCGGCAGCGTCCCAGAGGCCTCCAGCTGCGCGATCGCCTGGAGCTGACGGTCTGCGGCGCGCACCGTGCGGTCGACATTGGCCTCTTCCGCGTTCAGCAGCCGGTTGAGCCTGTTGTGCACATCACGGCCGACGCGCGCCGTCTCGAAGTCCAGCAGGCCACGGTTCGCGCCGGCCAGGCGCAGCAGCGCCGCAATCTCGTCCTGGCCCTTCAGGTA
>JBBRXE010000174.1:0-3947 GCA_038248695.1 Candidatus Limnocylindria bacterium | reverse complement strand
GAGTCCTTGACGCCGCCGTACGGCATGGCATCGGTCCGCCAGGTCGGGATGTCGTTGACGATGACGCCACCCACCTGCAGCTCGTCCCACGCGTGCAGCGTGTGCTCGAGGTCGTTGCTGAAGACGCCGCATTGCAGGCCGAAGGCTCCGTCGTTGATCTGGCGCAGCCCATCCTCGAACGTGTCGACCCCGAACAGGTTGACGACCGGCGCGAAGACCTCCTCGCCGCAGACGCGCGCACCGGCGGGAACATCGACGAGCACAGTCGGCGGATAGAACTGGCCGTCCGGGTCGCCACCCACCAGCGCGCGGGCGCCATGCTGCAGCGCCTCGTTCACCCATGCGGCGGTGCGGTCGACGGCACGCTGGTCGACCATTGGCCCAAGGTCGGTCGCGGGATCCGCCGGGTCGCCCATGCGCACGTTGCGCACCGCCTCGACGAAACGTCGCTCGAACTCTTCGTAGATCTCGCGGACGACATAGATGCGCTGCACGCTGATGCAGACCTGGCCGGCGTAGGCAAAGGCGCCGAACACCAGCCGCTTGACCGCCCAATCCAGGTCGGCCGATGCATCGACCACCGCCCCGGCATTGCCGCCGAGCTCCAGGACGACCTTCTTGCGGCCCGCATCGGCCTTCATCTTCCAACCGACGCTGGGCGATCCGGTGAACGACAGCAGCTTGAAGCGGTCGTCGCGAACCATCCGGTCGCCGGTCGGACGGTCCATGGGCAGGACGCTGACCGCCCCCTTCGGCAGATCGGTCTCCGCGAGGTACTCGGCGATGCGCAGCATGACCAGCGGGTCCTTCGACGGCGGCTTGAGCACGATGCTGCAGCCGGCGGCGATGGCCGGCGCCACCTTGTGCGCGGCCAGGTTGAGCGGGAAGTTGAACGGGCTGATGGCTGCCACGGGACCGATCGGATAGCGACGCACCAGGCCCTGGCGACCGCGGTTGGCAGCGGTCCAATCCAGCGGCAGCCATTCGCCGTTGATGCGCGTCGCCTCTTCGCCGGCGATGCGGAAGGTGAGTACGGCGCGCGCCACTTCACCGCGTGCGTCGCGGATGGGCTTGCCCGACTCGCGCATCAGCAGCTCAGCCAGCTCATCGGCGTCGCGTTCGATGCGGCCGCTGACGTGGGCCAGGACGTCGCGGCGGGCATAACTCGGCAGATGCCGTGTCTGATCAAAGGCCTCGACCGCCGCGACCGTCGCGCACTCGAGCTCGGCCGTTCCCGCCTGGAAGGTGGTCGCCACGATCTCGCCGGTCGCGGGATTGACCACCTCGAGCGGTGTGCCAGCCTCGACGAACTCGCCCGCGAGATAAATGGGAACGGTTGCGGCGCGAACGTCGGTGGTCATCGGCCCCCCGATTGTAGCCCGAGGCCGTCGCAGCAGGGCAGCTGTGCGTCAGGCGTAGCACCCGCCGATGGTGGTGGTGGCCGATCACCACTACGCTCACCGACGAGGATCTCATCCCGGGGGCGCTCATCCCGGGCGTGCTCTTTCCGGGCGTGCGCATCGTGAACGCCGCGTTCATCGTGGAACAGCTCGCCTCCGGGGTCGCAACCCTGGATTGGTGGTGAGGCGTGCACTGCAAGCGCCTCGTGCACTGTTGCCCATTCACCTGGGGATGTGCGCTCCTGCTCGACTCGCCCCTCATCCTTCAGTGACTCGCATTCGGCAAGAACTCGCCTTCATGCCGGCCCACATCCACCCGTGAATCAGGACCATCGGTTCGCCGCGCGCACATCCACGTGAGAATCGCGCGCCGCCACCGCGCCGGGGGCCGAACCGGAAGATGGCGAAGTCGTCGTCGAATGATGCGGCACGCAGGATACCGAGGCGCTGCATGACCGCGAAACTCGTGCGATCGACGATCGAGAAGTCCAGATCCGGAAACTGCCCGGCAATGCCCGAGGCGACGTCGAAATCGCCTGGCACGATCATCTCCATGCGGGCGGCCCCACGCCGCACCCCCGACAGAAAGCGATCGGCGACAGCCTTGCCCATGGCCGGACGAAACCCACAACGTTCCTTTGGGTACCATCTGGGCCGCATGAATTCGCTCTATCTGGTCCTCGAGCTCGCTGTCGCCATTTCGTTCATCCTCGCCGCCGGCGCCGCGCTGCGTCGTGGCAGGCTGCCGTTCTATGAGCTGCTGTCGGCGGCCGTCTTCGGCATCCTGCTCGAGGAGGGCGACCAGCTCATCTTCCAGAGCTACCACTACAGCGCCGACTGGCTGGCAGTCATCGATCGGGCGCCGGTCGCCATCGGCCTGACCTGGGCGCTCATCCTGGCCGGCGCCATGCGCATCACCGACGCGCTGGGGGTGCGTCGCCGCTACGCGCCGTTCGCCGACGCCGTCCTGGCGATCAGCCTCGACCTCGCCTTCGACGCCATCGCCATCCGGATGGGCCTGTGGACATGGCGCGGCATCGCTCCCGATCAAGCCTGGTTCGGCGTGCCGGCCGGGAACTTCTACGCGTGGCTGTTCGTGGCGGTGGGCTTCAGCCTGATGAGCCGATGGCTGCGCGACGCCGTTGCGCGGCGCGCCGCTCGCGACTGGCTGCAGCTGCTGGTCCCGATCCCGGCCTATGTCATCCTTATCGTGGGCCTCATTCCATTCATCATCCTGCAGCCGTTGCTCGAACCGGGGCACGGCCACGGGCTCGGCATCTTCGCCGTGACGCTGGCCATCTTCGCGGGCATCGCCGCATACGGCGTGTGGGGTCCACGTCGCGTTCCGCCCGATGGCGCACGCAACGCCATCGTCGACCTGCGGCTCGCGTTCGTCAGCCGCCTGGCGATCCACGCTGTCTTCATCAGCGCCTTCTTCGTGATGGGTCTGCAGAACACAGTCCCGATGCTGCTGGTCGTCGCCCTGGTGCTGCTCGCCGCCGAGATTCCACTCGCCTGGCTGGTCAATGCCCGCCTGAAAACCGATGCCGACCCTGCGCAGCGCATTCGCGAGCACGCCACGGCATGACCGATTGGGGCGCCGCGACAGATGCATGCGTCGAATACCTGCGCGCGCTGATCCGCATCGAGACCGTCAACCCGCCGGGCGGCGAGACGGCCGCCGCCGACTATTGCGCGTCGGTGCTGCGCGCGGGCGGTGTCGCGGCCGAGGTGCTGGAGGCGGCTCCCGGACGCGGCTCGTGCTTCGCCCGGCTGCCGGCGACCGTCGACGACCCGCTGCCCCCGCTCGTCCTGCTCAGCCATCTCGACGTCGTGCCCGTTGATCGCGATGCCTGGACACATGACCCGTTCGCCGCCGAGCTGATTGACGGCGTGGTGTGGGGACGTGGCGCCGTCGACATGAAGGACATGGTCGCCATGGAGCTGTCGGTGATGCTCGCCATGGCGCGCTCGGGAACGTCGCGGTGTCGCGACGTCATCTTCGCCGCGCTCGCTGACGAGGAGGCCGGTGGCCTCTTCGGCGCGCTGCACTGGGTGCGCGAGCGGCCCGAGCTCTTTCGCTCGGCGGCCGGCGTTGCGGCCGCAGCCATCAACGAGGTGGGTGGCTACTCGATCACGCTCAACCGGCGTCGCTTCTACACCATCCAGGTCGCCGAGAAGGGCATCCTGTGGACGCGCCTGCGCGCCACGGGTACGCCAGGTCACGGCTCGATGCCACACGACGACAACCCCGCGGTCAAGCTGGCCGCGGCGGTCACCCGCCTGGCGGCCGCCGAGCAGCCAGTGCGGGTGAACGACGTCGTGCGCGGCTTCTTCGAGACGCTCGGGTTGGGGGAGGCACTCGGCGGCGATGGCGCGGCGGTCCTCGAACGACGCGTCGAGGATCCTGTGCTTCGCCGCTCGCTGGACGCCATGCTAAGGGACACCGTCTCGCCGAACATGATCCATGTCGGGCAGAAGATGAACGTCATTCCCGGCGCCGGCGAGGCCGAGATCGACGTCAGGACGCTGCCGGACACGGACCAG
>JBBRXE010000173.1:0-3952 GCA_038248695.1 Candidatus Limnocylindria bacterium | reverse complement strand
CTGGCATCGGCCAAGGAAGGGACCGGCGTGGCCGAGATCCTCGAAGCCATCGTGCGGCGCGTGCCGCCGCCACGCGGGGACAACGCGGCCCCGTTGCAGGCGCTCGTCTTCGACAGCCATTACGACGCATACAAGGGCGTGGTTGCCTACGTGCGGGTCGCCAATGGCACGCTGCACGACCACGAACGCATCCGCTTCATGGCCGCCACCACCGAGAGCGACATCCTGGAGCTCGGCTACTTTCGACCCGGTCCGGTGGCCACCAGGCGACTGACCGTCGGCGAGGTCGGCTACGTGGCAACCGGCCTGAAGAGCATCGCCGAGGCCCGGGTCGGCGACACGCTGACCAGCGTCTCGCGTCCCGCGCCGACGGCGCTGCCAGGCTACAAGCAGGCCCTGCCGCTGGTCTTCGCCGGCATCTACCCCATGCGCGGCGATGACTATCCGCTGCTGCGCGAGGCCCTCGAGCGGCTCCATCTCAATGACGCCAGCTTCGTCTACGAGCCAGAGTCCAGCGTGGCGCTGGGCTTCGGTTTCCGCTGCGGGTTCCTGGGCCTGCTGCACATGGAGATCGTGCAGGAGCGCCTGGAGCGCGAGTTCGACCTCGACCTGATCGCCAGCGCGCCGAGCGTCGAGTACCACGTGCAGCTCACCCACCGGACCGATGAGCTCGTCGTCGACAACCCGGCGCAGATGCCCAACGCGGGCGAGATCGAGCAGATCAGCGAACCCTGGGTCAGCGCCCAGGTGATCACGCCCAGCGACTACATAGGTCCGATCATGGAGTTGACCACCGGCCGTCGCGGTGCGTTCAGGAATATGGAGTACCTGGATCCGAAGCGGGTCAACATGCACTTCGAGATGCCGCTGGCCGAGCTGATCGTCGATTTCTACGACCAGCTCAAGAGCCGCTCGTCGGGCTACGCCAGCCTCGACTACGCGTACATCGGCTACCGGCGCGGCGACCTCGTGAAGCTCGACGTGCTGGTCAACGGCGAACCGGTGGATGCCCTCTCGCTGATCATGCATCGGTCCCGGGCGTTCCGAACCGGGAAGGCGCTGGTGGAGCAGCTGAAGGAGCTGATCCCGCGCCAGATGTTCGAAGTGCCGATTCAGGCCGCGATCGGTTCCCATATCATCAGCCGCGAAACGATCCGGGCGATGCGCAAGAACGTTCTCTCCAAGTGTTATGGCGGTGACATCACCCGGAAGCGAAAGCTCCTCGAGAAGCAGAAGGAGGGGAAGCAGCGGATGAAGCGCATCGGCTCCGTCGAGATCCCCCAGGAGGCGTTCCTCGCCGTGCTGCGTGTCAACGAGGCGGGCTCGTGAGCTTCGTCGATTCGCTGAGTGTCGCCATTGCGCTGGGACTGACGCTGTTCCTGGTGCTGCTGCGATTCGACTCCGAGCGGATCATGCGCTCGGATTACTTCCGCTACCGCACGCCATGGCTCGGGCCGCTGAGCTACTACGGGCTGGTCGTGGCCTTCACGGTCGGCATCGCCGTGATCCTGCCCAGTGGCAGGCAGCAGCTCTTCCTGACCGGCGGTGACCCGGACAACACGCTGGGGGTGATGCTGCTGTTCGTGCTGGTCGCCCTGCTGAATGCCGCCGCCCTCGCCTTTCTGCGCTTCGGCGCGATCCTGCCGCTGCCGTCGCAGCTGTTGCCCGACCGGGTCGTGGGCGCCGCAGCCAACGCGATCGCAGAGGAGCTGCAGTTCCGCTCGATCGTGCTCGGCATGCTGCTTTTCGCGGGCCTTGGCGCCGGCATCGCGCTGGTCATCCAGGCGGTGGTCTACGGCCTGGCTCATCGCCGCCTGTGGCAGGAGCGCGATTGGTACTTCCTCGTCGGTTCGGTGATCTTCGGCTACGCTGCCGGGCTGGCGACGGTGACGACCGGATCGGTGATTCCCGCCATCGTCGGCCACTTCGCGGTCACGATGTCCTTCTTCGCCTTCGCCGGGGCACGTCTGCGTCAGCGGCCGATCTGACCGATGCAGGCCGTGATTCGCGGCCCATTTGACGTGGCGCCCGCCCATTGAGCGACTCCCACCACCTGTATGTCCACGTCCCGTTCTGCCGGCTGGTGTGCGCCTACTGCGACTTCGTGACGGTCGGCGGCCGGGCAGCCGACATCCCGCGCTACGTCGACGCCCTGCTCGCCGAGCTCGAGGTGCAACCTGTGAGTGGCGACCTGCAGACGATCTATTTCGGCGGCGGCACGCCGTCGCTGCTGCCCGCGGCGGACGTCGCGCGCTTGATCGCCTGCGCTGCACGACGCTGGGGCGGCCCACCCGCCGAGATCACCATCGAAGCCAATCCCAGCGGCCGCGAGACGCCGGATTGGGCCGGCCTGCGGGCGGCCGGCGTGACCCGCATCTCGCTCGGCGTGCAGTCGTTGCGTGATGCCGACCTCCGCTCTCTGGCGCGCGGGCACACAGCCGCCGAGGCACTGGCCGCTTATGGCGCGGCTCGCGCTGCCGGCTTCGACAACGTCAGCATCGACCTCATCTACGGCATTCCGCGCCAGACACTGGGTGACTGGCGCACCGGTCTCCTCGCGGCGCTCGATCTGGCGCCGGAGCACCTGTCGCTCTACGGGCTGCAGCTCGCGCTCAGACCCGATGAGTGGGCCGCGGCGCCGCGCCCGGGCGCCATCCGTTGGCGCCGCCAGATGGTGACCCGCCAGGACGAGGAGCTTGCGGCCACGCAGTACGAGCTGGCCGAGGACCTGTTGGAGGGTGCCGGCTATCGGCATTACGAGCTCAGCTCGTGGGCGCGGCCGGGATGCGAGTCGCGCCACAACCAAGCCTACTGGGCGCGCCGGCGGTACACCGGCATCGGAGCGGGGGCGCACTCGTACGATGGCGAGACGCGGAGCTGGAACGATCGCGACCTCGATCGCTACCTGGCCGCGATCGAGCGCGGCGGTGTCGCGACCAGTGGCAGCGAAACGCTCGACGAGCCGACGCAGGCATTCGAGGCAATCGCCCTTGGGCTGCGCCGCGTCGACGGGCTGGCGCGCGCAGCCTTCCAGGCCGAGTTCGGCGACGACCCGCTGCATCGGTATCCCGAGGCGGTCGAACATGCCGCACGCACCGGCCTGATCGAGGTGGATGCCGAGCGGATGTGGCTGACGCGGAGCGGCCGCCTGCTGGCGAATGAGGCACTGGTCGGTTTCGCGCCGACCGCGCGTTGACATCGGTCCGGGAGGCTGCCTACCATAGTCACGAGAACTTGGCACTCTCGGTCGGAGAGTGCCAAACCAGACCTGAGGAAGAGCATGAGCCTGCGAGCCGAGCGTCCGAGCGGTCCGGCAGTCGAACTGTCGGAGCGGCAGCGTACCGTGCTGCGCGCCGTGGTCGAGGACTACGTCACGACCGCCCAGCCGGTGGGCTCGAAGATGCTGGTGTCCCGCTTCGGCCTCGAGGTCTCGCCAGCGACGGTGCGCAGCGCCATGGCCGACCTAGAGGCGCTGGGCCTGCTGAGCCACCCGCACACGTCAGCCGGGCGCGTACCGTCTGACCTTGGTTACCGGCTCTATGTCGAATCGCTCATGCGCGAGTCGGCGCTCGATCGCGCCGACCAGCTCACCATCCGCCACCAGTTCGCCCAGGTGCAGCTGACCACCAACGACTGGCTGCGCCTGGCGGCCTCGATCCTGGCGGCCAACACCAGTTCGGCATCGGTTGTCACTCCGGCGCGTGCGCGACGCGCGCGATTCGGCCATGTGCAGCTCGTCGAGCTGGCGGACAGCCGCCTGGCGGTCGTGGTGCTGGCCGACGGCAACGTCGTGCAACGCCGGCTCGACCCCGCCAGCCTCGAGAAGGTCGATCCCCAGACGACCGTCGACCAGGTCCGCCTGGACGAGGTCGCCGCCAGGCTCAACGACGAGCTGGCGAACCTGTCGGCTCCACAGGCGCGACGTCGCATCGCCAAGCTGCCGCCGTTGGCG
>JBBRXE010000172.1:0-3962 GCA_038248695.1 Candidatus Limnocylindria bacterium | reverse complement strand
GTGAGCAGCTCGTCCGCGATCGCCGCCGAGCCACGTGTCACGCCGCTGACGAGCGCCGTCAACGGACGCTGTACCTTCCCGGAGAAGCGGTCGCGATAGAACGCGGGCATGTCCTCGTGCAGGTCGAGCAGCAGTGGCACGCCGGCCAGCTTGAGCGGCACGGCGGCCAGCGCCAGGAAGTCCGGCACCGTGGCAACCTGCACCAGGCCATAGTGCCGGCGGCGATGCTCGCGCGTCAGCGCGACGGTGGCCACGCCCAGAAATGCGAAATACTCGGCCAGGTGGCCCAGCATCCCGTACCAGGTCCGATTCACGGGGAGCCGATGGATCTGCACGCCCTCGAACTCCTCACGCTTCGGCTGGTCGCGCTCTCGCAGGGTGAAAACGTCGACTTCGTGTCCGGCTTGCAGCAGCGCCGCGGCCTGGCGGCGCACGCGCTGATCCTGCGGATAGGTGGCATGCACCACGATGGCCACCGGGCGGCCGCTCACCGGCGTTTGACCTCATCCCACAGCTCGTCCTTCGCAGCGGCGTCGAGCCCATCGAGGTCCAGGCCGCGGGATGTGGCGAGCGCCGACACCGCAGTGAAGCGGTCGATCCAGCGTCGGTTGGCGGTGCGCAGGGCCTCCTCGGGATCGAGCTTCAGCCAGCGGCCGAGGTTGACCACCGCGAAGAGCACGTCGCCGAGTTCGTGGACGCGCTCTTCGTGGCCGTCCGCCGCCCGCAGCTCGTCGAGCTCCTCGGCGATCTTCTCCCAGACCCCATCCACCGACGGCCAGTCCCAGCCCAGCGCACTGGCGCGCTCCTGGATTTCACGGCTGCCGGGCAACGCCGGAAGCGCGCGCGCGATGCCGTCGAAGGGACCCGCCGTGGTGCCCGCCGCCGATCGCTCGGTGGCCTTTATCGTCTCCCAGTTGGCGAGCACCTGCTCGACGCCCGCGACCTGCACGTCGCCGAAGACATGCGGATGGCGACGCACGATCTTGGCACCGATCGACCGATACACATCGGTCAGGTCGAACACGCCCTCCTCGGCAGCAAGCTGAGCGTGCAGGATGATCTGCAGCAGGAGGTCGCCGAGCTCCTCGGCGAGGTCGCCGGGGCCGCCGCGCTCGATGGCATCGACCGTCTCATAGGCCTCCTCAAGGACGAAAGGCCGCAGGCTGCGATGCGTCTGCTTGCGGTCCCACGGGCAGCCGTCTGGCGCACGCAGACGGGCGCTGATGGCCGCCATGCCGTGCGGCGAGGCCAGGTTGTCGAGGGGCGGCAACGCCGGGATGAGCCAGTCATCTGCCGCGAACGCCTCGTCGCCGAGCGTCTCGAGCGCAACCATTTCGGCTGATGACAACCGGCGCAGCTCATGCGACGGCGGATAGAGGGAGCGCAGCACCCCGATCGCCGTGCCGCGCGCGTGGCGCCCCGGGAGTACCGGCGTCGTCGCAACTCCTGGCGCGGCCAGCACGACGAGCGGCAGGCCAGGATCGAACGCCACGGCGGCCAGGCGATCGGCGGCCACGATCTGCAGCCCTGCCCCCGGATCGACGCCAGCCTGCTGCACCAGCTGGTCGAGGTTGCGCCGGGACGTGGCCACCGACCCGGAGCTCATCCTCCGGTTGTCGAGCTCGGGGTCGATGCGAAATCAGGATTGACCCAGATCTCTGCCTGCTGCTTCTGCTCGTTGAGCCAGATTGGGAAGCCCGAGCTTCGGATCTTGGCGAGCCGTTCGTCTGACACAACCATGCTTGGCGAGGTGGCATCCAGCTTGTAGATGAAGGTGCCCTGGTCGGTGACCACCGGATCGCTGATCGGGTTGTCCTTGGTCAGGGCGAAGATGGCCTGCTCCTGCGCTGCGGGCAGCTCGTACTTTGCCACCCAGCCCACGGCGCCGCCTTTGGCTGCGGTTGTCGGGTCCTCGCTGTTCTGACGTGCAACCGCGGCGAACGTACCCGGATTTTTGCGCAGCTGGGTCACCAGATCGGTCGCCTGCTGTGCAACGCTCGTCCGCTCGGCGGTCACCCAGATGATGTGGTAGCCGAAGCTGGTCTTGACCGGGGCGCTGATGTCGCCGGTCTGCATCTTGGCCACCGCGGCCGTGAACTCCGGAACGAACTGCGATTTGCCCGGGTCGTACCATCCCAGGTCGCCGCCGCTGTCCTTGTTGGCGACGTCGTCGCTCTGCTTGGCCAGCGCGAACCAGTCGGCGTTCGGCTTGACCACCTCATCGTGGATCTTCAGGGCCTTGTCGAGCGCCGCCTTCCACTGCGCATCCGTCGCCTTGCTCTGGTCGGCGGTGCCAGGGATCGGCTGCACCAGGATATGGCGCAGGTGCAGCATGGGAACGGGCAGCGTGCCGGCCGCCTCGGCCGCGATCTTGATCTCGGACACCTGGCGCTGTGGCTGCATGGCCTGCACCACGGTGCTGCCGAAGTAGTCGTCGAACTTCTGGTTGAGCAGCTCGTCGCGGATGAAGCCGCGGTACTCCTGATCGCTCACGCCGGAGGTGGCCAGCGCGTCAGCCAGCGCCTTGTCGTCGGTGGGCTCTCGGCGCTCCTCGAGCTTGACGATGTCGTAGCCCGTATCGGTCTTGTTCGGACCGAGAATGTCGCCCTTCTTGGCGTCTTTGGCAGCGTCGAACTGGTCGCCGTAGCTGGCGTCGCCCTCGCTGACCCAGCCGATCAGGCCGCCGAGCTGGCTCGTGACGGCGTCGCTGCTCTTGTCCTTGGCGATCGCCGCGAAGTCGCCTCCGCTGCGCAGCTGGCTGACGAGGTCATTCGCCTCCTTTTCGACGGCCGTCCACTGCGCCTCCGTCGGTTTGGCACCGGCCGCCGCGTCCGCGGGCAGCGCGCTGAGGCTGATGTAGGACAGTTTGAGACGCAACGGCAATGCGCGCTGCTCGGCGATCTTGGCGTCGATCTCCTGGTCGCTGACGCTGATCTTCAGGCTCGCGGCGCGGTCGCGCATGAATGCGCCGTCGAACAGCGAGGTCGCGGCGTCACTGCTCACCCTCTGTAGCTGCCCGCTGAGCGTCTGGAGCTGTTGCTGAACGACGCTGTCCTGTGCGCCGCCGCTCTGTGACTGCAGATCGGTCGCCCGGGCAACGAGCACCGACGAAAGGACCGCGGCGCGTACCCCAAGCGCGTCGACGTCAAGCGACGTGCCATCGATGACGGCCACCTGGCGCAGATGCGCCTCGTAGTAGTTGTTCCAGACCGTGGCGCCGAAGATGCCGAGCGCCAGCGCAATGGCGACTGCGAAGGCAGCCACGATCAACTGCTGGCTGCGCAGCTCGTCCTGCCATCGAGGCCGATGCTTGCGATCGAAAATCGGACGGTTGCTGAACGACATGTGTGCGCTTCGGACCCTCGTGCGAATGCGATTGCCTGCAGCGAACGAGGCCCATGCGAGCCCTCGGAGGCGAGCAGCATGCTAGCCCATGGATGCCATGGCCGCCACGCGTCGAGGTGCCGGCCCGTCAGCCGCTGGGGCCGGCGTCTGGCCGTGCGCCGTGGCGGAGTGCCTGCCAGCGCAGCCGGAGGACCATGAGCAGCGCCTCGACGACGATGCCGCCGGTCATCTTCGAGCGTCCGGCCACACGCTCGCGGAAGGTGATCGGCACCTGTCGGATCCGCGCGCCGCGCCGATGCGCCCACCACGTCGTCTCGATCTGGAAGCCATAGCCCGATGCGCTCGCCTCGCGCAGGCGAATGTGGTCGAGCAGCTCGCGCCGCCAGGCCTTGAAGCCGCCGGTCAGGTCGCGATACGGCATCAGCAGCACTATCCGCGCGAAGAGCGTCCCGGACTGGCTGATCAGGCGTCGATATAGTGGCCAGCCGACCGTGCCGCCGCCGTTGATGTAGCGGGTGCCGAGCACAAGGTCCGCGTCCGCCATCAGCGGGGTGAGGAGCCCGGGCAGGCTTGCGGGGTCGTGGCTGAGATCGGCGTCCATCTGCACTACCGCCCGC
>JBBRXE010000171.1:0-3979 GCA_038248695.1 Candidatus Limnocylindria bacterium | reverse complement strand
GTGATAGACCGCCATGTTGGCCTGCGCGCCGGCGTGCGGCTGAACGTTGGCATGCTCCGCGCCGAAAAGCTCCTTCGCGCGGTCGCGCGCCAGGTTCTCGGCCACGTCGACCACCTCGCAGCCGCCGTAGTAGCGGCGCCCCGGGTAGCCCTCGGCGTACTTGGCGGTGAGGATGCTGCCCATCGCCTGCAGCACGGCCAGGGACGGATAATTCTCCGAGGCGATCAGCTCGAGGTGGGTGCGCGTGCGCTCTTCCTCGTCGCGAACGACCTTCGCGATCTCGGGATCCTCGTCCTCGAGCGGTGCCCAGAAATCCATGCACCGAAGTGTAATCGCTTACCGATGCGGTTGACCGGCCTGGTCCGATGCCGGACAGTTGGCCTACGCCTCCGAAGCGGTGGCACGTGCCGCAACAGTGGCCGATGCCCCTGACCTGTGAGAAATATCGCTGTTGACGAGCGCTGGGAACGTGGCGAGCTCCCCGAATCGTCAATTGTCGGCGTGCGCAGCGCTAAGCCAGTCCCGAACGCTCGGGAACCCATCCAGGGCGCGGATCCACGCTCAGATTGAGCGCCACCGCCCATCGCAAGCCTGCCGGAGCGGCTTAAGGTCGGTCCAGACCGACATTTGACCAGCCGACCGAGCTCCTGATCGGTGGCTCACCCTGCCCGGGCGAGGCAGAAGCGGGCCAAGGTAGAAGCCAGCGCCGCCCAGCGCCGCCCAGCGCCGCTCAGGCACGTTCCTCAAACCCGGCGCCACGCCCAGGCCACGCGCGGGTCGATGGACCGGTGCAGCCGGAAGTGCGTCGGCCGGTAGCCGAGCTTCGGCCACGTGCGCGAGCTGAGCAGGTTGGCGGTCCGCCAGTCGGTGACCGAGTGCGTGGCGCCGGCCTTCCGGGCAGCCTCGAATCCGGCGCGCAGCAGCGCACGTTGCACGCCGCGGCCGCGTGCCTGTGGGGCGGTCATGGCGGTCCCCAGCTCCCATGCGCCATCCGGCACCATCACGCAGGGCTCGGCCTCGCTGAAGTTGGCGAGTCCCACCGCCGTCTCGCCGTCGAAGGCTGCCCAGTAGTGCTGCCCCGGATCGGCGATGTCCTCGGCGTAGTCCGCCGGGAACGCGTCATGGCGCTCGGGGAGCGTCACCGCGTAGGTCGGCGTCTCGACGTGGTGTCGCGCAATGAGGTCGTAGAGCGCCTCGACGCGCGTGGCATCCTCCGGGCCGATGCGGCGAATCTCAATCCTGCTCGCCGGCGCCGCCAGGGGCTGCCCGAGGTCTCGGATGGCATGCGCCTGCATCTTGCCGAAGTTGAGGGTGAACCAGGCGTCCAGCAGCTCGTCATCGGCCGCTGGCGCGTGGACGTAGTGGAGGAAGAAGCCGCGCTCCACCCAGTGCTCCGCCCAGGCGGCATACAGGTCCCGGATGACGTCGCGGTCCGCGCCAGGATCCAGCGCTGAGCCCTCGACCGGCGACCACACCGCGCGGTTCCAGACCTGCTCATACCGCGGGGAACCGACGAGGTACGCGACCAGCCGGCCGTCGAGCAGGCCCGCAACGCCGTGCGCCCCGTTCGCGTTCAGCAGCCCATCCAGGAGCGGACGCGTGGCGTCGGCGCGGGTGAAGGCCTCGGGGAGTGCCGGATCGGCCTCGCGCAGCCATGCCTGGCGCCGCCCAAGCAGCGTCGCAGCGTCGTCGAGGTGCGCCGCCTCGAACGGCACGATGCGCAGAGCCACGGTCAGCGCTCCTCGGCCTCGATCTTGGCGATCTTCTCGATGCGCGGCACGTGGCGCCCGCCCTGGAACTCACCGGTCAGAAAGGCCCGAACGCAGGCACGCGCCACCTCGATACCCGTGATCCGCGAGCCGATCGACAGCACGTTCGCATCGTTATGCTCGCGACCCAGCCGCGCCACGACCGGATCGGCCGCCTCCACGCAGCGGATGCCGCGGACCTTGTTGGCCACGATCGCCTCCCCGGTGCCGCTGCCACCGAGCACGATGCCGCGCTCGTAGTCGCCGCGGGCCACGGCGCGGGCGACCGGCGCGATGAAGTCGGGGTAGTCGACAGGATCGGTCGAGTAGGTGCCGAAGTCGCGGTACTCCACGCGCAGTTCATCGAGCAGCGTGCACAGCTCACCCTTCAGGGCGAAGCCCGCATGGTCCGAACCGATGGCAACTCGCATGTTGGCGGTCAGTCTATCGGGCCGATGACAGCCTCGAGCTGGCTTCGACCGATGGCGCCGGCGCGCAGCAGCTTCGCCGGCTGGCTTGCCAGGTCGACGACCGATGACGCCACGCCACCCGGCACCACGCCGCCATCCAGGATGGCGTCCACCAGATCGGTGTCGGCGAACGCAATGGCCACGTCATCGGCCTCGAACGTCTCCGGCTCGCCGCTGCGATTGGCGCTCGACGCCGCCAGGGGGCCCGCCAATGCGATGAGCGCCAGGGCCACCGGGTGGTCGGGGACACGGAACGCCTGGCTCTCGCCGCCGCTGGCCGAGGGCAGCACCAGCGTCAGCGCGCCCGGCCAGCAGGCTGCAGCCAGGCGTTCCGCTCGCTCGTCGACGAAGTAGCCGCGCTCGATCGCCTGCTGCAGGGATGCCGCCAGCAGGGGGACGCGCTTCTCCGCCGGACGCCGCTTGGCGGCGAAGATGGCCTCCAGCGCCTCGGCGTTGCCGGCCAGGCAGCCGATGCCGTACACCGTGTCGGTCGGGAACGCCACCAGCCCGCCGTCGCGCAGGACGGTCGCCGCCTGCTGGATTCCCTCGGCCGTCGCCGGAAGCCGCTCGGTGCTCACAGGCGTGCGACGCGGACGACGCGGTCGATGCCGGCCAGGTCAGGATGAATGGACACGACCGCGCGCATGGGCAGCGCTTCGATCGCGAGGTGCGTCGCCTCCGCCTGGCCGGCGCCCACCTCGAGCAGCGCCACTCCCTCCGCGGCCAGTCGATCGGGCAGCTGCGCGACAAGACGCCGCACCACGTTGAGACCGTCGGGTCCGCCGTCGAGTGCGGTGCGCGGCTCGAAGGCGTGGCTGCCCTCGGCGCGGTCGACCTCATCGGAGCGCACGTAGGGCAGGTTGGCGGTGAGCACGTCCGGCACCACGGCCAGGTCGCTCACCGGCTCGAGCAGGTCGCCCCCGGCCAGCGACACGAGGCCGCTGACGCCGTGCACCGCCAGGTTCTCGCTGGCCAGCTCGAGCGCGTCGGGCGACAGGTCGCTGGCCACCAGCTGCAGTCGGCCGAGCTTCAGCGCGGTGCGGAATCGCAGCGCCAGCGCCAGCGCGACGGCGCCACTTCCGGTGGCAACGTCCCAGGCGACGATCGGCGCGTCGTCGCGAACCAGCCTCGCGGCAATCTCGGCGATCGCGGCCTCGGCCAGCAGCTCGGTCTCCGGACGAGGAATCAACGCGCGGCGATCGGTCGCGACGCGCATGGAAAGCCACTCCTTGTAGCCGCGGATGTAGGCGATCGGCTCGCCGCGCGCCCGCCTCGCGATCCAGCCGTCGAGCGCGACGACGTCCTCATCGGAGAGCGCGGCCTCGGGATGAGCATGCAGCCAGGTCCGCTCCCGGTCGAAGACATGGCTCACCAGCAGCTCGGCATCGAGCCGGGGCGTCGGAGAGCCGGCCGAGCGCAGGCGTTCGGCGGCATCGGTCACCGCGGAGGCAACGGTCAGTGGCTGGAGGTCAGATGGTGCCATCGCCGCCAAGATCGGCCAGCCGATCGGCCTGGTCGCGTTCGGCGACGGGCTGGAGGAGGCGGTCGAGGTCACCCTCGAGCAGGCCGGGCAGGTTGTGCACCGTGATCCCCATCCGGTGATCGGTGACGCGGTCGTCGGGGAAGTTGTAGGTCCGGATCTTCTCGGCGCGTTCGCCGCTGCCGACCTGCGAGCGACGCACGTCGCCGCGTGCCTCGGCCTGGCGTCGCTGTTCGATCTCCAGCAGCCGCGCGCGCAACACCGCGAGCGCCTTCGCCTTG
>JBBRXE010000170.1:0-4051 GCA_038248695.1 Candidatus Limnocylindria bacterium | reverse complement strand
GAGGGCAGGACTGCTCAAGGCCGCGCGGCGGACACGCACGATCGGCGCGACCGCGCTGCAGATCTTCTCCGACAATCCGACCGCCTGGCGACGAAGGCCCGAGCCGCCCGCTGACGCGGACGCCTTCATCGGTTATGCCGCACGTGAAGGTATCGCGCCGATCGTCATCCATGCCAGCTACCTCATCAACCTGGCGGGCACCGCGCAGCCGTTCGCCACCCGGTCGAAGCTGGGACTGGTGCACGAGATGCAGCGTGCGCCGCGGTGGGGCGCGTCGGTCGTCAACACGCATATCGGTTCGCACCGCGGCATGGGCCACGCCGCGGGACTCGCGCGCCTCGTGGCGAACGTGGAGGAGGTGCTGGACGCCTCGCCGCCGGAGGTCACGCTCGCCCTCGAGAATTCGGCTGGCGGCGGCGACAACCTCGGATCGAGGATCGAGGAGCTGGCCGAGATCCTGGACGGCGTACGCATGGGGCGCGACCGCCTGGCCTTCTGCCTCGACACGGCACACCTGTGGGGCGCGGGCTACGACATCTCGACCGCCGATGGCGCGGACGCCGTGGTCAGCCGATTCGCCGAGCTGATGGGGCTGGATCGGCTGCGCCTGATCCACCTCAACGACTCTCGATCGTTGCTCGGCTCGAAGACGGATCGGCACGAGCACCTGGGCGCCGGGGAGATCGGGCCTGTCGGCCTCGGGGCGCTGCTGCGCGACCCGCGATTGCGGGGCACGACGTTCGTGATGGAGACGCCGGGCGCGGACGAAGGCTACGACGCGGTGAACATGCGTCGCGCCCGGCTGCTGTACGAGGGAGCCGTCGAGCTGCCGATCCTGCCACCGAAGGCGTTCAAGCTGAACCGGCGCTCAGTGCGTGGCCAGGCGTCGTTGCCAACGCGGCGCCGGTAGGTGGCTAGGCGCCGCGCTTGAGGCCGTTGACCCCCGCCACGCCGTTGCCGCCGCCTGCGGTGCGCACACGGAGCGCGCGGAGGGTGATGTAGGACTGCATCAGCTCGCGGACATCGGTCTCGGTGAGCGCGTCGTCACCGCGCAATGCGTACTCGACGCGCGTGGTGGGCATGACGTGGCGTTGCGCCAGGCTGGCGAAGTAGGCCGGTCCGTCCCCCTCGTCGTGGATCTCGCGCAGCCCACGGGCGAGCTTGGTGGCGGTTCCCAGCGACGGCATCCGGTCGCCCTTGATGAGCCGGGAGATGGTCGAGTGGTCCACGCCCGATTGGAGCGCCAGCTGGCGCTGGCTCATCTTCTTTTCCTTCAGTTGGCTACGCAGCCAGCTGTTGAAGGATCGCGGGGGCTGTAGCGTCATTCGGCGGCCTTGTGCGGTGCTCGCACGCCACCGGAAAACGAGGGCCGGTGGTGCGTGCGCGCAACCGCAGGATCGCAGCGGGGTGCGTCTGCCTCAATGGGACAAAGGTACTTATCCCTCACGCTCGAGGCGAGGTAGCGGCACGCACTGAAATGTGACCCGCGACCGGACAGATGTCGCCGTGATCAGCCTTGGACGCATCGGTCCTGGGCGTGGAGGCCTAGGTCGAGCGTGAATGGGCCGTCCCGGGGCCGCCCCTGAGCCCGTTCCGGGCCTCGAAACGTCAGCGGACCGGTCGAACGCGGATCAAACCGTCATTTGTCCAGTGGAGCGCCTCCAACCGCGCCAACCACGCGCTTCTGACCGGAGATGCCGTGCGCGCGCCGTACCTTGTCGCTGACCAGGTAGAAGATGCCGCCGATGACGATCACCGAGAGGGTGCTGATCGCCCCGTCGGTGGCGGCCACGGCCAGGCCGTACTGCGTCGCCACGCCGTAGATGGTGAACAGCACGCCGGTGATGCCTGCCTGCACTAGGCCGATTCCTCCTGGTGTCAGCGGCACCGCGCTCAGCAGTGAACCCACCAGTGCGACGAAGATCGCCGAGCTGACCCCCAGG
Source organism: Candidatus Limnocylindria bacterium (assembly GCA_038248695.1). Taxonomy (GTDB): domain Bacteria; phylum Chloroflexota; class Limnocylindria; order QHBO01; family QHBO01; genus JAICUY01. The sequence continues at coordinate 2,108 of JBBRXE010000170.1, read as the reverse complement.
CTCACCTCCGGCAGCGCGAGGGCGCGGATGACGAAATAGAGGCGCAGCCCCTCGAGCACCCAGATGGAGCCGGTGATCAAGATGATCACCGGAATGCTGCGCGCCGTGAGCGCTCCGGTGCTGCCCTCGTGGAAGCGCTCGTACAGCTCACCGATGCGCGCGGGCAGGAAGCGCGTGAGCCGCTGGCCCTGGAAGCGCAGGAGGACGAGCAGCAGGACCAGGACGAGGGCCACCACGAAGCCGAACAGGAAGATCGCGTCGACATCGGGCCGATTCCTGCCGCGGAAGCTCCAGAAGCCGGCGGCCAGCGCCAGGCCGAAGATGACGATGATGTCGGCGATGCGCTCGATGAAGATCGTGCCGATCGTGCGCGAGATCGAGGCGCCGAAGTTGCCCCGCAGCAGGTAGGCGCGATAGATGTCGCCGAGCTTGGCCGGCACGACGCAGTTGACGAACCACGACAGGAACAGGATCTCGGTCGTCGCCCGGAGCGGGAGCCGCTCTCCGGTGCGCCGCAGGATGAAGTTCCAGCGCAGGCCGCGCAGCGGGAAGGTCAGGTAGTAGACCACGAAGGCGGCAACAAGGAAGAGGGGGTTGGCGTGTGAGATGACGGTCACCGTCTCGCCGATCCGATCGCCGACCGCCACGACCAGCAGCACCACCAGCAGTACGGCGAAGATGATCGAGCCGATGGTCCGCCAGTTGAGCAGGCGCCCGGCGAGTCTCACCTCGCGTTCGGGGATGGCCTCGCCGTTCGCCGGCCGGCCCGCGTCAGCCACTGTTGCTGCCGGATCGCCACTTGCCGACCAGGTTGCTCCACACCGCCCAGCGGGTGGTGAGGTGGATGAGCACCGTGGAGCGGCTGCCGTGCCAGTCGTTCCCGGGCAGCAGCGCCTTCAGCTCCGCGGCGCTGTCGAACGGCGGCAGGGTGTTGAAACTCATCGCGATCTCGAAGCTGGAATGGGAGTCGCTGGCGGCAATCCCCGGGATACCGTGGCGCAGCGCGAATTCCGCGGCCTGCTGGTTGTGGCGCTGGAATGTGACGCGGCTGTTGTAGACCTCGACGGCGTCGATCTTGCCCGCGGCGGCCAACCGGTTCAGCGGCTCCTCGTGGATGTGCGACGCCCGAAACGGGTCGAACGGATGCGGGATGCTCACGAGGCCGCCCTGTGCATGAATGGCGTCCGCGGTCGCGTCGGCGCTCAGGCCACGCGGGATGGTGCGCTCCAGGAACAGGCCTACCACCTCGCCGTCGGAGGTGCTGACTTCCTCGCCCAGGATGACGGTCAACCGATCGGTGACGCCGAGCTCGGCGACCTTGTCGCGCACCGCCACGGCGCCCTCGACGTTGTTGTGGTTGGTGACTGCCACGTGCGTCAGCCCGCGCGCCAGCGCGACGCGGATGAACTTCTCCTCCGACAGGATCGAGTCGCGGCTGAATCGCGTGTGGATGTGAAAGTCGGCGAAGACGCGCCTCGTCTGTGGCTCGCCTCCCGTCTTCTCCCTGACCGATGCCCCCGCGGCTCGCGCCGCGGCCGGGGCTGCGGCGCTCAGGTGCACCGCGGCGTCGTGCTGCGGCTGCATCGGTCCTTCGAGCTCATGAGGCGTTTGGGGTCATGAGGCGTTGGGGGCATGAGGCGTCGGTGGGCATGAGGCGTTTTGAATCATGAGGCGTTTGGGGTCATGAGGCGTTCACCAGACTCTTGCGGTAGGTTCCGAAGTGCTCCAGCGCGAGGCCGGTGCCGACCGCCACGGAGTTCAGCGCGTTCTCCGCAACGTGACACGGGATGCCGGTGACCTGGGTGAGCAGCGTGTCGAGGTTCCTCAGGAGCGAGCCCCCGCCGGACATGACCATGCCCTTGTCAATGATGTCGCTGCTGAGCTCCGGCGGCGTCTGCTCCAGGACGTTCCGGACCGCGGCGACGATCTGCTGAATGGGCTGCTCGATCGCCTCGGTGATCTCGGCGCTCGTGATCGGGATGGTGCGCGGCAGGCCGGCGATCATGTCGCGGCCCTTGACCTCCATGCTGAGTGGCTCGTCCAGGGGCAGCGCGGAGCCGATCGCGATCTTGACTTCCTCCGCCGTCCGGTCGCCGATCATCAGGTTG
>JBBRXE010000169.1:0-4078 GCA_038248695.1 Candidatus Limnocylindria bacterium | reverse complement strand
CGGACGAGCGGTAGTGGCGGGCCTCGCTGAGTTGGCGCCCGCTACGCCGGCGCTTGATGAGCAGTGGGGCGCGGAGTTGGAGGGCCTCGAACGCGAGGTCAATGAAGCCCTTGCTGCGTTGATGGCGGTCGCTCGGGAAGTGTCACGAGAATGGGCGGCTCACTCAGCCGGCCAGTAATGGAGCCGAAAGCGCGGCTGAGTGGGCTTCGCGGGAGCCGATTGGACTAGCTGACGGCCACGATCATCGCAGGATGGTGCAGGTGCAGGCCCGGCTCTACCATGCGCGGCGACGCACGACTGACACAATGGCAAGCACAATTGGCACGTGAAGAATCCAACGGCATCGAACGGCGGGCGTGATTACAGCCGTCTGCGCCGCTTGGGATGAGGCCTACCGATCGACAGAGCCCCACGGTCACCGACCGTTCTGGAAGTACGGGATTGAGGAGGGCGACGATCGGGAGGCCTTCCATCGTGCGCCACATGAAGCCTGCCCTTACGCGGTGCTCACCGCTGACCGGCCGGGTCGAGCGCGAGACGTTTACCCGCGTGCCCGGGGGCGTGAGCCGTTCAAACATATCCCATTCCGAATGTCAGGGCTGGGGTCGCCTGACGTTACCGATCGCGTCATGTTCCAAAGCGGATTGCTATCCCTGAGATGCACTTCTATCATGGAGGCCGCCGTCGGAGGAAGGCAAGTGCGCCCCACCCATGCGCTCCTACTGGTCGCGATGCTTGTCGCCGCCTGCTCACCTTCTAGAGTCGGAACTACGCCGCCAACTGCAATCTCAACCATTGCCCCGACCCCGACCGTCGCCGCAACGGCGTCCCTCGATCCCTTGGCCTCCGTCCGCAAGCCCATCACGCAGCTGGGCCAGCGATTGGAGGCGACGGTGCAGGTCGGCGGCGAGCCGGAATGGATCGGCTCCGGGACCGACGCAGTGTGGGTCACTAACCGGCTTGGGTCGGGATCGGTCCAGCGCATCGACCCTGAAGCGAGCAAGGTCGTCGCCTCGGTGCAAGTCAGCGAACCGTGCAATGGATTTGCCATCGGGTTCGGCGCGATCTGGACCGCGAGCTGCGCCGACCAGACCCTCGTACGCATCGACCCGACGCGGAATGTGGTTGTGGCTGCAATCCCCAGCAGGGTGGCCGCAGACGGCGAGGGGCAGGTCGCCGCGGGATTCGGCTCGATCTGGATTGCGGGAGGTGACGGCGCGCTCAAGCGACTCGATCCCAAGACCAACACCTTCATTGCCTCGATCGTCATCCCGACCGGTGCAGACGCCGTGGTCAGCGGCCCCGGGGGCATCTGGGTGACCGATCCCGATGGCAATGGCGTGCTCAAGATCGACCCCGCGACCGACAAGCCAGCGGGAGAGATCGCGGTCGGACCGCACCCACAGTTCCTGGCCGCCGACGACACGTCGATTTGGGTGTTGAACCAAGACGATGGCACCGTATCCCGCGTTGATCCCGGCAGCGAGCTGGTCATCCCGGTCGCCACGCAGTCGACGGGACGAGACGTCGGATGTATCGGGGCGGGCCTCGGCGCCGGCTGGGTCACGGTTCCGAAGCTGCCACTGACGCGCATCGATGCCTGGACGAACACGGTCACCGAACAGTTCGATGGGGCGGGGGGCGATTGCCTAACCACTGGCTTCGGATCAATCTGGCTCGTGAACAACGCCCTGGGAACCGTCTTCCGCATCGCGCCGCCGTGACCGTCGCGAAAAGATGGCACGGAGCATCCTTCCCCAGCCGCCGATCGAAAGGACGCTCGTGAGAATGAGTGCGTTCTGGGTCGACGTGCGGTTGCGCGAGATCGACTCGCGGTGGATCGCATCGGATGGTCCCAGCCTCGGACTCGGCAAGGGGCACCCCTTCGAGGATTTCACGAAGTCGCTCGACCTGGAGAACCGCGGCGCGCGGCAGTCCCGCTGGGCGACCTTCACGCAGTTCGCCGTGAAGCGCTAAGCCGAATCGCACCTCGCACGGCGCTTGGGAGACTGCGCGCATCGGCCCGTGGTGGGAGTAGCATGTCGCCACTCACGGCCGCAGGGCCGTCAACGGAGGAGACGCGTTGGAACTCGAACAGACTCTCGCCTCGGTCCCGCTGCTGTCGAGCCTCGACCGCAAGACGATCAAGCGCCTCGCCGAACAGGGCAAGCTGCGCACTTACCAGCCTGGTGCCGTCGTCATTCGCGAGGATGCTCCGGCATCGGCGCTGTACGTCATCACGCGCGGCCGGGTGCGCGTCGACAAGGGCCTCGCTTCTGATGAGCCGCTCAGCTACCTGACCCCGGGCGATTTCTTCGGCGAGCTCGCGCTCATCGAGGACCATCCGCGATCAGCCACCATCACCGCCGTCGACGAGACCGACTGCGTCCTGTTCGTGGCCTGGGAGTTCACGGCACTGCTCAAGGAGCATCCGACCATCGCGGTGCCGATCATGTTTGCGCTCATCGAGCGGCTGCACCGCCATGAGAAGGAGAGCCACCCGGCCTGAGTTGGGCCGCTCAGCCGGCGAGCAGCTCGTCGATCGCCCCGCGACCGGGCAAGCTGGCCCGGGCGCCCGCGGACATGACCGACAGCGCGCCGGCGGCGTTTCCCGCACGGATCGCCTCTTCGAGCGACCGGCCCAACGCCAGCCACGTCGCCAGGGCGCCGACGAAGGCGTCACCAGCTCCGGTCGTGTCGACTGGTTCGGCCACGGGGCGTGGGCTGTCGAAGCGTCGTCGTTCGGCGCCACGACCCAGCAGGGCACCGGCCGGCCCCTGGGTGACCACGACGGCGCCCGACGTGTTGCCGGTGACCTCTGCGAGCGCAGCGGCCGGATCGTCGTTGCCGATCATGACCGTGAGCTCGTGCTCGTTCGGAACGAGCACCGGAGCCAACTCGAGCAGGTCGGCCCAGAGGGCGTGGGCGGGCGCCGGAGTGACCACCGGAATCGCCCCGGCGGCGCGTGCCGCCCGCACGGATGCGACCGCAATGGGAAGCGGAACCTCGAAGTTGGTGAGCAGCACGGCCGCATCGGCCAGGTCGATGTCGTCCTCGGTCAATTGAGCGTTGGCGCCGGGCGCGACCAGGATCATGTTCTCGCCGCGCGCCCCGACGCCGATCAGCGCAACCCCCGTCGGCGCGTCGACGGTGCGCACCCGCGAGACGTCGATGCCTTCGTCACGCAGCGCCTGGAGGGCCGTCGGGCCGTAGGCATCGTCGCCGACGGCCCCGACCATGGTCACCTGCGCTCCGGCGCGCGCGGCGGCCACTGCCTGGTTCGCGCCCTTGCCACCTTGAAACTGGGTGAATCGACCACCGAGGATCGTCTCGCCCGGCAGTGGCAGGCGGTCGGCGCGGACCACGAGGTCGACATTGATCGAGCCGATGACCGTGATGCGGCCGTTCATGTGAGCGAGTATGCCAGAGGGCGAATGGCATCGGTCGTGCGGACGACCACCGGATGACCCATGCACCAACGCCCCACGGAGGCCGAAGAGCAGGAGATCGCAACCATATGAGCGCACCACGGCTGCCGCTGGCGTCGGCATGCATCTTCGATCTCGATGGCACCCTCGTCGACACCGTCGAGACACGCATCCGCGCCTGGTTGGGGCTGTTCGACGAAGCCGGGATCGCCGCGGACCGAGGCGAGGTCGCCGAGCTGATCGGCGCCGACGGCAAGCGACTGGCCCGGGCGGTCGCGTCGGCCGCCGGCATCAACCTCGGCGACGAGCGCGCCGAGGCGCTCGACCGACGCTCGGGCGAGATCTACCAGACGCTCAATACCGACCCGCGGCCGCTCCCCGGCGCAGCTGAGCTCCTGAGGCACCTGGAGCGCCGCGGGATCCGCTGGGCGATCGCGACTTCGAGCCGACGTGAGCAGGTCGACACCTCCGTTGCGGCGCTGCGTCTCCGGTCGCGACCCACCATCGTCGACGGCAGCCATGTCGAGCACGCCAAGCCGGCCCCCGACCTGCTGCTGCAGGCGGCCGCGGCGCTGAACATCCCTGCCGCGGCTTGCTGGTATGTCGGCGACGCGACCTGGGACATGCGCGCCGCGGTGGCCGCCGCGATG
>JBBRXE010000168.1:0-4144 GCA_038248695.1 Candidatus Limnocylindria bacterium | reverse complement strand
GGGCCAAGGCCGATGATGAGGGCGCTGGTTTCCCTCGCGACAGCCGGTGTGTCAGCACGCGACCCCGGGCTTGACCTCCGGCGGCGGCCCGTCAAAGGCATGCGCCACGCTTGACGCCACTCGCGCCCAGTCGGCGGGGGTCAGGACGGGGTTGTAGACGTCGAAGAGCAGGTGGCTCTCAACGGGTCCGGCGTGGATGCCCAGCATGTCCGGCACGTCGTCGAGCGGCAGGTTGGTCCACAGGCTGTCACGCGCGACGTCGAGGACGGCGGGCAGGTCGCCCAGCGGGTCGCAGCGCAGCTCGTGGCCGATCGCCTGGACGACCAGCTGCTGGCGCTTCATGCGGTTGAAGTCTCCGTCCTGGTGCCGCGTGCGTGCATAGGCCAGGGCGTGCCAGCCATCCATGTGCTGACTGCCGGCGGCGAAGCGGAGCTCGACCAACGAACCGCCGTCCGGCGGGCGATACTTCGCGTCGTACACCGCCTGCGGCACGTTGACCGTGATGCCGCCGATGGCATCGACCAGTCCCACGAAGCCGTTCAGGTCGGCGACGACCATGCCGTCCAGGTGAACGCCGAAGAGGGCCTCGGCCATACCGCTCAGTGCCAGCATGCCGCGGTTGTCGCCGCCCGGAAACAGGTCGGGGTGCTGGTTGGCGTACACGTACAGCGCGTTGGCGTACTGGTCGGCGGCGCATCGGCATTTGAAGGCGGACGCGGCCGGTTCGGGCAGCGGCACACCCAGCGTGTAGCGCGGCAGCGAGAAGGCGGCGACCCGGCCGGATGAGATCTCGATGGAGACCAGGATGATCGCATCGGCCCGCATGCTCCAGCGTCCGGGTCCCGCGTCCGAGCCGATGAGCAGCACGTTGAGCCGGCCGTCGGCCGCCCACTCCGGCGGCGGGCTGGCGGTCGGCGCTGGCGTGGACATCGGCGTGGAGGTTGCGGGTGTCGAGCCCGCACTGCCGGACGGCAGGCTGGAGGTCGGCGCCGCACTGGCGATGCCGTCCGGACCGCCCGGGGCGAAGACCGCGGCCAGCGTCTGGTGCGCGTTCCAGCCGAGGTAGGCCACCCAGCCGTGGCTGTAAGCGGTGACTGCCAGCAGGACCACCACCGCCAGCAGCGACGCGGTCCGTTGCGCCGTGCTCGAAGCCCCTCCCCAGCGACGCCGACTGACGCGGTAGGCATCCACGATCGCCCAGGACCGATACGCCAGCAGCGCCAAGCTGAGCGCGACAACCGCCAACAGCACATCCGGGCGAAGCGCCGCGCGCACGACGAGCGGCCGATCGACGAGCCAGGCGATGGCGGCGGCGCCAAGCAGCGCAACGATGGGCGCCGCCATGAGAATGCCACGGCGCCGCGCTCCCATGAGCAACTGGCCCAGGCCGGGCAGCAGGAACGAAAGGAAGCTGGCGAGAGCCGCCGACGAGCGCACGGATCTGAGGAGGTCCGAGCGTCGCGGTTTCATTGCGTGCGGATGATAGCGAGCAAACGCATTACTGCATTGGACGATGCGCCGCTCCTGACCGTTGCAGCGCGACGGGACAGCGCGCGACGGGGCAGCGCGACGGGGCAGCGCCCGGCGCACGCGGCCTGCGCTAGGCTAACGAGGATGACGACCGCCGTGGAGCCACTCCGCATCCAGGGACTGGTGAAGAGCTACGGCAAGGTGGAGGCGGTGCGTGGCATCGACCTCAGCATCCAGGCCGGCGAGGTGTTCGGGTTCGTGGGTCCGAATGGTGCAGGCAAGTCGACCACCATCCGCTGCATCCTGGACCTGCTGCGGCCGACCTCCGGCCAGGTCCGCATCTTCGGCCAGGACCCGCGCCACGGCGGCGCCGCGATCCGCGAACGCGTGGCGTACGTGCCCGGCGAGCTGCGGCTGCCCGAGCGCATGACCGGCCGACAGTTCCTGAATTCCATCGGCCGACTGCGCAGCCGGTTCGAGCGGGGCCGCCTGGAGGAGCTGGCGGAGCGCTTCAAGCTCGACCTGGACCGCAACATTCGCCACCTGTCCAGCGGCAACCGGCGCAAGGTCTCGGTGCTCTCCGCCTTCCTGTCCGATGCAGAGCTGCTCATCCTCGACGAGCCCACGGGCGGCCTCGACCCATTGATGCAGCACGAGTTCGTGCAGCTCGTGCGTGAGCGGCGCAGCGCCGGCGCGACGGTCTTCCTCTCGTCGCACATTCTGTCGGAGGTGCAGAGCGTGGCGGATCACATGGCCGTGCTGCGCAGCGGCAGGATCGTGGCGCAGGGGACGGTCGACGAGGTCCGCGGCCTGGCACGCCAACGCGTCGAAGTGTGGTTCGAGACCGATGCGCCGCCCGGGCTGGCGGCGCTGCCGGGGCTCGGGGATCCGGAGGTCGAGGGACGGCGCTTCAGCGCGGTGCTCACCGGATCGGTACGCCCGCTGATCGATGCACTGGCAGGACAGCCGATCACCTCGATCCAGATCGAGGAGCCCAATCTCGAAGAGGCGTTCCTGGGCCTGTACGAGGAGGAACCCGAATGATCGGCCGTGCCTGGGAGCTGGTCGCGGTCCCACTGCGCGCTGCTAGGCGCGCGAGCCTGGTGTGGGGTCTGAGCCTGGCCGCGCTGGTCGCGCTGACGGTCGCCTTCTGGCCATCGTTCCGCGACGAGCCCGCGCTCAACGACCTCATCGCCGGCATGCCGGCTCCGCTGGTCCAGGCCTTTGGCCTGGCCGACTTCGGGACGCCGGCCGGCTTCCTGCGCGGCAACCTGTACGCGGTGCTGGTGCCGCTGCTGCTCGCCGTGGCGGGCGTACTGCTGATGAACGGCCAGACCGCATCCGACGAGGATTCCGGGCGCATGGAGCCATATCTCGCGCAGCCGGTGACGCGTGGAGGCGTGTTCCTGGGTCGCGCATCCGGAGTCGTGGCGTGGCTCGTCGGCATCGGCCTGCTGATGCTTGTCGCCCAGCTCGTGACGGACGCGGTGGTCGGCCTCGAGATCGCGCTCGACCGCATCCTGGCCACCGTGGCGCTGTGCGTCCTGCTCGGCGTGCTGCACGCCGGCGTGGCGGCACTCGTCGCCGGCTGGACCGGCCGGCCAGGGGTTGTGCTCGGCGTCGGGATGGCGCTGGCGGTGGCCGGTTACGTGGCCATCGCCCTGTTTCCCATCAGCGACGTGCTGGCGCCGTGGCGGCATGCTTCGCCGTGGGACTGGGCGCTGGGCGGCGATCCGCTGACGAACGCCACCGAGGCGTGGCGCTACGTGGCGCTCGGCGTTCCGGCGGCCGTGCTCATCGGGATCGGTGCCTGGGCCTTCGGCCGGCGGGACGTGCAGGCCGGCTGATCACTCGGCCGCGCGGGGAGCCCGGGAGTCGGCCACCAGGCGCCGCGCGAAGCCGTGGCCGATCGCGTACGAGCGCAGCCCGTGGGTGCCGCGCACCTTCAGCTTGTCGCCGGCATTGGCGACGTGACGCCGCACCGTGTGCACGCTGATGCCCAGCGCCCCGGCGATCCAGCTCGGTGAGCGACCATCGCCCAGCAGGCTGACCACCTCGCGCTCTCGCGGCGACAGCTCCGCGCCGTTACGCAGCCAGTGCAGGCCGTCGTCAAGTACCACTCCGGCGATGGCGCTGTGCAGGAACGTTCCGCCCGACGCCACGGCGCGTACCGCAGCGGTCAGCTCCCGGACGCTGGCGCCCTTGACCAGGTAGCCGGCGGCCCCGGCCAGCAGTGACTGCCGCACCGTCTCAGCATCGGCGAACATGGACAGCACCAGGATCCGCGACGCGGGCAGGCGCGCGGAGAGCACGCGGATCAGCGGCACGCCATCATCATCGTCGAGGCCGATGTCGAGCAGGATGACCTCCGGCCGTGTCGCAACGGCACAGTCCATCGCCTGGTCGATCGTCGAGGCCTCGCCGACGATTTCGAAATCGGCCTCCTGCTCGAGCAGCATGCGCAGGCCCTCACGCACCAGCACGTGATCCTCGACCAGCAGGATGCGGGTCATGGCGTGTACTCAGAAGCGACCGGTGCCGGCACGGGAGCCGGGTCGCCGGTGGACGAAGCCCGTGAGCCCCCGCGCACCAGCAGCGAGACGCGAGTGCCGCGGCCGGCCGAGCTGGAGATGCGCAACGGTGCTCCCATGGTCGCCGCCCGCTCACGCATGCC
>JBBRXE010000167.1:0-4152 GCA_038248695.1 Candidatus Limnocylindria bacterium | reverse complement strand
CCTGGAGGTCCAGCCGCCCCACGGCGAGTTCATCGTGCGGGTCGACTTCTTCGGCGACGAAGTCGAGCGCATCGTCGAGGTCGATTCGCTGACCGGCGAGGTCCAGGCCGAGCGACGCGAGGTGAATTTCTATCCGGCGACGCACTACGTCACGCCGCGCGACAAGCTGATGGCGGCAGTCGTCGACATCGAGGCCGAGATGGAGGAGCGCGTAGGCCAGATGCGCAGCGAAGGTCGCGAGCTGGAGGCCGCGCGCCTGGAACAGCGGACCCGGTTCGACCTGGAGATGATGCGCGAGGTCGGCTTCTGCTCCGGCATCGAGAACTACTCGCGCCACCTGGCGCGCCGCGAGGCCGGCAGCCGTCCGTGGACGCTGATCGACTACTTCCCGACCGACTTCCTGCTCATCGTCGACGAGAGCCACATCACCATTCCCCAGATCCACGGCATGTACAAGAACGATCGGACCCGCAAGGAGATCCTGGTCGACTTCGGCTTCCGCCTGCCTTCGGCGCTCGACAACCGGCCGCTCACCTTCGAGGAGTTCGAGGACCACCTCAACCAGGTGATCTACATGTCGGCGACGCCCGGACCGTACGAGACCGAGCGGGCCGAGCGGGTCGCCGAGCAGTTCATTCGACCGACCGGCGTGGTCGATCCACAGATCGCGGTGCGGCCGACGGCCGGACAGATCGACGACCTGCTGGCCGAGATCCGCGAGACGGTCGAGCGTGGCGAGCGCGCGCTGGTCACGACGCTCACCAAGAAGATGGCCGAGGACCTGGCCGATTACCTCGCCGAGCTGGGCATCAAGGTCCAGTGGCTGCACAGCGAGGTCGACACGCTCGAGCGCGTGGAGATCCTGCGCGACCTGCGGCTGGGCGTCTACGACGTGCTGGTCGGCATCAACCTGCTGCGCGAGGGGCTCGACCTGCCCGAGGTGACGCTGGTGGCCATCCTGGACGCCGACAAGGAGGGCTTCCTGCGCTCCGGCGGATCGCTGATCCAGGTCATCGGGCGGGCGGCGCGCAACATCGGCGGCCACGTGGTGATGTACGCAGATCGCGTCACAGACTCGATGCGCAGCGCCATCGATGAGACGGACCGACGGCGCGCTCGCCAAGTGGCCTACAACGTGGAGCACGGCATCGTGCCCGAGACGATCATCAAGGGGATCCGGGACATTCACGAGGGGCTGCGGCGGGTGGCCGAGGAACGGGCCGAGCTGCAGGTCGGCGGCAAGTCGACTGAGGAGGTTGTCGCCATGATGGGCCGCCTCGAGGCGCAGATGAAGGAGGCGTCGCGCAACCTGGAGTTCGAGCGCGCCGCCGCATTGCGTGACGAGATCCTGCAGCTGCGCCGCCTGCGCGAGGAGCTCGACGCAGCGCCCGGCGACATCCCGGCCGACGTCTATGCCGCCGCGGCGATGGACGGTTCGAGCGCACGCCCACGAGGCCGTGGCGAGGTGTTCAGCACCGCCGCCCGCCCGAACATCGTGGCCGCCGGATCTCGCCGTCGGCCGCCGTCGCGCCGACGAGGGTAGCCAGATGGCCGGCACCATGCCCCACGCGGTCTTCGTCGAGACGGACCTGCCCGCGGGCGTCGCCGCCTACGCGGCCGAGCTCCCGGGCTGCGCAACGTTCGGCCGGACCGATGCCGATGCGGTCGCCGCCATTCCGCATCGCGTATCGCGCTTCACCGCCTGGCTGCGGTCGGCGGGGGAGGAGGCGCCCGCGTTCCTGGGCGACAACTGGTATGAGGTCGAGCGCGCCGCGGCCACGCCCGATACGCGCGCCGCCTTCTCCCTCGACGAGCTACCGCCCTCGGATGACGAGTTCGCCCGCTTCCTGCGCTGGCTGGACCTCGCCCGCGAGGAGCTCGCCGACGCGCTCGACGCGAGAGGGCCAGAGGCTGCGCCAGATGTCCTGGACGCCATCGCCACGCAGGACGCGTTGTTCACGCGCGCGCTGGGCGGATCGGTGCCGATGGACGGCAGCGATCCCGTCGATCGCCTGTACACCAACCGACAGGCGCTGAGCGACGTCCTCGAGGCTGCCGGGCCGACCGCCGACGGCGTGCGGCGCGTGCTGCGCATCGCGATCGCCGACGACCTGCATGCGGCGGATCGGCTGCGTGACGGGGAGGGGCCGGGCTGAGCGTGCCCCCGGACATCGAACTGGCGACGGCTTCCCCGAAGCGCGTTCGCCACACCGGTGAGTGGCTCGTCACGGCGGCCCGCCGTGCCCCCGCCGGCACCGCGCTGCGTGCGCTGCAGGATGCCATGCCGGCATGCGACGGCGAGGCGCCGGTGCTCTCCGGCGACGGCAGCGAGCGCGCGATGCTCATCGGCCAGGCCCCCGGCTGGCGCGAGATCGAGACGGGCGTGCCGTTCGCCTGGGACGCCGGCAAGCGGCTGGTCGGCTGGCTGGGACTCGCCGGTGTGAGCGCCGGGGACTTCCGTGAGCGCTGGTACGTGACCTCGGTGGGCAAGTGCTATCCGGGCCGGACACCGGGCGCATCGGTCGACAAGCCACCGTCCCTGGGCGAGATCGAACGCTGGAGCCCGTTCCTGCTGGAGGAGGTCAGGCTGCTGGAGCCGAGGCTCGTGGTGCTGGTCGGGGCGCTGGCGCATCGCTTCGCGTTCGGCGCATCGGCACGCCTCGACGGACTCGTCGGGCGGGAGCTCGCGTGGGAGGTGGCACCCGGCGCATCGGTGCTGTGCCTCCCACATCCGTCGGGTGCCTCCACCTGGCTGAATGATCCCGCGCACTCCGACCTGTGGCGACGCGGGATGAAGCTGCTCGCCGAGCGATGGGCCGACGGTGTTTGATCACGAGGGTTGGACCCCGGCACCGCCGCCTGAGGAGAGCGACGATCACGAGATCCTGACCGCCACGCCCGCGACGCGCGCGGGCCGCGAACGCCTGATCTGGACCGCGTTGCTGGTGGGCATGGGTCTCCTGACCTTTGCCCTGTTGGTCGGCAGCAGCTTCCTGCCGACGCGTCCGGATCTGCAGCGTGTGACCGTTGACGACATCCTGGGCAACCCCGTCGGCCCCGCGGCGCGCTTCGGATCCCACGAGATCCGCGTGGTTGGCTGGTTCGTGACGCTCACGGTCGGTTGCCAGGGCGATAGCGGTGGCGTCGACGCGTCGGTGGCCTGGCTGCAGCGCGACTGCCCGCTGCGCGTCCTGCTGCCGGACCAGCCGAACGCCGACATCACGCAGGCACAGCTCGAGGCGCGCGGTATCCGGCTGTCAGCACCGAGCGGCGCGGCCTTCCCACCGCCGACGGCCATCGGGGCGGGTACCGCGGGCATGGAGGAGCTCGTCTTCGTCGGCCACTTCGACGACGCCGCGGCCCAGCGCTGCGTCCCCGAGCGCGCGGATCGCTGCCGCGCCACGTTCGTCGCGACCGACTACGACCCGCTCATCCACTGAGCCTGCGTCAGTTGCGGCCGATCTCGTCGTCGCAGCCGCCTGGACCGTGCTCACAGCTCCGGGCGAGCAGATGCGCGCCGGTCATGGTCAGGAGGGCCGCGCAGGCCTCATCTTCGCTCTCGATACGGCCGGCACGCAGCGCGATCTCGACGCGATCCGCGAGGACCGCCGACATCGACTCACTGGCGCTGAAGGTGCGCCAGCCTTCGTCCTCGTCCCAGATGACGATGCCGTATCCCTTGACTGCCACCGAGATCATCGGTCGCCTTGCTCCATTCGTACTATGCGGGTACTGGGAGTAAGCATGGGCTTCGCCAGTTCGCGCGCCAACCCCGCAGGTCCACACCACACGTTACCGATCCGCCCATACCGCGCGCCCTGCGGGTTCGTCCACCCGTTTCGCGGTGACCAGACGGGACGGCTCGAAGAGCACGGCGGCGGAAAGGAAACAGAACAGGCGTTCGCATCGGTCTGGTAGAATGAGAGCCCATGCCTTCCGATCGGATCGTCGTGCGCGGCGCGCGCGAGCACAACCTCAAGGACATCGACGTCGAGATGCCGCGCGACCGGTTGATCGTGATCACCGGGCTCTCCGGCAGCGGCAAGTCGAGCCTCGCCTTCGACACCATCTACGCCGAGGGCCAGCGCCGCTATGTCGAGAGCCTCTCGGCCTACGCGCGCCAGTTCCTGGGCCAGATGGAGAAGCCGGATG
>JBBRXE010000166.1:0-4165 GCA_038248695.1 Candidatus Limnocylindria bacterium | reverse complement strand
TGGCGCGCAGCCGTGCCGCTTCGGAAGCAATTGATCTCGTCACCGGTTCGATAGCGGCAGGCAGCGCTGCCAGGTACGCGTCAACGGCATCCACCCCACTGACGCCTCGCCTGGCCGGATAGACCAGGCACTCCGCATAGGCTGATGCGGGCATCACCAACCTGTCGCCTGCATCCTCAGCCTGCTTGAGCGCGATGACCGCGGCAGCATGGTGCGCGTCCGTCTCATCGAGGACGGCGATGATCGGACCGGCGTCGACGACGGTCAGTCCCACTCGCCGCGCAGCTCGTCAAGGGCACCTGCCGGAAATACGCCAGTGAGCGCCCCGGCATGCCGGTCGGTTGCGCTCTCGGCCCGCGTCAGGACGACCCGTCCCGGGCCGTCGGACGCAGCCTCCAAGCGGTCGCCTGACCGCAACCCGGCGTCTCGGAATGCGTTCCGGGGGATCGTCACCTGGTGCTTGCTGCTGACCCGCGTCGTGGATTCACCGCGGCGAATTATCTTTACTTTCTCAGCCATGAGTAAAGAATCCGTCGATGGGTTGGATCTGTCAAGCGGCGGCTCGCCGAAGCCGGGCAGCAGCTCATCGACGTGTTCCGCGAGATCCGCCTGACCGCTGTCGAACAGCGGCAGGCGAGGCTCGGCAACCCGGTGCGTCCCGGTGACCAGCCCAACCCCTTCCCGGATGAGCTCTGCCTCGCTGCGACCGGTGGAGCGCGCCGCACGGCTCAACGCGGTCTTCAGCTCAGCTGGCAGGTAGACGGTCGTCTTCTCCATGCCACCTATGGTACCATATGAAAGGCGGCTTCCCTACCACCCGTTAGCCTCGTTTCCCGCCCTTCTTGACGTCGAGTGCAGGATTGGGCATTCAAGGAGTCCGGAGACCGAGACGCGCTCATTCCCATGGTCCTGTTCATCGCCTACGGCCTGTACTGGATTCTGCCGATCTCCGCGCCGTACCGGATCCGACCAGCGAATGAATGATCGAGGAAAGGCCGTTCGACACGTCTGGCTGCTAGCGCACAACCACAACGACGGGGCCGTCGTCGAGGTCGGCCCACGCTGCATCCGCCGTCGCGACGGGCTCGGCCATGCGGATGCCGAGCGCGAGGCAGAGCCGATCGGCCAGGGACAGCGCGCTCCGGGTACGCCAGAGGTTCGCCGCGATCTCCGCATCGGTTTCGGTGACGTCGACGACTTCGAGGCCGAACGACGCAAGGAGGCGGCCGACAACCTCCGCGGGCGCTCCATGCTGCCGTGCCTTTTGGAGGACCTCCGACCAGTTGGCGGCACCGATGACGCCTCCCATCAGCATTGGCTCCGCTTCCTCAACTCCGCGCTCATCCTGGAGCCAGGCGAGGACAGCCGACGTAGCCGTGGTCGTCGACGCGTCGCTGTACAAGGGCGATGACGTTCCCGAGGCGGCCAGCCAAGGCTGCGGCCACGCTCGGCACTGCGGCTGTCAGCGGCGGAGCGCGAGGAGATTCTGGAGCGCCGCGCGCTGATCGGGAGGCAGCGCGGCGAGGTAATCGTCGACGGGCGAGACGCCGTCGCGCGACTCAGCCATCCTGGACCCGCTCAGCGCGCTCCACTCGATCCTGCTCTTTCATGGCAGCCCGATGAGCGCTGTCGCCCGCAGCACCTCGGCGACGGCTGTCGAGCTCGAGGACGGTGCCGCGCCGACTGTAGATCAGCAGCACATCGCCCGCGTGGATCAATGTGTCGCCGTGTGGGACGCCGAGGTACGTCCCGTCTGGTCTCTCGACGCCCAGCACGATGACCCCCTCCTGGCGCAGACCGAGCGTGGTGAGATCCCGACTCGCCAGCCAATCGTTGGCCTCGACCGCGAGCTCGGTGACGACATAGTCGGCTCCGAGGTGAAGCAGGCCGGCGTAATCACGGGCGTCGAGCTGGGTCCAGCGCCGCAGACCGAGCATGGTGAGCGACGTGATGCGCTGGTCGATCCATCGGCTGTTGAACGCGAACCATAGACCGAGCAGTCCGGCGAACAGGATTGCCGGCCGGAGAATCGGGCTGGCGGCACTGCCGGGTTCGAGGAAGGTCAGCACGAACGACGCCACCACGGCCACGATGCCGGCGTTCCCGAGCAGCATCAGCCACATGATGATCCTCCGGCGAACGGGGTGGCGCACGACGGCCTCCGATTCAGCAGTCGTGGAGCCCGATCCGCTGAACGCGGAGCGCGCCTGGAACCGCGCCGATTCACGTGACAGGCCTGTTGCCGTGAGGGCGATGGTCGCCACGCGGGTGACGAGCAGCGAGAAGGTCAGCACCACCAAGAGCGAGACGACCGCGGTCATACCGCGATGAGCAGCCGATCACAGCTCGATCGGAGCCGAGAGGAGCAATCGCACACGGCACGCAGGAACACTGAAGAAATCATTCGCATCGGTGTTTCCAGAGTCTATGCTCGTCAGGCATGAGCATCCGGTTTCGTCGCAGCATCGGGCTGGGCAAAGGCATCAGGCTCAACATCAACAAGCACAGCATGGGCCTGTCCGCCGGCGTGCCGGGCGTGCGCTACTCAGTCAACACCTCGGGTCGTCGCTACCGCAGCATCGGGATTCCCGGCACCGGGCTGTACTCCATCACCCAATCCGGCGGGCGCCCGTCGCGCCGCCGCACCTCCGGTGGGCGCAGGAGCGTGTCGGAGGTCACCGCACCGCCGACGACCATCACGCCCGAGCTCGCCGAGCAGGTGATCCCCAGGCCAGGCCTCTTCGCCTCCAGTGCCGAGCGACGCTTTCGGGACGGTTTCGTCGCCTACCTGCAACAGAACTGGGACGTTGCCGCGAACGCCTTCGAGCTCGCAGTGGCCGCCGACACCCGAAACCTCAGCGACGACTTCTTCCTGGGAGCGACCTACACGCGCCTGAAGCGATATACCGATGCCGTCCCGATCATGGAACGCGTCGTCGCGTCCCACCAGACACTGCCAGATGCGCTCATGCAGAAATACGTGCCGGGGATGATCGAGATGCGCCTGCCGATCACCGAGCGGGTCACGGTCAGCGTGGCATTCGATTCCGTCGGGGCGTCGCTCGTCCTGGCCGAGCTCTACCAGGAGCTGGGGCGCCGGGAGCAGGCGATCGGGGTGCTGCAGCGGCTGCGCAGGATGCTGCCCGACGACGATGCCGTCCGCCTCTCGCTGGCCGATCTGCTCTACGACGATGGCGACTTCAAGGGCCTCATCGAGCTGACCCAGGGAGTCGAGAGCCGCGACGACGTGACCCTGGCGACGCTCCACCTGCGGGCCAGGGCGCTGGCCAAGGAGCAGCTCGTGGGGCCAGCCATCGAGGAGCTCAGCGTCTGCCTGCGACGTACGGCCCACCGCGACCCGGAGCTGCTCAAGGAGATCCGCTACAACCGCGCCGAGGCCTACGAGCTGGCCGGCGAACCAAAAAAGGCGAAAGCCGATTGGACGAAGCTCGTCGCCGCGGACCCGTTTTACCGCGACGCGCGCAAGCGCCTGGGCGCATCGTGACACCGTCATCGGCGTGGAGGGCAGCGGCGATCGCGGTGCGGCGATCTGGCGCGCCCAATATCCGGATCACTCGCTGTGGTGGATCGTCAACCTGTACGAGCTGAGCGACGGCCGCATCACGCGCAACCGGGTCTTCTTCGCACCGGAGTTCGAGGCAGCCGACTGGCGCCGACCGTTCCACGATGCCGGCTGAATCTTCAAGGCGCATGCCCCACAGCCAGGCAAGCCGCCCGACCCGCCGCTCGGGCATCAGGCACCGCGAGCGAACCGTATCAGCGTGACTGTCGCCCCGGTCGGCTCGCTCCGCCAGGCGGCGTCCGATGTCGCAGCCGGTATTCCCAGCCGCAGTGCGAGCGCGAGGCACAGGCGCAGCGATCCAATGGACGACAGTTGGCGCACATCGAATGGATCGTGGAAGCCCACGCCGACGACTTCCTGAGGAAGTGGCATGAGTACTTCGACTAGGCAGGCACTCACGAGGCCGGCGCTGGCCGCGAAGGTTCGCGTGACGGAGTCCAGGCTCAGCGTCGAGCTGACCGACGCTCGCGAGATCAGCGTTCCGTTGGCCGAATTCCCTGAGCTGGTCGCCGCTACGCCGGAGCAGCGCAACCATTGGGAGATCGTCGCGTTCGGAACGGCAATCTACTGGCCCGACATCGA
>JBBRXE010000165.1:0-4271 GCA_038248695.1 Candidatus Limnocylindria bacterium | reverse complement strand
TGTCTCAGCGTTGTCCGATACGTTCAACTGCTGAAACGCGGCGCGGTGGCCGTTTTCTCGACCGGATAATGCCCCCCAAGTGGACATGACGAACGACACCGCCGGCGTCGCGGCGCCAGGCGTTGCCTCCCAGGTTGAGCGCAAGCGCGAAGTGCTCACGTACTGGGCCTATCGAGCCGGCGAGCGCGTGCTGAACGCGCTGCCGCGCGGGTTGCTGCTGGCCATCGGCAGCGCCGCCGGCAACGTGGCCTACGACCTCGCCGGATCGAAGCGCGCCCTGCTCCACGGGAACCTGGCCCATGCCATGGGACGCCCGCCGGATGACCGGCGCGTGAGGCGCATGGCACGGCGTGCCTTTCGCAACTACGGCAAGTACCTGGTCGACATGATGCGCATGGCGGGCATGACCGACGAGGACGTGGCACGCCTGATCAGCATCGACAACGTCGAGACCCTGGCCGAGGCGCGGGCCGAAGGCGGCGGGATCCTGATCTGCACCGTGCACGTCGGCGGCATGGATCTCATCGCCCCCGCGCTCAGCAGCGTCGGCGAGCGCCTGCACGTCGTGGCAGACGATACGACCTACGGCCGCCTCTACGAGCACCTCAAGTCGGTGCGCGCGCGGTATGGCCTGTTCCTCATCGGCTGGCGGAACCTGCGCGGCCTGTTCCGCGTGCTGCGCGATGGCGAGAACCTGGTGCTCTTCTGCGATGGCGGCTATCGCCGTGGCGACGTGCCAGTCGAGTTCCTGGGTGAGGCAACCACCTTCCCCATAGGTCCGGCCAGCCTTTCGGCTCGAACCCGGACGCCCATGCTGCCGGTCCACTGCAGGCGCACGCCCGGCGACACCTTCGTGGCCCGCGGCCTCCCACTGATCCGGGCGGCGAGCGACGATCCCGCCGAGATTCAGCGCGCGACCCAGGCGCTGGCCGATGCGCTCGGGACAGTCATTGCCGACGACCCCGGACAGTGGTACATGTTCCGACCCGTCTGGCCACAGAGCGACGTGGACCGCGCGGCTGCCCGGGCCGCCCTCGAGGCGGCGCGCCGGGGCGACGACTGGGCCAGGCTGTAGGAGCCGATGCTCTCCGGACTCAGCCTGCGCATAAGCCTGAAGATCGCCGATGTCGTGGTGCCGGCAATGCCGACCGCGGTCGCCTACGCGCTGGCGGATCTCGTCGGACGAGCCTGGTACCGATTCGCGCCCGCCCGCCGTGCGCTGGTCGCGGCCAATCTCGCGCGAGTGCGTGCCGCAGATGGGGTCGCTGCCCCGGCGGGGGAGTTGCGGCGCCTGGTCCGCACCGCGTTCGTTGAGCACGCGCGGTACTACGTCGAGCTGCTGCGCGCGCCCCACTGGCCGCTCGAGCGCATGCTGCAGGTCGTCGCGGTGGACGATTGGCCGGCGTACGAGGCGATACTGCGCAGCGGGCCGACCGTCCTGGTGAGCGCACACATCGGCAACTTCGAGCCGTTCGGTGGCTACCTGGCGGCGAAGGGCTTCCGGGCCGTTGCCCCGGTCGAGGAGATCAAGCCCGTCGAGTTGTTCGAGTTCCTCCGCGACCGGCGCGGCAGCGGCCGCGGAGTGGACGTCGTCCCGTTGTCGCAATCTCGCCGGGCCATGCTCGATGCGCTGCGCCGCGGGGGCGTGGTCGGCCTCGTGGCGGAGCGTGACCTGTCCGGCGACGGGCTGCCGGTCGACTTCTTCGGCGCGACGGTCACCATTCCACGGGGGCCGGCCACGCTTGCCGTGCTCACCGGCGCGTCGGTCATCGTCGGCCGCTGCCTGCGCGTCGCAGCCGAACGCTTCGAGGTCAGAGCCGAACGCCTCGCATGGCAGCCGAGCGGCGACCGGCGCGCTGATATCGAGACGCTGACCCGGCGGATTGCGGCGCACATGGAGGCCGACATCGCGACGGCGCCGGATCAGTGGTTTGGCGCGTTCCAGCGCTTCTGGCCGGAGCCGGAAGCGTGAGCCAGCCACGCGGCGACCGGCGGAGCCAGCCACGCGGCGGCGGGGCGCGTGGCAAGGCCGACATGCACCTGCACACCCTGTATTCGGACGGGACGGCGTCAGTACGCGAGCTGCTCGACTGGGTGGAGCAGCACACCGACCTGGACGTCATCGCGGTCACCGACCACGAGCGTATCGATGGAGCGCTGAGCGCGGCGGAGATCCACGCTGCCGGCGACTACTCGTTCGACCTCGTCGTGGGGGAGGAGATCACGACGCGACGCGGCCACCTGCTGGCGCTGTTCGTCACCGAGCGGATTCCCGCCCTGCGGCCGCTGCCTGAGACCCTCGAGCGCGTGCGTGAGCAGGGCGGCATCGCCATCGCGGCCCACCCCATGGCGATGCTGATCCCCAGCATCGGCGAGCGTACGCTGCGCGCACTGCACCACGATCCTGACCCACGGCACCATCTCGACGCGGTTGAGCTCCTGAACCCGAGCACCGCCGGCCGGGTGCGTGCCTCGGCGCGGCGCCGCCTCAATGACGAGCTGCTCAGCCTGCCTGGCGTTGGCAACTCCGACGCGCACGTTCTCGAAGGCGTCGGCACGGGTTGGACCTGGTTCCCGGGCACCACGGCGGCGGACTACCGGCGCGCAGTCGGCGACGCGACGGTCGACCCCGACGGCGCCTTCTGGAGCCACGGCCACAACGTGTCCGTGTACCGCCGCCAGCTGATCGCCAAGGGTCGGCATCTGCGGCATACTCTCCGGCCGACAGGAGAGTGGCGATGACGTCCAAGCACGAGCCGCAGCCGCTGAAGATCGGGATCGTCAGCCCCTACGGCTATCCGCACCCCGGCGGCGTCAACGAGCACGTGCGCTTCACCTACGAGGCCATGCGCCGGCTGGGGCACGACGTGCGGATCATCACGAGCAAGTACGGCAAGGAGCGCGAGGACGAGGGCAACATCATCCGATTGGGTACCGGCTGGGCATTCCCGACCAACGGCAGCATCGGGCGCGTGACGCTCGGCTGGCGCTTCAGGCGGCAGGCCCGAGCCGTGCTCGATGAGCACCGGTTCGACATCCTGCACTTCCACGAGCCGTTCGTGCCCTTCCTGTCGCCGATCGTGCTGGAGTCGTCACACACCGTCAACATCGCCACGTTCCACGCCTTCGGTGGCTTCAGCCCGTCGTACTGGGTGGGCAGCCGATTTGCTGGCGACCTCGCTTCCCGGCTGCACGGTCGCATTGCGGTCAGCGGTGCCGCACGGCATTTCATCAGCCGCTACTTCCCCGGGGAGTACCGCATCATCCCCAATGGCGTCGATCTGGACCGATTCGCCGATGCCGAGCCCTACGAGGAGCTGCGCGACGGCTCGCTCAACATCCTGTTCCTCGGTCGCCTCGAGGAACGCAAGGGACTGATCCACCTGCTCGGGGCCCACCACCGTCTGCGCAAGCGCCACGTCGACGCGCGGCTGCTGGTGGTGGGCGCCGGACCGAAGCTGCGAGAGTACAAGCGCTACGTCGGGCTGCGCGGCATTCGCGACGTCGAGTTCGTGGGCCGCGTGACCGATGAGCAGAAGGCCCGCTACTTCGCTTCGGCGGACATCTTCTGCGCACCGGCCACCGGCCAGGAGTCCTTCGGCGTGGTGCTGCTGGAGGCGATGGCCGCCGGCGTGCCGATCGTCGCCTCCGACATTCATGGCTTCAAGCAGGTCGTGCAGCGCGGTGTCCAGGGGCTGCTGGTGGAACCTCGCAGTTCCCGCGCCCTGGCCGCTGCGCTGTACACGCTGGCGAACGACGCGGACATGCGCCACCGGATGGGCGATGCGGGACGCGAGCGTGCACCCGAGTACGCCTGGGACCGTGTCACCGAGCGTGTCATCGACTTCTACCGCGAGGTTCGGGGTGCCGCCGTCGCCGCCGGAGGCGTTGTTGGTCGCAAGGCGGAACCCCAGTAAGCGGCCGGTAAGTGGGGCTGAGTATCCTGCAGCCCGTGGTCCCTAGAATCCTCCTCCGGGCTCCACGCCGAATGGCCGAGCCCGTGCCCGGCGTCACCATCCGGCGACTGGCGGCTCGCCCGATAAGCGACAGCACAACCGGCTGGTAAGGGCCGGTGGCTAGCATCGGCGTCGCGCCAATCAGGGCGCAGGTAGCCATAGGGAGGAACACTCATGCTTCATCGACGCGCATTGCCCATGGTGCTCGCGGTGCTGACGGCGGCATCCATCGCCAGCCCGGCTGCGGCAGCGAAGCCGAGCTCCAGACCGATCGTCATCGGTGGAGGGCCACCGGCGGACGAGCCATGGATCGCC
>JBBRXE010000164.1:0-4283 GCA_038248695.1 Candidatus Limnocylindria bacterium | reverse complement strand
GGTCGCCTGCTGGGCGGCGTGGATCCGCGGACGCGCGGCTCGGGCCGCACCGGCACGACGAACACGCTGCGTTCGGTGGGGATGTCCGGTGCAGTGCTCGTCCTGGCCCTCGACGTCGCCAAGGGGCTCGCCGCTGTGCTGCTGGCACGCTGGTTGTGGGCCGGCGATCCGGCCTGGACCGACTGGGTCGCCGCGCTGGCCGGCGTGGGTGCCGTCATCGGGCATATCTGGTCGGTCTTCATTCACTTCGTCGGCGGCCGCGGCGTGGCCACCTCGACGGGCGGGCTGCTGGGCATGGCGCCCTGGTCGCTCGTGGTGCTGGGGCCGCTGGTTGCGCTGATCGTGTGGCGCACGCGCTACGTCTCGCTCGCCTCGGTCGCTGCCGCCGTGATAGGGCCGATCGTGGTGCTGGTGCTGTTCGTCATCGATCTGGCGCCGGCGGCGGCGATCGCCTACGGCGTGGCGGCCGGCCTGCTGATCCTGTTCGCGCACGCGGACAACATCGGCCGCCTGCGGAGCGGCACCGAGCGGAAGCTCGGACAGAACGGACCGACGGCGTGACCGGACGTCCCGCTCGGCTGATGTCGCTGCCCAACCTGCTCGGCATGTTCCGCATCGCGCTGACCCCGGTCGTCATCGCGCTGCTGCTGTTGCCCTTCCCCGGCGCGGGACTGATCGCCTTCGTCATCTTCGTCGTCGCGGCGATCACCGACACGCTCGACGGGCGCATCGCGCGCGCCCGTGGCGAGACCTCGCCCCTGGGCGTGTTCATGGACCTCACTGCCGACAAGGTGCTCGTCGTGGGCGTGCTCGTGGCCATGGTCGAGACGTCGCTGCTGCCCACCTGGATCGTGGCCACCATCCTCATTCGCGAGCTGGTGATCGCGGGCGTGCGGCAGCTGGCCGCATCGGCGGACGTGGTCATCGCTGCCCGGGCACTTGGCAAGGCGAAGACGCTCGCCACGCTGCTGGCCATGGCCGTCCTGCTGCTCGCATTCGACGCGCAGACAGGCGGACCGATGCAATCGTTGGGCATCGGCTCGGCGTTGAGCGCCGCCGGATTCTGGCTGATGGTGGTGGCCGTTGTGCTGACGCTGGCATCGGCCTGGGACTACCTGCGCGGCGCGTTGCCGATGCTGATGGGCCGCTGAATCGGGCCTACTTGATGAGCCGCTTCTCCATGCGGTTCATGGCGATCCACATCATCACCACGAAGAAGACCACGAGATAGAAGAAGTCCCAGAACAGCGACGGGCTCAGCAACCCGGTGGTCAGGCCGCGCATGAGATTGATCGAGTGGAACAGCGGTGTCACCTGCATGAAGACCTGGATGGGCACCGGGTAGATGCTGATGGGAAAGAACGTGCCGCTGAACAGGAACATGGGCATCACGATCAGGCCCATGGGGATGTCGAAATCCTGGACGGTGCGCAGGAACGAGGTGCCGGCCAGGCCGGCCGCCGCGAAGGCGCCGGCGATGAACAGCGCGACAGGGAAGGCAAGGATGGCCCACGGCGACAGGATCAGGCCCATGGCCCACATGAGGAGCAGCATGCTGACCGCGTACAGCAGCGAGCGCATCAGCGCCCACCCCATCTCGCCCAGGGCGATCTCGCTGATGCCCATGGGCGTCGCCAGGATGCCGTCGTAGGTCTTGGCGTAGTTCAGCCGGAAGAAGACGTTGAAGATCGTCTCGAACACCGCCCCGTTCATGGCGGCCGTGGCGAGCAGCGCTGGCGCGACGTAGGCGGCGTAGCTGACCTCGCGTCCGTCGGGCAGGGTCACACCCGGGATCAGCGCACCGAGGCCCAGGCCAATACCCAGCAGGTAGAAGACCGGCTCCATGACGCCCGACAGGATCACGATCCACTGGTGGCGGTAGACCATGATGTTGCGTTCGACCAGTCGCCGTGAGCGCCACACGCGGGCGCCGGCGACGGCAAAGAAGCCGGGCTGTGGCGCTGTACGCGTATCGGTGGCCATGCGACCTACCTGGCCATCCGGCGCGCCAGGCCGCGATCGGCCAGCCATACGACGATGGCCGCGAAGACGAGCAGGTAGGCGAGGTGCAGCGGCGCCGTCAGCGGGTCGAGGCGATTGAGCACCAGTCCTCGAATGAGCTCGACGGCGTGGAACAGTGGCGTCGCCCAGGCGACGACCAGCAGTGCCTGTGGGAGCTGCGACAGTGGAAAGAAGGTGCCGCTGAACAGGAAGAGTGGGTTGATCACGAAGCGGAAGATCCAGCTGAAGCCCAGGTCGTTCTGCTGCGTCGTGGTAAAGGCGATCAGCGCGGCCGAGAAGCCCAGGCCGGAGAGGACTGCGACCGGGACGGCCAGCACGGCGAGTGGCGAGGCGATGACGCCCATGATCCAGAGCACGACCAGGAAGACGGTCGCGATCGTCCCTATCCGGAAGCTGATCCAACCCAGCTCGCCGAGCAGGATGTGGCGGGTGCCGAGCGGGGTCGAGAGCATGGCCTCGTAGTTCCGGCCCCACATGATCTTGTTCATGATCGGATAGGTCGACTCGAAGGTGGCGAGCTGCATCGCACTCGCCGCCAGCAGCCCGGGTCCCAGGAATTGGAGATAGGTCAGGCCGCCGAACGCGGCGGGGTTGTTGGCCAGCAGCGTCCCCATTCCGATCCCCATTGCCGACAGAAACATGAGTGGCTGCAGGAAGCCGAACACGATGCTGCGGTGCCAGATGCGTCGGTAGACGAGCCAGTTGCGCCAGAAGACGTGCGCCGCTGGCGCCAGGGTGGTCATCGGCCTTTACTCGATCAGTGAGCGACCGGTCAGCCGCAGGAAGACATCCTCCAGCGATGATCGGCGCACGAGCGTGCCCTCGACCGGGATGTGGCGCGCGGCGATCTGCTCGATGGCACGCTCGCCGTCATCGGTGTAGATCAGGACGCGGTCCGGCAGCACCTCGACGCGCTCGCCGATGCCGTCCAGCTTGCCGTCCATCGACGCTCGGGCGTCGTCGGTGAGGCGAACCTCCAGGACCTCGCGCGAGCTGTGCTGGTCGATCAGCGTGCGCGGCGAGCCCTCGGCCACGATGTGCGCCTTGTCCATGACCACCAGCCGGTCGCACAGCTGCTCGGCCTCGTCCATGTAGTGGGTGGTGATGATCAGCGTCGCACCGCGGCGCTTGAGCTGGTAGAGGCGCTCCCACAGGAGATGGCGCGCCTGCGGGTCGAGGCCGGCCGTGGGCTCGTCAAGGATGACCAGGTCGGGCTCGTTGATCAGCGCGCGAGCGATCGTCAGCCTCCGCTTCATCCCGCCGGAGAGCGGCTCAACCTTGTCCGTGGCGCGCTCGTCGAGCTGGACGAATTCGAGCAGCTCGTCGGCGCGCTTCCTGGCGACGTCACCGGGAATGTCGAAGTAGCGCGCGTACATCTCGAGGTTCTCGCGGACCGTCAGCTCGGTGTCCAGGTTGTCGATCTGCGGCACAACGCCCAGGCGGGCCTTGATCTCGCGGGCCTGGGTCCGCGGGTCCATACCGATGACGCTCAGCTCACCATCGGTCACCGGCGAGGAGCAGGCGATCATGCGCATGGTGCTCGTCTTGCCCGCGCCGTTCGGGCCCAGGAACCCGAACGATTCGGCGGGCTGCACGTCGAATCCAATGCCGTCGACAGCGGTGAAGCCGTCGAAGCGCTTTGTCAGGTCGCGGGCATGGACAAGGGAGGCGTTGCTGCTCATGGGGCTCGCCATTCTAGACCGATGCGATCGCAATTTCTCATCGGCCCATGCCGGCTCGCAATCCCGTCGGCGAGTTTCAGATTTTGACCGTTATCATGACCGCATGGCCATCCGCACTGTCATCCAGCACGGACCCAAGGACAAGAAGACGGCCGCCTTCGCGATCGACTGGCCAGGCTGGAGCCGCGGCGCAAAGACGCCGGAGGCAGCGCTCGAGACCCTCGAGGCGTATCGGGAGCGCTATCGGCCCGTCGCGCGCCTGGCGGGGCTCGAATCAGAGTTTGACGCGGCCGGCCACGTGGAAATCGTCGAGGACCATGTCGGCACAGGATCGACCGACTTCTGGGGGATCTCCTTCGCCCCGTCCTCGTTCGAGCGGGGACAGATGGCTGAGGACGAGCTCGAACGCAAGCTCGTTCTGCTCCAGGCAGCGTGGCGCTTCTTCGACGAGGTCGCCGCACGCGTCTCGCACGAGATGCAGAAGGGTGCTCGTGGGGGCGGCCGTGACCGCGACGAGATCGTTGCCCACATCCTCCGCAACGAGCAGGGCGACTTTGCGAGGAGGGTCGGGGTGGTCGC
>JBBRXE010000163.1:0-4302 GCA_038248695.1 Candidatus Limnocylindria bacterium | reverse complement strand
GGACGCTCCGGGCAACATCAAGCCGCTCATCACCTCGCTCAACCGGCTGCGCGCCGAGCACCGCGCGCTGCAGCTGTATGACAACCTGCGCTTCGGTGACGTGACTGCCGCTCATACGCTCTTCTACCGCAAGGCGTTGCCTGCAGGCACCATCGACCCGCTCAGCGGCGAGCCTGGCGCGTGGCGCGACGCGGTGTACGTCGCCGTCAACGTCGACCCGGCGATACCCGAGCGGGCCATCCTGCACCCGAACCTGCCAGAGACCGGGATCGGCTGGGACGAGCCGTATCGGCTGACCGATCTGCTCAGCGGCGAGTCGCGCATCGAGCATGGGGCCGACGTCGGGGTCGACCTTGATCCGAATGGCACGCCCTTTCTGATCTTCAGCATCGATCCCGTGGAGGCATGACGTTCGAATCGATGTCCAGCGATGTCCGTGCGCCGCAGCTCGTTCGCGACGATCCGCTCTGGTACAAGGACGCGATCATCTACGAGTTGCACGTCAAAGCCTTCAATGACTCGACGGGCGACGGCATTGGTGACTTCGCGGGCCTGGCCGAGAAGCTCGACTACATCGCCGAACTGGGCGTCAGCGCCATCTGGCTGCTGCCGTTCTACCCATCGCCGCTGCGCGACGACGGCTACGATATCGCCGACTTCAACAACGTGCATCCGGACTACGGCACGCTGCGCGACTTCCGCGGCTTCGTGCGGGAGGCGCATCGGCGCGGCCTGCGAGTCATCACCGAGCTGGTCATCAACCACACGTCCGACCAGCACCCGTGGTTCATGGAGTCGCGCTCGTCGCGCACCAGCCCGCGCCGAAACTGGTACGTCTGGTCCGATACGGATCAGCGCTACGCGGACGCGCGGATCATCTTCACCGATACCGAGACCTCCAACTGGGCGTGGGACAACGAATCGCGTGAGTACTACTGGCATCGGTTCTTCTCTCACCAGCCCGACCTGAATTTCGACAACCCGCACGTCGTGCGCGCCATGCTGCGGGTCATGCGCTTCTGGCTCGACCTGGGTGTCGACGGGCTGCGCCTGGACGCCGTGCCCTATCTCGTGGAGCGCGAGGGGACCAACTCGGAGAACCTGCCCGAGACCCACGCCGTGCTGAAGCGGCTGCGCGCCCAGATGGACCAGCGCCATCCGAACCGGATGCTGCTCGCCGAAGCGAACCAGTGGCCGCCGGACGTGCGGCCCTACTTCGGCGACGGCGATGAGTGCCATATGGCCTTCCACTTCCCGCTGATGCCGCGGCTGTGGATCGCGCTGCGCCGCGAGGACCGCTACCCGATCATCGAGATCATGGAGCAGACCCCGGAGATCCCCGACGAGGCGCAATGGGCGCTCTTCCTGCGGAATCACGACGAGCTGACGCTCGAGATGGTCACCGATGAGGAGCGCGACTACATGTACGCCGAGTACGCCACCGAGCAGCGGATGCGCATCAACCTGGGGATACGTCGCCGGCTGGCGCCACTGGTCGACAACAGCCGCCGCCGCATCGAGCTCATGAACTCGCTGCTGCTGTCGCTGCGCGGCACCCCGGTGATCTACTACGGCGACGAGATCGGGATGGGCGACAACGTGTTCCTGGGCGACCGCAACGGGGTGCGCACGCCCATGCAGTGGACCGGCGATCGCAACGCCGGCTTCAGCCGCGCCGACATTCACGCGCTGTACTCGCCGGTGGTGGCCGATCCGGTGTACGGCTACCAGGCGGTCAACGTCGAGGCACAACAGCGCATCCCCGGGTCGCTGCTCAACTGGATGAAGCGCATCATTCGCGTCCGCCGCGCCTACCCGGTGTTCGGTCGCGGCTCGCTCGAGTTCCTGCACCCCGAGAACCGGCGGGTGATCGCATATCTGCGCGAGTACGAGGGCGTCACGCTGCTGTGCGTCGCGAACCTGTCGCGTTTCGCACAGTACGTCGAGCTCGACATGCAGCGCTTCGACGGCCGCGTGCCGGTGGAGCTCGTCGGTCGCGTCCATTTTCCGGCCATCGGCACACTGCCGTATCTGCTCACCCTGGGTCCGCACGACTTCCTCTGGTTCGAGCTCACCTGAGCCCGATGCCCCTCCTCCCCCTGGTGACCAGGACGCCGCGCAGCCATGGCAGCCACCACGTGGCTGTCCAGCGGCAGTGAACCCGGACATCGCTCGGCTCGACGTACTGGTCGGGCAGATCCCGCACGAGATGCTCGCAGCGCAGCGCTGGTTCCGCTCCAAGGGTCGGCCGATCGCCAGTCTGGCGCTCGAGGAGGCGGCATCGCTCGACGAGGATCCCGGCTCGTGCGGCGCGGCTCTGGTCGTCATCCGCGTCGGCTTCGCTGATGGCGGCGCCGACGAGCTCTACCTCCTTCCAATCCTCTGGGAGGCGGGCGCCCCCGGCACCTCACTCGCGGAGTGGGGCAGCGTGGCGGTGCGCGACGACGCGACAGGCCACGTGCTGCGCGAGCCGCGCGACGGCGACGGCGTGTGGCGCCGTCTGCTGGCGAGCGTGGCCGACGAGGTTACGCTTCCCGGGTTGCACGGCAGCTTCGTCTGTCACGCGCACCAGCCGATGTCGACTGCCCTCGGAGAGCGGCGGCTGAGCGGCGAGCAGAGCAACACCTCGGTGGCTCTCGGCGATGAGCTGCTGCTCAAGCTCTACCGCCGCCTGGAAGCCGGCGAGAATCCTGACCTCGAGCTGCCACGTTTCCTGACCGACGCCGGCTTCGACCGCGTGCCCGCCGTCGCCGGCGAGGTGCGCTACGTCCCGGCTGACGGCGAGCCGACAGTCGTCGCCATGCTGCAGTCCTTTCTTACCGATGCCGTCGACGCGTGGCGCTGGCTGCTCGCCGAGCTCGCGGCCGGTCAGCCGGTGCTCGAGGCCGTGATCCGCATCGGCGAGACCACGGCGCGGATGCACGCCACGCTCGCCTCGCGACCCATGGTCCCGGGCTTTCCGGCGCGTGCCGCCACCGCTCAAGACCGGACCGCGTGGCGCGTCTCGGCAGAGGACCAGCTCACGAAGGCCGTGGCCGCGGCGCCTGACCTCGCCGGGGACGCATCGGCCATCCGGCGGGCGTTCGGCGCGATCGATGCCGCGACCGGCGCGCGGGCCAGCCGCATCCACGGTGACTATCACCTTGGCCAGCTCTTGCGCAGCGGGCGCGACTTCTGGGTCATCGACTTCGAAGGTGAGCCGGCGCGGCCGCTCAGCGTCCGGCGCCAGCCGAGCTCGCCACTCAGGGACGTGGCGGGGATGCTCCGCTCGCTTGACTACGCGGCACGTACCGTCGAGCACGAGGAGGCCGTATCGGGCTTCGATGCCGAAGGCTGGCTGGCGGCGGCGCGCGAGGCATTCCTGCGCGCGTATCGGTCAGGCGGGATGCTCGTGGATGGGCCGCTGTTGCGCGCGTTCGAACTGGAGAAGGCCTGCTATGAGGTCCATTACGAGGCTGACAACCGTCCGGACTGGACCTGGCTGCCGATGCAGGCGCTCCTGCGGTTGGCGCGCGCATGAACGTCTGGCGCGGAAGGGCGTTTCCGCTCGGGGCGACGCCGGACGCCGAGGGCACGAACTTCGCCCTCTTCAGTCGCAATGCCACCGCCGTCGAGCTGTGCCTGTTCGACGCCGACGGCCGCGAAGAGCGCGTGCGGATCACCGAGCATGCCGAGTTCGTGTGGCACTGCTACCTGCCCGGCGTGCGTCCCGGCCAGCGCTACGGGTATCGAGTCCACGGACCATATGAGCCGGAGCAGGGCCATCGCTTCAACTCGAACAAGCTGTTGCTCGACCCGTACGCCGCCCTCATCGACGGCACCATCGACCCGGTCGACGCGCTGTTCGCCTATCGCCTGGGGGATCCGCAGGGCGACCTGTCCTTCGATGACCGGGATTCCGGCGGAGCCTTACCGAAATGCGTGGTGGCTGATCCGGGATTCGACTGGGGAAATGATCGTGCCCCCGCCACCACGCTGGCCGACACGCTCATCTACGAGGCGCACGTCAAGGGCTTCACGGAGATGCACCCGGATGTCTCAGAGCCGTTGCGCGGCACGTACGCGGGCGTTGCATCCGAGGCAGCCATCGCGCACCTGCGCAGCCTGGGGATCACCGCCCTCGAGTTGCTGCCGATCCACCACCACCTCACCCCGCGCTGGCTGGTCGACGCCGGGCTGACGAACTACTGGGGCTACAACACGGTCGGCTTCTTCGCGCCGGATACACGCTACGCCGCCACCGACGACCCGGTGCGCGAGGTCAAGGGCATGGTCAAGCTGCTGCACGCAGCTGGGATCGAG
>JBBRXE010000162.1:0-4326 GCA_038248695.1 Candidatus Limnocylindria bacterium | reverse complement strand
CCGGGCGAGCAGGCGGCCAGGACCCCGGCGAGGAGCAGGATGGCGAAACGGCGCGGGTGCATCGGTTTCCTTTCTAGTGGGCGACCAGCCGGCGCTCGGCGAGCACGACCAGGCCGTAGAAGGCGAGGCCGATGACCGCCAGCGTGGTGAGCGCGACGAACATGAGCGGGGTATCGAACAATCCCTGGTTGGCGATGTTGATGAGAACCCCCAGGCCGGAGCTGGCCCCGGCCCATTCGGCGACGACGGCACCGATGACGGCGAGCGTGACCCCCACCCGAAGGCCACCGAAGATGACCGGCAGCGCGGAGGGGATTTCGAGCCTAAGGATGAGCTGACGCGGCGTGGCCCCAAGGGAGCGGAGCATCTCGGCCAGCAGCGGATCGGTCGAGCGGATGCCGACCATGGTGGCGATGGCGATCGGGAAGAAGACGATCAGCGCGCAGATCAGCACCCGCGCCAGCAGGCCGCCGCCGAACCAGATGTCGAGCAGCGGCGCCAGCGCCAGGATGGGCACCGCCTGCGCCGCGACGATGTATGGCGACAGCACGCGCTCGATGAGCACGCTCTTGCCGAGTGCGATGCCGGTGGCGATGGCCGTCAGCGCGCCGACGGCGAAGCCGAGAATGATCTCGACCAGCGTGACGCCGGTGTGCGTGGCCAGCGTGCCCGTCGTGATGGCGCGCAGGCCGCGCTGCACGACCGCCTCGGGCGGCGGCAGGATGAAGTCGGGCAGGTCGCCAATGACGGTGATCAGCTTCCAGGCCACCAGGAAGGCCGCCAGGCTGAGGATGCCGGCACCGATGCGCCTCACGATGACACCCACGGCACGAGATCCCCCGGATGCACCGATGCGAGCGTCTCGCGCACGGCCACCTCGATTTCGCGGGCGCGCGGCGCCATGGCGTTGAAGGTTCGCGGCCGCGGCAGGTCGACCGCCACTTCGCGCGCCACGCGACCAGGGCGGGCGGTCAGGACAACGATCCGGTCGGCCAGCGCGATCGCCTCGCCGACCGAGTGGGTGACGAGGATGACGGTGCGTGGCTGGTCGAGCCACAGGCGCTGCAGCTCGGCATCGAACGCCTCGCGGGTCAGCGCATCGAGCGCCGAGAATGGCTCGTCCAGGAGCAGCAGCGGCGGGTCGGTGATCAGGGCACGCGCCAGAGCGGCGCGCTGCCGCATCCCGCCGGACAGCTCGCGCGGCGTGCGGTCGACTGCGTCGCGCAATCCGACCCGGTCGAGCGCCGCTTCGGCGCGACGCCGGCGTTCCCCGTTGGCGACGCCATGCAGTGTCAGTGGCAGCGCGACGTTGTCGAGCGTCGACAGCCACGGGACCAGGCGCGGCTGCTGGAAGGCGAGGCTGACGCGACCGTCGCCGGGGCGCGGTGGCTGCGCTCCAAGCTCGACGCGGCCTCTGGTTGGCGGCAGCAGGCCGGCGAGCACGCGCAGCAGGGTGCTCTTGCCGCAGCCGTTCGGACCGATGACCGCGGTGAAGCTCCCCGGTTCCACGTCCAGGCTGATGTCGCGCAGCGCCTGGGTGCCGCCCGGGAAGGTGACGCCCAGCCCGGCGACGCGCACGGCAAGGCCGCGGGTCGCGGGTTCGCTGCGCTGGACAGTGGTCAAGGCGGATGCTCCGTGCTGCTCGCATCGCGCACCGGGGCATCGCCACAGGCGGACGCTGGGCGCGGACGCATCGGTCCGCACAGCGCACACCTCGGTCGTCTTCTCCCATCCGGACTGTGACCGTCGGCCCTGTCTGCCGCAGCGTGAGCTGCGGGTCAGGTCGGCCCCGTCGGCCACGAGGACCGATGGGGTTCGCGGGCTGGCGCATGGCGCCGACCGCCGGTGGGGAGTTTCACCCCGCCCCGAAGACGATGTTCACTTCATTCAGTTGCCGGGTAAGCGTGGCACGCGGCACCCGTGCGGTCAACTGGACCTACCCGCCTTCAGGTCTCGGGAGTAATGATGCGGGAGCAGAAGGATCGCTATCGGCGCTGACGTTCGTCACCACAAACATCCGTTCTGGCTGGCAAAGCGAACCACCAACCTCTTGGAAATAGCCCTCGATGCTGAGGTGGTCGCCCCGTTTGGCCACCAAGCCGTCGGTGCTGTCGTACAGCGCCAGCGGATCGAACTCCAGACGCCATCCGTTGGGATAAACAAGCTAGCGGATCAGCGCACCCCGCATTCGTAACGCTCATCACGCGGGCAGTTGTCCGGTGTCCTGTGGGGCCTGACCGGAACGCCTCCTCGGGGTGCCCTGGCTCAAAGGGTCAAATGGCGGTGTGGTCCGCGTTCGTCACCTCCAGCGCGTCCGTGCGAGCTGCGCGGTCCCGAATCCACGCTCACGTGGCGAATAGGACGGCGGGTCAACAGCTCCCGGACGGTCGAACGCTGATCAGAACGACATCTGTCCAGTCGCGACGTCGGCGTGGGCGACGCGGCCTATTCGGGCGAGGCCTGGGTTCCCGGCGACCTCGGCGCGCCCGACGAGCGGGACGCGCGCAACCAGCGGTAGATGATGTAGGCCGCAGCGAAAACCACGACCACGTAGATCACGTACTCGTACGGCTTAATGGTGTCGTACAGGCGCCGGTAGTTCTCGCCGAGCAGCACGCCGCCCAGCAGCAGGGCCGCGTTCCACGGCAGCGAGCCGAGCGCGCTGAACAACAGGAAGCGGCCGATCGGCATGCGTGCCACCCCCGCCGGGTAGTTGATCAGCGCCCGCACCAGGGGAACCAGGCGACCAAAGAAGACGGCCCAGTCGCCATAGCGCGCGAACCAGGCATCGGCACGGTCGAGGTCCTCGGGCTTGATGTGGACGTAGCGGCCGTATCGGTCCAGGAGGGGGCGTCCACCCCAGGCGCCGATCAGGTAGCCCGCCAGCGAGCCGGCCAGCGCGCCGAAGGTCGCCACCAGCAGGGCGATCAGATAATTCCACGGCGCATGGGTCAGCGGCTCGAGCACGGATGGATCGGCCGCGGACTGGGCGATCTTCCAGCCGGCCATGGGCACGATGACCTCGGATGGGACGATGGGGATGAACGTCTCCAGGCCCACCCCGACGGCCACACCGACATAGCCGATGGCGTCGTACAGCTGCAGGATGAACGGGATGATCGTCCCATCGATGAACTCGAGCACGCGTTCAGGTCAGTCGAAGCGCGTGGGATCGACGGACGATGTGCTGGCGGCCGCGCTCGTCGGGGCCGAACCACGACCCGGGCCATCATCCCGGGCGTCGGGGACGCTGGGCCGATGCAGCGGTACCGCGACCCGCCGCGGACCGCCCGACTCGGGTGGCGGCACG
Organism: Candidatus Limnocylindria bacterium; assembly: GCA_038248695.1. Classification (GTDB taxonomy): domain Bacteria; phylum Chloroflexota; class Limnocylindria; order QHBO01; family QHBO01; genus JAICUY01. The sequence goes on along the minus strand of JBBRXE010000162.1, from coordinate 1,016 downwards.
CTCGGCGCCGCCGCCTGCAGCCGCTCGTCGACGCGCAGGACGTGCACGGCCACGATCACCGACAGAAGCGCGCCACCCGCAATCCAGCCGCCCAGCAGGTCCATTGGGAAGTGGGCAAGCAGATACAGCCGAGTCAGGCTGATAGCGCCGATCAGGATCAGGGCGACGACGTAGGCGATCATCCCCTGCCGGCGTTGCGATGCCAGGCGCGCGACGCAGAAGGCGGCCAATCCATAGAAGACGGTCGCGCGCAGCGCGTGGCCAGCCGGGAAGTCGGCGAGGTCGTCGAGCCCGACGCCGTTGACATTGAGGATCGCCCCGACCAGCTGGCCGAGGCTGAGAACGTGGTCCGAGGTGAAATACTTGAGCGCCCACTCCATCGGGAAGCAGAGCGTGCCGGCGGCCAGGATGATCGCCAGGTCGCGGCGTCCCTTGGCAAGAGCCAGGAGCCCCAGCGCGGCGAAGCCGAGCGCCACGAACCAGCCGGAGCCGAGGCCGCTGATGCCGATGAACAGGCCATCCAGCGGCGGGACGTTGGTCTGCACCCAATCGTGGACCCGCGGCATGACGTTGCCCATCAGCCATTCCTCGGGTTGGGTGTAGACCGTGGTGCGCTTGAGGGTCACCAGCCAGAAGAGGGTCGGGAGGGCGATGAGGGTCAGCAGGAAGGCCGCCGCCGGACTGGGAACCGCTCCTCCCAACCGGTCCTTCGCCTCCGCGCTGACCTGCAGCCGGCTCGTGGGGTCCGGGAGTCGTCGCACCTCCGTAGTATAGGAGGCGGTTGCGAGCCGACCAGTCGTACGCCGTCCTCAACAAGAGCCGCCTGATGAGCACGAGGAGCAGAGCACTGCCCGAGCCACGTCCGCTGCAGCTGACCGGCCACGACCTCACCGTCGACGATGTCGTCGAGGTCGCGCGAGGGCGCCGGCGAGTCGAGATCGCACCCGCGGCGCGTGAGCGGATGGCCGCGTCACGCGCCGTCGTCGAGCGTCTTGTCGCCGAGAACGCGACCGCCT
>JBBRXE010000161.1:0-4342 GCA_038248695.1 Candidatus Limnocylindria bacterium | reverse complement strand
GCCACGCGCGGCTCGGCCTGAAGGCCGGCAACGACCTGCGGCGGCGCCATCGACGGGCTCGCCAGGCGTGCGGCTGGAGGGGACTGGGCCTGTGACGAGAGTCCGGGGTAGTTCGGGCGTTGGATGAACCCGATGCGGTCGAGCGGGAAATAGCGCAGCCAGGCGCGGCCGATGATCGAGTCGCGGGAGATGGGTCCGAAGACTCGTGAGTCCTCGCTGGCGCCGCGGTTGTCGCCCATCACGAAGTAGCTGCCGGGGGGCACCACCCACTCGGTCTGCGGATTCGGACCATGGTTCTGGGTGGGAACCGGTCGACCGTCACCGGTCCGGGCGACGTAGGGCTCGTCGATGCGCACCGTGCTGCCGCCGGGCGGCGTGATCAGCACCGCGCCGTTCTCGAGGCTGACGGTGTCGCCGGGCAGGCCGATGATGCGCTTGATGAACGGAATGCCGTCCTGCTCGTAACCGCTCGGCGGGTGGAAGACGATGACGTCGGCGCGCTGGTAGTCACCGAAGCGTGGCGTCACCTTCTCGATGAGCACGTAGTCGCTGGGCGTGATGGTGGGCTCCATCGACTGTTGCTGCACCTCGAACGGCTGAGCGACGAAGTTATGGATGAGCAGATAGATGACGAGCGTCAGGACGAGCGTTTCGATGATCTCGAAGGCGCAGCCAAGTCCCCGGCGCGCCGGTCGCTCGCTGTCGGCGGGCGTGCCGTCGCTGCTGGTCTCTTCGGGGGCGTACGTCATCGGCGCTCCGTGGGGCGATGGGGGATTCGCAGGCGGCCGGTAGCATACCCCACGAGGGTTCGGACCCGAGGGTAGACTCCGGCGATGGGCAGTCTCGTCCTCGTCCGTCACTCGATCACCGACGCCAGCAGCAGCGGCCGCAATCTCGGTCGTCGCGCTGACCCGCCGCTCGCCGACGGGGGCGCGGCCGTCGCCGAGATCCTGGGTCGCACGCTTGCCGCCGAGCTGGCCGAGCTGCCGCACGACGCCCTGCGCCTGCTGAGCAGCCCGGCGCTGCGTTGCCGCCAGACCATTGCGCCGGTGGCGCGCGCCCTGGGCGTCGCAGAGGACGCCGTGGAGATCGAGCCGAGCCTCATCGAGATTGACTACGGCGGGTGGGACGGGCTGACCGCGGAGGAGTGCCTTGAGCGCGACCCGGAGCTGCGCCGCGCCTGGATTGCCGATCCGTATCACACGCGTTGCCCCGATGGCGAAAGCGGCGAGGACGTGGCGCGCCGCGCGTTCGGCGTGTTCCATGCGGTCGAGGCCTGGTTGGCTGATGATCGCGCGCGTTGCGCGATCGTGGTGGCACATAACCACGTCAACCGCCTGCGCCTCACTGCGCTGCTGGCATGGCCCATGCGCGACTACCGTCGCCGCGTGGCGCAGGATCCTGCCGGCTACAGCATCATCAGCTACGGCGCCGGATTGCCCGGTGTTCGGCGCATCAACGCTCCCGCGACCATCCATCTGCCCGTCGGGGCTGAGCGAGCCGCGGCTCTATAATCCCCGTGGACCGACCGCGTACGGCCGGTCCGTTCCAACCCTCGAGGTGTCATGTCGCTCGATCTCAGGCAGCAGCTGCAGCCCACGATGCAGGTCAAGGTCACGCCGAAGCAGATCGCGGCGAACTACATCCTGCAGATGAGCTCCATCGAGCTGCAGGAGGCGATCAGCCAGGAGCTGGACGAGAACCCTGCCCTCGAGATGGAGGAACTGGCGAGCTGCCCCATCTGCGGCTCGCCGATCAGCGGCAACTACTGCACCGAATGCATGCCGCGCAAGGCGGGGGACGGAGACCCGGCCGACTCGGCGGTCGACGAGCTTCCCGCCGACTCGCAGCAACGCCTGCGCGACGATGCCGATGAGCTGGACCCGATCGCCCGCGCCGAGGCCGAATTCACGCTCGATGAGCACCTGACCTGGAACCTGTACGCCCTCCTGCCGACTCCGCTCCACCCGGTGGCTGACTACGTCATCGGCGCGCTCGACGCCAACGGCTTCCTCACCGAGAGCGACGAGGCCATCGCTGCCGCGACCGGCGTGACCGTCGCTGATGTCGAGCAGGTGCTTGCCGCCATGCGCGGGCTCGAGCCGATTGGCATCGGCTCGCGAACCATCACCGAGAGCCTGCTGGCTCAGATCGCCCATCTGCGCGAGATGAGCGACGAGGTGGCGGTGCCCGAGATCGCCGAAGCCGTCGTCCGGGATCACCTGCGCCAGCTCGGTGCGCGGAAGTTCCGCGAGGTCGGCCAGGCCCTCGGGGTCGGCACCGATGAGGTGATCGGCACCTGGGAATTCGTCAAGACCAATCTCAACCCGTACCCGACCGCGGCATTCACCGCGGCGGTCACCGGCGGCGGGCCGCGGATCATCATCCGTCCCGACGTGCTTATCCGCGCGGTCGACGGCGAGCTTCTGGTCGAGGTCGTCGAATCGCGGCGCTTCAGCCTGCGGGTGACGCCCATCTACTCGAGCCTGTCGTTGCAGCTGCGCAGCGGCGAGGCCACCGAGGACGAGAAGCAGCATGTCCGTGAGTACGTCGGCCGTGCCAAGTTCTTCATCGACAACATCAACCGCCGGCGCGCCACCGTGCAGCGCATCGCGGAGTGCCTGTGCGAACGTCAGCGCGACTACCTGCTGCATGGCGTTCAGCATCTCGTGCCGCTTACCCGGGCCGAGGTGGGAGAGCTGATCGGCATGCATGAGTCTACCGTCAGCCGTGCGACGGCCGAGAAGTTCGTGATGATCCCTTCGGGCGAGGTGGTGCCGTTCAGCCATTTCTTCATGGCCTCGCTCGGGATCAAGGACCAGATCCGCAAGATGATCGACGCCGAGGATGTCGCCAATCCATATTCCGACCAGGAGATCGCCGACCTGCTGCTGGCCGAGGGCGTTGCGATCGCCCGGCGAACCGTCGCCAAGTACCGCGACGAGCTTGAGATCCTCCCCGCTCGGCTGCGCCACAGCTAGGCCGTGCGGCGTGTACTGCTGCGGAGCCTGGCGGTCCTTGTCGTCGGGGCGGCCGTGCTCGGCGGCATCCTCTACTACGCCAGCACCGTCGACTTGCGCGCGCCGGGTGTCAGCGGCTTTTCGCTGACCCAGCACCTCTCCGGCGACGCGGCGGTCGCGCTGACCAGTACCAGCCTGGAGGTCAACTTCTCCGAGCCGGTCGATGAGCCGACGGCCGAGGCGGCATTCCGGGTGGATCCGCAGGTCGAGGGCTCGTACAGCTGGAGCGACAGCACCATGACCTTCACCCCCCTCGAGCCGCTGCCCCCCAAGACCGAGTTCAGCGCATACATCGAGGCCGGCGTGCGCGACGTTGCCGGCAACCAGATGAGCCAGGCCTCGGCGGCATTCGTCTTCACCACCGTCGGTGAGCCGCAGGTCGTCGACAGCGATCCGGCTGCCGATGCCACCGGCGTCGCGCTCGACACGTCGATGGTGGTCACCTTCTCGACGCTGATGGACACCCGCTCGGTGGAGGACGCCCTGGGGCTGTCACCTGCCTTCGTTCACGATCTGCGCTGGAGCGGCGAGCAGCTGACGATCGTGCCGCGTGATCCGCTATCGCCGAACAGCCGCTATTCACTGACCATCGGCGAAGGGGCACGCGACCTGGGCGGCACCCCGCTGCAGGAATCCTTCAGCCTGTCATTCACGACGGTCGAGGCGGGTCTGTCGGTGACGAACATCGTGCCGGCCGATGACAGCGATGGCATCGCCGTCACCTCGCCGATCGTCATCGAGTTCGACCGAGCGCTGGACCCCGACAGTGTCAGCAGCGACCTGCTGCAGATCAGCCCGCCGGTCGTCGGTAACCTCGACGTGATCGCGGCCCCCGGCGCGGCGGGGCTGTCGAATGGCGACGCGCACCTGCTGCGCTTCGAGCCCTCCGGCCCGCTGCCGCCGAACACGACCTTCGAGGTGACGCTGGCACCGGGGCTGCGTGGGAGCGATGGTGCCCCCATGGTCACGCCGGTGACCTGGACCTTCCTGACCGGTGCGCCGAGGGCGACGCTCGGCAACCAGGTCCTCTATCTCTCGGAACGGTCGGGCATTGCCAACCTGTGGGCCATGAATCCCGATGGCACCGGGCAGCGGCAGCTCTCGGCCGAACTGTCCCCAATAGTGGACTATGCCATCGCGCCCGATGGCCGCTCGTTCGTGGTGGCCGATGGCGCGCGTCTCATCGAGCAGCGCGCCGACGGCACGTCGCGACGGCTGCTCACCGACGAGGGCGTGCTCGAGTTCGACCCGTCCTACTCGCCGAACGGCTCCCAGATCGCCTTCGGCCGAGCCGATGCTGCGACCGGCAACGGCCTCGGCCT
>JBBRXE010000160.1:0-4343 GCA_038248695.1 Candidatus Limnocylindria bacterium | reverse complement strand
CTGGGTCCGCATCTGGCGCTCGACGTGGCGTTCCAGGTCCGATCGTCTGGCGTCGACTGGTTCCATCCGGCGTTCTGCCTCCGTCGCACGCTGCTGGTCGCCGATCTCGGGTGCCACGCTACTGCAAGCGGATGCCCCCGTCACGTGCCCGACAGCTCAGTCAATCTCCTCGAGCGTGGCGTCGTCGCCTGGGGCGCGAGCCGCCGGGAGTCGAGGCCGCGGGACCTTCAGGAACAGGATCACGGCAGCGGCAACGGTCAGCAGCGCCACGAACGGGATCCACGGCAGCCGCCGATAATCGACGAAGCCGACCACGCTGACGACCCGGGTCGTGACGTTTCCCACCGCATCGGTCGCCACCAGGTGGACGTCGACGGGAACCAGCGACGCCGCGACGGATGCGACGAAGGAGCCGTCGCTGTGGACCGCAACCGGCCGGCCATCGACCGTCACCGCCGTTCCTGGGCTCGTGGCGCCTCTGATCGGCACCTCGAGCGAGAGCGGTGCCACCGGCGTCTCGGCGGCGAGCGGCGGAGACTCGCGCATAACCTGCACCCGCCAGCTCCCGGCGTACGCGTGCCCGGCCGGCGTGGCGACGATCAGGCGCAGATAGAAACTGCCTCCACTATCGAGCTGTGAAGGCACATCGACCTGCACGTTCAGTTGCTGCGCACCCGCTGGTGAGCCAGTGGGCAGGGTCTCGATGGGATTCGCGGACTCGCCGTCGCCGTGCACGACCTGAGAGCCCGCTGGCGCCACGATTTCGGTGCTGAACGATCGCTCGCGCGTCGCGAGCTGGTTCGGGTCGCTGCCAGGGACGGCGCCGTGGAACGCGGGGCTCAGGCGCCCGCCATCACGCTCGGGGGAAAAGACGAGGTCGGTTGGCGCCACGCTCACCCGACCGCCGGAGGGGCCGATTGCCTCGGTCAGTGATCCACCATCGCGCGAGACGTCCTGCGTGCCGTGCAGGAGCACCATCCACGACTCGCCCGGTCCCGCCAGGCCGACCGGCGTCTCGTCCGGCAGGGCCGCCATGGGCCGGCTGGGAAGCGCCGCGAGCAGGCCGGTTGGCGGCGCTTCGTCGAGCAGCCTGCCACGCGCGATCACCGCCGGCTCTCCATCGAGGCCGCCGGGCAGCGCACCAGTGTATGGCGCGCCGCCGGCGGCCAGCAGTGGCGCGGCGGCGCCATCCAGTGAGGGCAGGGGTATCTGCCGCAATCGCGAGTCGGTGATGATCAGGCCGCCGTTTGCCAGGCTCGACGCGAAGAGCAACCGCGTGCCGGCACCGGTGCCCAACACGCCAGCCAGCAAGCCGTGCACTGCCGAGGCGGCCTCGTAGCTGACCGGTGCATTCGCAGGCCAGCGCAGGATGAGGCTGAGTCCGATATCCAGCGGGACGATCGCGATCAGCGGCCCATCGCCGGCGTCGAACGAGGTCACCTGCCCTCGATCCCGTACCGGCCAGGACTCACGTTCGATCGATGGTCCGTCCAGCCAGATCCGATTGAGCACCGCACCGCTGCCGCCGTCGATGGGGTTGGAGCTGATGAGGACCTCGCCACCGGGTCTTGTGTCGGTGCCTCCCGATGGGAACGCGCTCCAGCCGGGGGGCGCAATGAACGAGCTGATGCGATCGTCGAAGCCGCTCCCGTTCCAGTCGAAGACGCGGATGGGCACCTCGTTCGGACCGCGCGGGTCGGGCTGTTGGGTAATGAACAGCTCATCGGCCGCATCTCCGTCCAGGTCGAGCGAGAGGATCGAAGTGGCGTTGCCCTGCATGCTCAGCAGCTGCACGAGCGTCAGCCGACCCGCCGACTTCTCCACGTCCCAGACGGTCAGGCAACAGGTCACCGGCTCGAGGTTCGCCGCGATCGTCGCCACCAGCAGGTGCTCGCGTTGGCCGTCGTTCCAGGTGAGGAAGCGCGCGGGCTCGCCGGCGCCCGCCGGCGGCTGCGGGTTGCCCCCCGCCGGCCGCTGTGGCTTGCCCTCCGCCGGCCGCTGTGGCTTGCCCCCCGCCGGTCGCGTGGCGTTCGCCGCGCGGGTGAGTCCGACCTCGCCCATCGACTGCCAGGTGTGGCCGTCGACTTCCCAGCCGTCGACCGCCAGCAGTCCCGGAGAGTTCGCCTGCGGCACCAATCGGACGAGCTCGCGCGATCCGTCGCCGTCCAGGTCGGCCACGATGGCCCCGAACGCGGTGCCTTCCAGGAAACGTGCGTCAGGCTCGTCGGGAAGTAGCTGCGGCGCATCCGCTGCGCGCGCCGGAGCTGCCGACGCCAGCAGCAGGCAGACCAGGACCAGGCAGGCGCCGCGCGGGAGCATGCGGTGAACGGTAGCGCTGTCTGGCATCATCGGTCCATGGACATCCCGAACGTGCTGTGGCGACCCCCCAAGGATGTTCGCGAGCGGACACGCATCGGGCATTACCTGGAGTGGCTGGAGAGCGAGCGTGGTCTCGCGTTCGCCACCTACGACGAGCTGTGGCAGTGGTCGGTCGACGAGCTCGGGCCGTTCTGGGCATCGGTCTGGGACCATTTCAACCTCGGCGAGCGACCCGAGAACGTCCTGCCGAACGACAGCATGCTGGAGACCGTCTGGTTTCCCGGCGTCCAGCTCAACTACGCGGAGCAGGCGCTGCGGCTGGGGCGTCGCGGCGACGACGACACCATCATCCTGGCCCGCTCGCAGACGCGGGCCGCTTCGAGCCTCACCGCCGCCGAGCTGCGCGATGCCGTCGCCCGCGCCCGCGCCGGGCTGCAGCGACTTGGCGTGGGCCGCGGCGACCGGGTCGCCGCCTACCTGCCGAACATTCCCGAGGCCGTCATCGCGCTGCTGGCCACCGCCAGCCTGGGCGCCGTGTGGAGCTCGTGCGCGCCCGAGTTCGGCACGCGCAGCGTCGTCGACCGCTTTGCCCAGATCGAGCCGAAGGTGCTGCTCAGCATCGATGGCTATCGGTATGGCGGGCGCAGCGTCGACCGGACCGATGAAGTGGCCGCCATCCGCGCGGGGCTGCCGAGCCTGGTCGCCACGGTGTGCGTGCCCTACCTCGGCATCGGCCTGGCCGACAGCATGAGCTGGGACGAGCTTGTCAGCCAACCGGGCGAGCTGGCCTTCGAGCCGGTGCCGTTCGACCATCCGCTTTTCATCCTGTACAGCTCGGGCACGACCGGCCTGCCCAAGCCGATCGTCCACCGTCACGGCGGCATCCTGCTGGAGCACCTCAAGATCCACGCACTGCACCACGACCTGGGGCCTGCCGACCGCTTCTTCTGGTTCACGACCACCGGCTGGATGATGTGGAACTACCTCATCTCCGGCCTGCTCGTCGACGCGACCATCGTGCTGTTCGACGGTTCGCCGGCGCATCCGGGCCTCGACGTGCTGTGGCGCCTGGCCGAGGGGACCGGCATGACTTATTTCGGGACGAGCGCCCCTTACCTGATGGCCTGCCGCAAGGCGGGCCTGCGGCCTGGTATGGCCTACGACCTATCGGCGCTCCGCGGCGTCGGCTCCACCGGCGCGCCACTACCCGTCGAGGGCTTCCGCTGGGTGTACTACGCGGTCGGTTCGTCGCTGCAGCTGCAGAGCGTCTCGGGCGGTACCGACGTGTGCACCGCCTTCGTCGGCGCCTCGCCGCTGGTTCCCGTCTGGGAAGGCGAGATCAGCTGCCGGCACCTCGGCTGCGCAGTGGAGGCCTACTCGCCTGACGGCTCTCCGCTGATCGGTGCGCAGGGCGAGCTGGTCCTCACGCGCCCGATGCCGTCGATGCCCGCCGCCTTCTGGAACGACCCATCCGGTGCCCGCTACCGCGATGCCTACTTCAGCGAGTTCCCCGGCGTCTGGCGGCACGGCGACTGGATCACGATCACATCGCGCGGCTCATGCATCATCAGCGGCCGCTCCGACGCCACCCTCAACCGCGGTGGCGTGCGAGTCGGCACGGCCGAGTTCTACGCCGTGGTCGAGGGATTTCCCGAGATCGCCGATTCAGTCGTCATCCACCTCGAGGAGACCGACGAGCTGCTGCTGTTCGTGGCGCTGGCACCCGACTGCACGCTGGACGACACGTTGCGAGGGCGCATTCGCGACACCTTGCGCGCGGAGCTCTCGCCGCGCCATGTGCCGGACCGCATCACGGTTGTGCCGGGCGTCCCGCGCACGCTCTCCGGCAAGAAGCTCGAGGTGCCGCTCAAGCGGATCCTCGGCGGCGTGTCCCCAGAGGTTGCCGCCGCGCGCGGGTCGCTGGCCAATCCGGAGGCACTGGACGCCTTCGTGGAGCTGGCTCGACAGATCTCTGAGTCGCCTGGTGACTCAAACGAGTGAGAGGGTGGGCTTCCCCTGCGCTT
>JBBRXE010000159.1:0-4444 GCA_038248695.1 Candidatus Limnocylindria bacterium | reverse complement strand
TGAGTGCCAAGACGGACTACCTTGTCGCGGGCGACAAGGCCGGGAGCAAGCTGACAAAAGCGGAGTCGTTGAACGTGCCGGTGCTCGACGAGCAGGCGTTCCGCAGGCTGCTGGCGGGCGAGACGCCGTGACGCAGCTGGCCGAGCTGGCCGAGCTGGCCGAGCAGCTGCGGACACTGCATGACGGAGACGCGCCACTCATCCTGCCGAATGCGTGGGGACGTGGCCAGCGCGCGCGCCGTCGAACGCGCCGGAGCGGCGGCGATCGCGACCAGCAGCAGTGCCGTCGCCGAGTCGCTCGGCTTCGAGGACGGCGAGAAGGCTCCGACGGACGAGATGTTCGCCGCCATCGCTCGCATCGCTCGTGGGGTGTCGCTGCCGGTGACGGCCGATGTCGAAGGTGGGTATGGCCTCGGCGCACCCGAGCTGGTCGAGCGTCTGGTGGGCGCCGGCGCGGCGGGGATGAACGTCGAGGACACCGACCGCGGCGGGCCGGTCCTCGGATTGCTGTCCGTCGGGGTTCAGTCAGAACGCATCGCCGGCATGCGTGCAGCCGCCGAGGCTGCCGGCGTGCCGTTGGTCATCAACGCCAGGATCGACCTTTACCTGCGCGGCGCGGGCAGCCTCCAGCAGCGAACGGACGCCGCCATCGAACGTGGCAGCGCCTACCTCGCGGCCGGTGCCGACTGCGTCTACCCGATCTTCCTGGCCGATGCGGAGGCCATCGGCCGCATCATCCGCGAGCTTGACGCCCCCGTGAATGTCCTCTTGCGGCCGGGTACGCCGAGCATCGCGGAACTCGCGCACCTCGGCGTGCGGCGAATCAGCGTCGGCGGCGGACTGGCGCAGCGGTCGCTGTTCGCAACTGAGGCAACGGCGCGCCGGCTGCTCGCGGGGGACGGCTCGGCCTTCGAGGGATGACCGTAACTATCGGAGGCCGTCAGGACTCGTCGGTGAGAAACGCCTCGACCAGCGGGTCGTAGCCGGTGAACGAGGAGCGGACCGTGTGGCCACAGTCCGGGTCAACCTCCAGGCGCGCGCCGGGGATCGATTCGGCGACGAGGCGCGTGGACGCCAACGGCACGATCTGATCCTGCGCCCCTGCCAGCACCAATGTCGGCACGCTGATTTCGCCCAGCCGGTCGGTGACGAACGACGACGGGTCAAGCGTCGCCTTCAGCTCGCCGATGAAGCGCTGCGGCGTGGCGGGCTTCGGCTGGAAGCGGGCAGCCACGGCGAATGCCTCGGCGGTCACCGAGCCGGCAGGCTTCATCTGCACGGCAAGGCGCGCAAAGAATTCGGCCCATTGGCCGGCCTCGGCCAGCGCGATCCAGGAGCTCATGCGCTCGGCCATCGGGGAGTCCGGCGGCGTCTCGGATGCGACGGAGGCCAGGACCAGGCGAGAGACCAGCTCGGGATGGTCGACCGTCAGCCACAGCGCGATGCGACCGCCACCCGACTCCGCTTCGATCGCCACCGGACGCCCAAGCTCGGCGAGGGCGACCGAGACGGCGTCGGCGATGACTCGCGGGTGCATGAGTCGCTCGGCGTCCGAGGGATCCGCCGGCAGGGGCCTGCCCAGCACGACCACGGTGCGCGCGGCAGTGCGGCCGGTCCATCGGCGCAGGAGGACGCCCTCGGTTCCGGCCAGCGGGCGCAGGCTGGTCTCGACGCCGCCGAGGACCAGCAGCGGAGCGCCGGGTGCACCGCGCAGCGTGAAGGCCTCGATCCGCCCGCCGCGGATGGGGATGGCGTGAACGCGAGGATCGTCGGACATCGGTCGAATCCTAGCCTGCTAGCATCGGTCGCATGATCACGCGCGCCGAAGTCGAGCATGTCGCCCTGCTGGCCCGCCTTGGCCTGACCGATGACGAGATCGACCGCATGCAGGCTCAACTCTCGCATATCCTCGAGACGATCGAGCGACTGCGCGACGTCGACACCAGCCACGTCGGCCCGACGGCGCAGGTCATCGCCCTCGAGAACGTGATGCGCGACGACGTGCCGCGCCCAGGTCTTTCGCGCGAGGCTGCGCTGGGCAACGCCCCGCTGCGCGAAGGACCGATGCTGCGCGTGCCGGTCGTGCTGGAGCAGGGCCGATGAGCGCTGGCGATGGGGCTGCCCGGTGACCCTGCCGCTTCCCGATCAAACCATCAGCGACGTCGGCGAGCTGCTGCGCAGACGTGAGGTGAGCAGCGTCGAATTGACGCGTGCCTGTCTCGGGCGCATCGAGGAGGACGGCGGAAGGCTGAACACGTTCCTGGCGGTCGGCGCGGAGGCGGCGCTGCGCACGGCGGCCGATGCGGACCGAGCGCGCGCCGCCGGCAACGACCGGCCGCTGCTCGGCGTGCCGTATGCGCTGAAAGACATCTTCGTCACCCGTGCACTCGACGACGAGGGCAATCCGACCGACGGGCTGCCCACGACCGCCGGCTCGCGCATCCTGCAGGGGTATCGCTCGCCGTATGCCTCGGACGCGGAGGAGCGGCTGAGCCAGGCCGGTGCCGTGCTGCTGGGCAAGACCAACTGCGATGAGTTCGCCATGGGGTCGTCGAACGAGAATTCGGCGTACGGCCCCGTGCGCAACCCGTGGGACGAATCGAGTGTGCCCGGTGGCAGCTCGGGCGGCTCCAGCGCGGCGGTCGCCTCCGGCCAGGCCTTCTTCGCCACCGGCACCGATACCGGCGGCAGCATCCGCCAGCCAGCCTCACTGTCCGGGGTCGTGGGCCTCAAGCCGACGTACGGCCGCGTCAGCCGCTACGGCATGATCGCCTTCGCCAGCTCGCTCGACCAGTGCGGTCCGTTGACGCGCTCCGTCCGCGATGCGGCGACCGTGCTCCAGGCACTCGCCGGACACGACCGGCGCGACTCCACGAGCGTCGAACTGCCGGTTCCCGACTACGCCGCTAACCTCAGCGGCGAGGTGAAGCGCCTGCGGCTCGGCGTGCCGCGCGAGTACTTCGTCACGGGCATGGAGCCCGGGGTCGAGCGAGCGGTGCGCGACGGCATCGGTCTGCTGGAGAAGCTGGGCGCCGAGATCGTGGAGGTCAGCCTGCCGTCCACCGACCAGGGCCTGGCGACCTACTACATCATCTCGCCTGCTGAGGCATCGGCCAACCTAGCCCGGTATGACGGGATCAGGTACGGCCTCAGCGCCAGGCGCGACGACCTGCTGGACAACTACCTGCAGACGCGCGGCGCCGGCTTCGGGCCCGAGGTCAAGCGCCGCATCATGCTCGGCACGTATGCCCTGAGCGCCGGCTATTACGACGCCTACTATGTCAAGGCCCAGCAGGTGCGCACCCTCATGAAGGACGAGTTCGACCGCGTCCTGACCGATGTCGACGCCCTCTTGGCGCCAACCTCGCCCAGCGTCGCTTTCCCGATCGGTGCCAAGACCGACGACCCGGTGCTGATGTACCTCAACGACGCATGCACGCTTCCGGTGAACATCGCCGGCCTGCCCGGCATCAGCGTGCCGTGCGGCCTGTCCGACGGCAAGCCCGTCGGCCTGCAGGTCATTGGTCGGGCGTTCGACGAGCCGATGATCCTGCGCATCGCCGACGCCTACGAGCGCGCCGCTGGATTCGCCGACCTTCGACCGCCCATGGTCCACGGCTGACCGTCAGAGGACGACCCGGGTAGACTCGGATGTGATGGCCGAGATCAGTCACGTCCGCATGGGGGTCCCCGACCAGGCGACGCTCAACCGCATCCTGCGCGAGGCCGGCACGACGGCGTATCCACAGTGGTTGTACGCCGAGCCGCATGACAACGCCCAGATCCTGTGGTGGGGGATTCGGGGCGCGCCGACCCAGCTCCTCGAGGTGCCGGACGACTCGGCCAGGGAGCGCCTCTTTCCGCGGCCGAACGACGATTGGAGCGAGGCACCACGCGGTCTCGTCCTGGCGACGGTCGATGCCGAGCGGGCGGCGCATGACCTTGAGCCGGTGACCGGCAATGACTGGCACGCCGTGCCCGACGACCTGATCCTCAGCGCGCGCTGCTATCGTCTCCAGATCGGCCACGCGTTCCTGGTACTCGCCGAACCGACGCAGGAGGGCTACATCAGTGCCTGCCTGTCACATTACGGCGAGGGCCCAGTCGCCATCGCGCTCGACGGCAACACGCCGGCCGGTCGTCCCGTCCCAACCAATCCGGTGACGCTTGGTCAGGCAACCTACGTGCGCGTCGGCGAGCGATGGGGTCCGACGCTCATCTTCCTGGGGCCGTGACCCACGAAGCGGCGGTGTGGGCTGAGCGCGAACGACGCCTGGAGGGGCTGCGTGATCCGGAGGGCTGGCTGAGTCTGGTCGGCCTGGCATGGCTGCACGACGGCGACAACCGGGTCGGGGCCGACTCCAACGCCGATGTCGTCCTACCCGGCGCCAATGTGCCGGCGCTGGTCGGGACCGTCGTCGTACGTGACGGAGCGGCGTCATTTG
>JBBRXE010000158.1:0-4447 GCA_038248695.1 Candidatus Limnocylindria bacterium | reverse complement strand
GTGAGCCGATGGGCTAGAGTCTCGGCGCCATGCGTGCATTCATCGGCCTGGGCGGAAACCTGGGCGACACCCGTGCGTCCTTCGCCAGCGCCGTGGCCGAGCTGCGGCGCATCGGTCATGTGGTCAGGACATCGTCGCTGTATGCCAGCGCGCCGCGCGACATGCTCGATCAGCCGCAGTTCAGCAACGCCGTCGCCGAGCTTGAGACCGAGCTCTCGCCGCAGGACCTCCTTCTGGAGCTCAAGCGCCTGGAGATCTCCATGGGTCGCGACCCGCAGGGCATTCGTTTCGGCCCGCGGGTGATTGACCTCGACATCCTGAGCCTTGATGGCCGATGCGTCGAAGACCTGGAGCTTGACCTCATCGTCCCGCATCCGCGCATGCACGAGCGGCGATTCGCCCTGGAACCACTCGCCGAACTGGCGCCTTCACTGCAGCCGTGGCGGGGATGTGCCGACATGCGACGCGACGTGACGGTCGCCGACCTGCTCCCCAGCGTTGCGGAGCAGGACGTTCGCCGCGTGGCCGGCCCCGAGTGGGCGGATCCCACACCCCTCGGGGAGTAGCTCTGCGGGCGGACGGGGCGCTCTATCGGATCGCACGATTGCGCCCCTTCTGGGGAGTCTTATCTCGCCGCAGACGTCCGGATTGGCCGCAAACGGCTGATACCGGTCTCCGTAGAGCTCCGTAGAGCTCCGTATCGGCCCAAATGTGCGTACGGGGCGACCGCCGCGCGGATAAGGGTCTTCGGGAGGGTAGTTATCGGTCCGTCCGACCTCGTCCGAGCGGTCTGTAGGCGCCGACTTGCTGCTGGTGGTGCCAGGCGCCATCTGGCCGGGGCGCTCGATTTCATGGCTCCCGGGATCCGGGTGCAGATAGCCAACGGCACGGCTGGCGATGGGATCAACCGGCGCCTTCGGGGCACGAGATGAGGCCGGGGCCGTAGCAGACCCTGCCTCCCTGTGGAAACTCCTCGGTCTCTGGGGATCCTCCCGCGACGGCAAACGTGAGCATGAACCGTGCGAAGTTGACGATTCCATTGTTCCCGCCTGTTATTCGGACGAGCACCTGGACGGGCTCTTTCCCAGGGGTGATGACATAGTGCTCAAGTGGCGTGAGAAGCTCTTTGAAGTTCGGGATCCCGGTGTCTTCGCCTTCGCGGGCTGCACCGATCCCACCGCCTTTGGTCAGACTGCGGTCCAAGACGAACGGCGCCATCTCGACGGCGTCCGAGAGTTCGGGGATGCTGAGCGAGATCAACGTGACATTTTCGCGTGCTGGCGCACGCAGGTCTATCAGGCCGAAATAGACTGGCTGACCGGTTTCGGCGGCGAGTCCGGCAAGGCCGGGCTGGCCGGGATCGAAATATTCAGAGTTCGACTCCCCACACGCGGCCGAGCTGATCAGGAGCAA
Organism: Candidatus Limnocylindria bacterium; assembly: GCA_038248695.1. Classification (GTDB taxonomy): domain Bacteria; phylum Chloroflexota; class Limnocylindria; order QHBO01; family QHBO01; genus JAICUY01. The sequence goes on along the minus strand of JBBRXE010000158.1, from coordinate 3,034 downwards.
CGCGATCAACAGAAACTTCAGGCAACGCATTGGGTGGCTCCTGCGCAGATTCGGGTCGAGTATGGCGGCGCGTTGTTGTGCCGTACAGGTAGAGCGCGGCGCCAGTACCGAATGACCAAGCCGGCGGTCGTCGCCGAGGGGGCCCGGATAAGGGTCCTTGGGACGGTCGTTATCGGGACGGCACTTCGCGCACGGGTCGTCAGCAGCCGCCGACTTGTCAGATGATGGCGTGAACAGCACTAGGCGGGTCGGAGCCGCGTTCGCACGCCTCGCACCAACCGATTCACGCTCAGCGGAGGCCCAATCCGGCGGACGCCGACACTCTTGGCCGGTCTAACGCGCCGCAGGCCGACATTTGACCAGTCGGGCGACGGTGACGGGTCGCGTAAGGCGCTGCAGACCGACAATTGAGAAGTCGGGCGGCGTCGGGCGAGGCGCGCCACAGGCAGAGGATGGCCCGCTGGGTGAATCGGCTCCTACAGGCGAACCTTGGGCGGATTGCGATAATCCCACATGTGGACCGTGTCCAGGAAGCGGACCATGCCGCGCCGGTAGCTCATCATCAGCGAGTGGGTCCGCGCGCCGCCGCCGAAGAAGCGGACGCCCTGCAGCAGCTCGCCATCCGTGACGCCGGTGGCGCAGAAGACGACGTTCTGGCCGGATGCCAGGTCGTTGGTGAAGTAGACCCGCTCCGTGTCGTCGACGTCGACGCCCATGCGTCGCGCTCGCTCCTTCTCCTCGTCGGAGCGCCAGACGAACTTGGCCTGGATCTCGCCTCCGAGGCACTTCAGGGCGGCGGCCGACAGCACGCCCTCGGGTGCTCCGCCGGTACCCAGCACGGCGTGGACGCCGGTGCCGGAGACAGCCACCGAGATGGCAGCGGTCAGGTCGCCGTCGCCAATGAGCTTGATCCGTGCCCCCGTCTTGCGCACCTGCTCGATCAGCGACTCGTGACGCTCCCGCTCGAGGATGACGACGGTGATGTCGACAATCGAGCGACCGAGCACGTCAGCGACGGTCGCGAGTGTCTTGTCGACCGGGTCGTTGATATCGACCTTGCCGGCAGCCGCGGGACCGACGATCAGCTTCTGGAGATACGTGTCCGGGGCATGCATCAGGCCGCCCGGCTCGGCCGCCGCCAGCACGGCGGTCGCATTCGGTGAACCGGTTGCGACGAGGTTGGTGCCCTCCAGCGGGTCGACGGCGATGTCCACCGAGACGGCCGCCTCCGGGTTGCCCACCTGCTCACCGATGTACAGCATGGGCGCCTTGTCCCGCTCGCCCTCGCCGATGACGATCGTGCCACTGATATCGGCATCCTCCATGGCGCGGCGCATCGCTTCGACCGCGGCATGATCGGCACCCATGCGGTCGCCGCGTCCCATGAACCGCGCGGCGGCAATCGCGCCGGCCTCGGTGGCAGCCACCGCTTCGATGGAGAGCAGCTTGTCCATGGGGGTGCGCGGTGGATCGGTCAATGGATCGGTCATGCGTGTCGCCTCAATGCCTGAAGTGGCGCCGGCCGGTGAAGACCATGGCCATGTGATGACGATCGGCCACTTCGATGGCCATCTCGTCGCGGATGCTGCCACCCGGCTGGATGATGGCCGTGACACCGGCCTGTGCCGCGATCTGGATACCATCGGGGAAGGGGAAGTAGGCGTCTGAGGCCATCACGGACAGCGGCGCCCGCTCGCCCGCCTTGCGCAGCGCGACCTCGACGCTGACGACACGCGAGGGCTGGCCGGCACCCATGCCGATCATGGCGTGCTTCTTGGCCAGCACGATCGCGTTCGACTTCACGTGTCGCACCGCGCGCCAGGAGAAGAGCAGGTCGGTGAGCTCCTCCAGCGTCGGCCGTCGCTGGGTGACGACCTGCAGCTTGTTGCGGTCCTCCTCCAGTGAGTCGATGGTCTGCACCAGCAGCCCGCCGCCAATGCGCTTGAAGTCGAAGTTGCCGATCCCCAGGTCGGGGCTCTGGTTGTCGTCCGGCGGCACCTCCACGATCTCGAAGCCGCGCTTGGTGCGCAGGATGTCGAGCGCCTCGGCGGTGTAGCCCGGCGCCACGATGGCCTCGAAGAATCCCGGCCGGATGGCTCGTGCGGTGGCTTCATCCACGACCCGGTTGGTACCGATGATCCCGCCGTAGGCACTGACGCTGTCGCCTTCCAGGGCCAGGCGGAACGCCTCCGCCAGGTCCACGACGCTGGCCAGGCCGCACGGATTGCCGTGCTTGACGATGGTCACCGTAGGCGTCTTGAAGTTGCTGGCGATGCTCCACGCCGCATCGAGGTCCAGCAGATTGTTGAAGGAGAGATCCTTGCCGGCGATCTGCCGCGCGCTCGAGATCGAGCTGCCGCGCTGGCCCGGATCGGCGTAGAAGGCGCCAAGCTGGTGCGGGTTCTCGCCGTAGCGCAGGTCCGCCTTCTTTTCGACCACCAGCGTGAGCCGATTCGGAAACAGCGTCCCCGACTGCTGGTTCAGGTACCCCGCGATATGCGCGTCGTACGACGCCGTCAGCGCGAAGGCCTCGGCCGCGAGCTTCTGGCGCGTCTCCGGGCTGACCGCCTTCAGGGCCTTCACGTCTCGCAGGACCGATGCGTACTGGGTCGGGCTGCTCACCGCAGCCACGCCGGGGAAGTTCTTGGCAGCGGCGCGCAGCAGCGCCACCCCGCCGATGTCGATCTGCTCGAGCGCCTGGTCGAGGGTCGTGCCGTTGTCGGCGACCGTCTCGACGAACGGGTAGAGGTTGACGACCACGATGTCGATCTGCTCGATGCCCTGCTCGACGAGCTGTGCCAGATGGTCGGGCTGGTCTCGTCGCGCGAGCAGAGCGGCGAAGATGCTGGGATGCAGCGTCTTGACCCGACCGCCCAGGATCTCCTCTGCCTGCGTCAGGTCCGAGATCGGGTGCGTCGCGACCCCGTTTTCGCTGAGGTGGGCACGCGTGCCCTCGGTGGCGTAGCACTCGACGCCGGCCTCCGCCAGGCCGCGGGCAAGCTCAACGATCCCTTCGCGGTCCGAAACGGAGAGC
>JBBRXE010000157.1:0-4511 GCA_038248695.1 Candidatus Limnocylindria bacterium | reverse complement strand
ATGCGGGCAATGTCGGGCAGACGCAATTCGGCCTGCTTCAGCGTCGACGCTTCGCCCGGCGTGCGGCCCTGCGAGCGCGGGAAGAGCTCGTACCACGCGGCATATCCGGCGGCTGAGCGGTCGACGACCAGCTCCAGCTCGCGGTATCGCGTCGCGGCGCCGCGGTCCGGGTTGCGACGCATCAGCGCCAGCAACCCTTCGCCGGTGACGGCCGCCACGGCGCGCGGCTCGTCGCCGGACGCCTCGAGCGCGCGCATCGCTCCACGGATGGCCGTTGCGTCCACATCGCCGGCGCGGCGGGCCGCCGACTCCAGCATGAGCCGGCCCTCGGCCAGCTCGCTCGGCACGGGGACCCCGGCCTCGACCTTTCGCAGCAGACCGTCGCGCCAGGTTCCCCACTCGTCACGCCACGCTTCGATGGTGTACCGATGCCACCGGTTGCGTTCCAGCGCGATCTCGCCCGCCCATCGGTCGTTGTCGACGAAACGCATGGGCGCTTCGCGCCAACCGTCCTCGTCATCGGCGCGAAGCAGCAGGGCAGCGGCGAGCATGTCGTGGCCGTCTCCGAAGATATCGGCGGTCACGTGCAGCATGTCGCCCACCAGCCGCTTCACGGGATGTCGTCCGCCGTCGAGCTCGGGCAGGACGCGCTCGATGACGATCGTGCGCCGCGTGCCGATCGCCTGGCTGGCCGGTTCATCGGCAACCGCGGACGGCTGCTGGAGCGCGCGTTCGGTGGCCCGTCTGAGGCCGGATCTCGTCGTCGTCATGGCTGTCGCTCAACCCTAGCCGATCATCAGCCCCGCGTGCTGAAACATCGGCAGGCACAGGCTGGCACGCTACGCTGTGCCGGTCATGCCGGGGCCGTCCGTACGAGTCGTCGTGCTCGCCGCAATCGCTGTCCTGCTCGGGGGCTGCAGCGCGACGCCCACCCTGACGCCAGGCGCAACCGGGAATTCCTCGGCGCCCAGCATCCGGCCGATTGGGGGCAGCCAGCCAGGCTCGACCGTTCCGCCGCTCAACCGCGATCCCGATGCGCTGAACCTGGAGCCGTTCGCCGCCGGCCTGAGCTCGCCGATCAGCCTCACCAGCGCCGGCGACGGCAGCGATCGGCTGTACGCCAACGAGCAGGCGGGCAGCATTCGTGTGATCGATGTCGACGGCACGCTGCAGCCGCAGCCATTCCTGGACATCAGCGACCGCATCCTGTCCGGTGGCGAGCGCGGCCTGCTCGGCCTGGCATTCCACCCCGCTTTCGCGCAGAACCATCGGTTCTTCGTCGACTACACCGCGAAGGACGACGGGCACACCGTCATCGCCGAATACACCGCCGCCACCAGCGGCCTGAGCGCCGACCCGGCAAGTGAGAAGGTGCTGCTGCGAGTGGATCAGCCGTACGCCAACCACAACGGCGGACAGCTGGCCTTCGGGCCGGACGGCGACCTGTACATCGGCCTCGGCGATGGCGGGTCAGGCGGCGACCCGCACGGCAACGGCCAGAACACGAATTCACTGCTGGGCAAGCTGCTGCGCATCGACGTCGACGGCACGCGGGCAAGCGACCGTACCTACGCCATCCCGGAGACCAACCCCTTCGCCCGGGGTGGTGGCGCGCCGGAGGTGTGGTCCTACGGCTTGCGCAACCCGTGGCGCTTCAGCTTCGATCGCGAAAGTGGCGACCTGTACATCGCCGACGTGGGCCAGAGCAGCTGGGAGGAGGTCGACCGCCAGACGAGCGACTCGGCGGGCGGCGAGAACTACGGCTGGAACGTCATGGAGGGCCGTCACTGCTACGGCAACGAGTCGTGCGACCAGACGCCCTTCGTACAGCCCATCGCCGAGTACGGCCACGACCAGGGCTGCTCGGTGACCGGCGGCTTCGTCTATCGCGGCACGGTGCAGCCTGACCTGAACGGCGTCTACGTCTTCGCCGACTACTGCTCGGGCATCGTCTTCACCCTCCAGGTCGACGAGGGAAGGGTCAGCCCCAAGGTCGTGGCACGCACGCAGCTGGGCATCACGTCATTCGGCCAGGCCGACGACGGCGAGCTCTACGCGGTCGATCAGCGCGGCGGTGGTGTCTACCACGTCGCAGTCGGCGACTGAGGCCGCAGCACGCCGAGTGCGCGAAGGCTGACCCAGCGTCCGCGTCCGAGCACCAGGTGATCCAGCAGCTCGATATCGAGCAGCCTGCCGGCCTCGGCCAGCTCGCCGGTGATCTTGAGGTCCTCGGCCGAGGGCGCCGGATCGCCGCTGGGATGGTTGTGGATCACGACCTGCGCGGCCGCCTGGCGCCGCACGGCCTCGCGAAAGAGCTCGCCCACCCTGACCGATGAGCCAGCCAGGTTGCCAACGTACACCGTGCGCATGGCGATCACCACGTTTCGGGTGTTGAGCAGCACGACGCGCAGCTCCTCGTGGTCGAGCTGCTCCATGGTCGGCAACAGGCGCTCGGCGATATCGGCCGGCGTACGCACCTGCCAGTCGACATCGGGCCAGGTGGCCGCACGCCGACGGCCGAGCTCGAACGCCCCGACGATCGCAGCCGCCCGCCGCTCGCCGACGAGCGGAACGAGATCGGTAAGAGGCGCATCGGCCAGTGATGCGACGTCGCCGAACCTGTCGAGGACGCGCCGCGAGGCTGGCAGGCCGGCGCGTCCACCGAACAGCAGCGCCAGGATCTGGTCATCGCCGAACGCTGCCGGGCCGAGCATCTCGAGCGCCGCGGGAGATCGCTCGACGCGATCCGCCTGGAGACGCGGATGGAGTGGAATCGGAACCGAAGCCGTCATGACCTGAGCCTACCTGACGACCCATCACCAGCCGCTTACCGGTGGCTTATCAGGTCGGCAGGGCGATGATGCCGAAGCGGACGAGCAGGGCAAGCAGCACGCTGATCGCGTTGAAGGTGGCATGCAGCGCAATGTTGCTGGCGAGATTTCCGGTCCGCCGATAGATAACCGCCAGTGCGATACCCAGCACGAAGATGGGCACCAGGGCACCGAGCGAGCCGTGGATCAGCGCGAAGAGCAGCGCCGACAGGACGATGGCACGCCGCACGCCGTACTCCCGCATCCATGCGTTGAAGGCGACGCCACGGAAGAAGATCTCCTCGGCGATCGGCGCGACCACGACCGTTGCCAGCACCGCGATCCACGGGTTGGCGAGGTCGATGAACTGCTCGGCGATCTGCGGCTCCGGCTGAACGTGGAACAGCGACAGCACCTGCGCGACGACCGCAGCCAGCACCGTCGCCACGATCCATGCCGGGATGCCCCACATCACGCCGACGGCCGCCGCGCGCAATGTGCTGCCCGCGAAGAAGTCGATGCCGGCGAGCGCATTCGGCCACAGGACGAACAGCGCGGTGATGATCACCAGGCTGACCTGCAGGATGGTCAGCAGCACCAGTGTCCCGAACTCGGTCATCTGTCCCCCGCCGGTCGTCAGCGCGATGAGGTCCGAGGTGAACGGCAGCTCCACAGCGGTGGCCACAACCGCGGCCAGCAGGAGCATGATCAGGACCGATCCGCCGCGGTAGTGGCCCTCCGGCAGGCGGCGTCGGACGACGATGGCGCGGCCGACGTTCATGACGCAGCCCACGACCAGCAGGCCGCCGCCGACGACCAGCATGATCGCCGTGTAGAGCCGGCTGACCTTGAGCTCCGGCAGCTGCGCGGCGGCACCCGCGACGCCGATGGCGAAGAACGCCACGATGAGCCCTGCGACGATGAGCCCGATCGAGGTCCACTGCCATCCGCGGTGGCGGCTCAGCGGTGGCCGCTCAGCTGGCTGCCATGCCGCCTGGGATGGCTCAACGGGTGGCGGCTGCGCCACCTGCCAGGCTGTCGGGGGTGGCTGACGGGGCGGCCACCCGGAAGGTTCCTGATCCGTCAAGGCGCCGCGGCGCCGTTACGGGTTCGGATTTGTGGCGCGGCGCAGCGGCGTGTGATCGGCCGTGACGTCGCCACGATCATCGTGCGGCCCGGCAATTGGCTCGACCCGCGACGCGGCAACCCGCTCGGCCGGACGCGCCGGCGTCCGCTCGAACTCGCGGCCACAGTAGGCGCACAACGGCCAGGACGGATCGGCCAGGCGATTGCACGACGGGCAGACGCGATGCAGGCGCGTGCGACAGTTCGGGCAGACCAGCCAGTCGCTCTCGACGCGGTCGCGGCAGACCGGGCAGAGCGCGTTCTTCTCGACCTCGGCCAGCAGGCTCTCCTCGGCAAGCGATCGCTCGTAGACCTCGGCCAGCGACTCGCGTGGCCGGATGATGAGGTACAGGATCACGGCAAAGAGGAACAGCAGCGGGGTGAAGAAGATGATCAGCGCCGCGGCGAAATACGGCAGGATCGGGTTCTCGGTGCGCGCCTGCATGTCGCGGAAGGCCCAGTAGGCCGTGCCGAGCCACAGGAGCACCGCATAGATCACGATCAACTGGCCGGCGAGGCCGACGATCGGGTTGTTGATGAAGTCGTTCCAGATCTTTCCCGGATCCGGCAGGCCGT
>JBBRXE010000156.1:0-4535 GCA_038248695.1 Candidatus Limnocylindria bacterium | reverse complement strand
GACAGCGCATTGCGCAGTCTCCACCTCTGGCGCCGGCGATACGGGCCCGACGCCCGGCCCTGGCGCACAGGATACCCGAGGCCACCCCCTATCATCGGGCGATGGGAGCCCCAAACCGATGACCGGCGGCCTCGGCCTGACGCTCTTCGCTGCGCTCGGCGCGGCGCTGGTCCTCGGCGCGATGGCGCACCGTCTGCGGCTGCCGCCGATGTTCGGCTATATCGTGGCGGGACTGGTCGTCGGCCCCTTTACGCCTGGCATCGTCGCCGACCGCGAGCAGGTGCTCGAGCTGGCGGACATCGGCGTTGCGCTGCTGATGTTCAGCATCGGGCTCAGATTCAGCCTGCGCGAGCTGGCGTCGGTCGGCCCCCTAGTGCTCATCGGCGCACCCATCCAGGTCGCCATCACCATGACGCTCGGCACGATCACCGCGCTGCTGCTCGGTCGCGAGCTGGTCGAATCGCTGTTCGTGGGTGCCATCGTCAGCATCTGCTCGTCGGTGGTACTGGTGAAGGTCGCCGGCGAGTCGGTCCTTGAGACGCTGCTCGCCGGTCGCATCGCGCTCGGCTGGTCGATCGTGCAGGACCTCGTCACGGTAGTACTCGTGGTGGTGCTCTCCGCGCTGGCCGTCGAGTCGCCCAATCCGCTGCTCGACGTCGCTCGTTCGACGGCCATCGCCCTGGGCTTCGTGGCGCTGGTCGTGTTGCTCGGCTCGCGGGTGCTGACCTGGCTGTTGGAACGGATTGCGCGCCTGGGGTCACGGGAGCTTTTCATCGTCGCGGTGGCGCTCATCGCGCTCGGCACCGCGTTCAGCGCCTCGGCGCTCGGCGTCTCCGTTGCGCTCGGCGCCTTCATCGCCGGCCTCGCGCTGGCCGACTCGGACCTCGCGGCCAGCGTGCTCGGTGAGGTCGTGCCGCTGCGCGAGCTGTTTGCCACTGTCTTTTTCGTCTCGATCGGCATTCTCCTGGAGCCCGCGGCGGTCATCTCCGATTGGCCGGTCGTGCTGCTGCTGCTCAGCCTGATCGTGGTGGGCAAGTGGCTGCCGATCGTCGGCATCGTAACGGCCGCGGGCCACCGCCCCGCCGTGGCGGTACGTGTCGGGGGCCTCATCGCGCAGAGCGGCGAGTTCAGCTTCGTGCTCGCCACGGTGGGCCTGCAGGTCGGTGCCATCGATCCGCAGACCTTCTCCCTGGCAATGGGGGCCACCGTCCTATCGATCCTGCTGGCCAGCCCGATGTTCTTCGCTTCCGGCAGGCTGGCCGACATGCTCGAGCGCCGGTCGGCGAGGAGGCCACAGCTCGACGACCTGCCGCCGCCGCGCCGCCACGTGGTGATCTTGGGATACGGCCGTGTCGGCCGCCAGATCGGCCGGATGCTCGAGTCGCGCTCCTTCCCGTGGATGGCGGTCGACATCGACTATCCGCTCGTCCGCCGATGGCGCAACTCCCGCGCTCCGGTGCTCTACGGCGACGCGGGGAACCCATCGGTCCTGGATGCCGCGGGCATCGCCGATGCCCGGATGCTGATCGTCGCGCTCCCCGACCAGGTCGCCGCCCGGCAGGCGGTGACCTACGCCCGGCGCCACAACCCGCGGATCGAGATCGCGGCGCGCGCTCACTCGGACGCGGACGAGGCCGAGCTGCGACGGCTGGGCGTTGCCCGAGTGGTCATTGCCGAGCGGCAGCTGGGCGACGAGCTGGTGCGGCACGCGCTGCGCCGCTTCGGCGTCAGCGACCGCGAGATCGATGTGGTGCTGCGCCGCGGCGAGTAGAACCGGGCGACGGGCTACTCCCAGGCCTGACCGATGCGCTCGACCAGCTCGTCCAGCGAGCCGACCACCAGCTGCGCGATGCCTGCGACGTCCTCGGCGATGACCCCCCACGGTCCGCGGCGAATCCAGACCGCCCGCATGCCGAATGCCGCTGCGGGTGCGACGTCATTGTCGAGCCGATCGCCGACGTAGGCAACATCCCCCGGCGCAGCCCCCATCAGCGATAGCGCCCGCTCGAAGAAGCCGGGATCCGGCTTGGCGACGCCCATCGCGCCGGACATGGCAATCACCTCGGCATCGATGCCAAGGCGTCGCAGCTCATCGGTCCGCGACTCCGGCTGGTTGGCCACGATCGCGATGCGGTAGCCGGCCGAGCGGAGCGCGCCGAGCGCGCGGAGCGCATCGGGATAGAGGTCGTCCGCGCGGAAGCCACCGTAGGCCGCCTCCACCGCGGGCAGGCGCGCCCGCCAGTCGCCGACGCCGAAGACGCCGAACACGTCCACGTGCTGACCACCCCGGGCGATGACGGCACCGAGCGCCGCCATGAAAGTCAGGCGCGGGACGCCGAGCGCATCGGCCCAGATCGACCAGACACGCGTCTCGTCGATGAGCGTCTCACCGACGTCCAGGCACACCCAGCGTGGCCCCGTTACTTCTTGTCTCCTCCCAGCAGGCCGCCGAGGATGTCACCGATGCCGCCCTGGCTCGTGCCACCGCCGCCCAGGATGCTGCCGAGAATGTCGCCCAACCCGCCCTGGCGCTGCGCATCCACCTTCTCCTTGTTGAGCAGGTCGCCCAGGCCACCTCCTGCGCCCGATGCGGACGACTGCTTCTTGCCGAGCATGCCCATCACGATCGGCGCCAGCAGGGTCAGCAGGCTCGCGACGCTGCCCATGTCCAGGCCACTCTTGGCGCTGATGCCGCGCGCCAGGGTGTCCTGCTTGTCGCCCAGCACGTGGTCGAGGATGCCGGCGCCGTTCGTGGTACGGGGGCTCAGCTGCGCCGTGCCGCCAAGATAGCCGGCCAGGTTGTCGAGAATCGAGCCGTCGTGGTCCTTCTCCAGCGCCTGCTGCAGGCCGCTGCCTTTGTCCGCTTCCTGGCTGAGCGCTGCGAGGAGCGAAGGCACCGCCGCCTGGATGGCATTCGACGTTGTGGCGCCGTCGGCGCCGATGCGCTGGCTGATCTGCTCCGTCTGCCCGGACAGGAGCTGGTTCAGCGTGTCGGAAAGTTCTGCCATGGGATCACCTCTGTGCTACGCATTCTTGACGCCGTTGACCAGTGCCGAGACGGATGGCTTGGCGTCGCCGAACAGCATGGACGTCTTCTCGTTGCTGAACAGCGGGTTCGGAATGCCTGCGAATCCGGTGCCACGACCGCGCTTCAGGACTATGACGTTCTTCGCCTGGTCGACGTTGAGGATGGGCATGCCCGAGATCGGTGAACCCTCCTCCCGAGCCAACGGATTGATCACGTCGTTGGCGCCGATGACCAGGGCCACGTCGGCATCGGCGAACTCGTCGTTGATCTCGTCCATCTCCTTGAGCCGGTCGTAGGGCACGTTCGCCTCGGCGAGCAGCACGTTCATGTGACCCGGCATGCGTCCCGCCACCGGGTGGATGGCGAACTCGACGTCGACGCCCTTGGCGATGAGCAGGTCCATCAGCTCGCGCACCGGGCCCTGCGCCTGGGCCACCGCCATGCCGTAGCCGGGCACGATGATCACCTTCTTGCCGTAGGCCATCAGTACCGCGGCATCATCGGCGCTGATCTCACGCAGCGACTCCTCGCCGGCCGGACCGACGGCCGCCGTCCCACCGCCGGTGCCGAAACCGGCGAACAGGACGTTGAACAGCGACCTGTTCATGGCCTTGGTCATCAGCTGGGTCAGGATGGCGCCCGATGCCCCGACCAGCGTGCCGGCGATGAGCAGCGCGTAGTTGTTGAGGACGAAGCCGGTGGCCGCCACCGCGATTCCGGTGTAGCTGTTGAGCAGGCTGATGACGACCGGCATGTCGGCTCCACCGATGGGCATGACCAACACGACGCCGAACACCAGCGCCAGACCGCAGAAGAGGAGGAAGAGGGGCACGCTGTTGACGACCGCCGCGACGTACACCGCAATGACGATCAGCGCCAGCGCAATGAGGCTGGTGATGATCTGCTGCCCTGGCAGTTTGACCGGGCGCGGCGCGATGAAGCCCTGCAGCTTGCCAAAGGCCACGATCGAGCCGGTGAGGCTCACCGAGCCGATGACCGCGCCGAGCAGCGTGGCGATGATGAACGGCAGGGCGAGCATGCCATCGGGATGCTCGCCGGTGTCGCGCAGGAACTCGGCGAGGGCCACGACCGCGGCCGCGCCACCGCCGGCGCCGTTGAAGATGGCAACCATCTGCGGCATGGCGGTCATCGGCACCCGCCGCGCGCCGAGCACGCCGACCACGGCGCCGATGCCTCCGCCGACCAGCAGGATCCACCAGTTGGCGAACATGCCGTCGGTAGTGAAGAAGGTCCAGACGATGACCAGCGCCATGCCCGCCGCGCCAAGCAGGTTGCCGATTCGCGCCGTCTTCGGCGAGGCGAGGAACTTGAGGGCCAGGATGAAGCCGACGCTGGCGATCAGCCAGACGATGAAGGTCAGGATCTGGATGCCGCTGAGCTCGGGCATCTAGCGATCCCCCGGGCGCTTGCGGAACATCTCGAGCATGCGGTCGGTGACCACGAAGCCGCCGACGACGTTGATGGTGCCGAGCGTCACGGCAATCAG
>JBBRXE010000155.1:0-4554 GCA_038248695.1 Candidatus Limnocylindria bacterium | reverse complement strand
TCGCTGTGTGTGGCCCGCCAACCCGACTACTCGTCCCGGTCAACGCCTGTGTCGTGTTCGATTGAGCGCGCATCATGGGCCGCCGCGGGGCGTGCGTCAACTGGCACGCCACGTGAGTCGTGTGGCGCCTCAAACGAGTGGAAGGCACGCGCTGTCGTGCGGTTGATGCGCCAGGTGACTGAAACCGAGCGGTGTGCCGGTCACCATCGCTCAATCGTGCTGATTCGAGTCGCCTGCTGCATAGACTGCAGGTGAGCCTGTGGCTGTCACTCGTTTCAGTCGCCAGGCGACTCAGCGGCGACGCTCGGCGACTCAGCGCGACGCCCAGGCGGCGCCAGCGTCCCGGTCACGCCTCCATGCGCAGCTCTTCGAGGTCCAGCTCGCGCTCCAGGCGGCGCAGCACATCGTCGTTGATCTCGCCGATGTCCCGCAGATGGATGACGGAGAGCCGCTCGGCCTCGATCACCTCGTGGCGGATCTGCCGGTGCTCGATCAGCTCCTGGTCGGCTTCCTCGTCGTTCGGATCGGCCTGCTCGTGCTCCGTTCGGTGCTCGTAGCGCTGCCGAAGCTGATCGACCAGCGGGATGTGGTCCGGCCATTCATCGCGCAGGCCGATGAGCCGGCTCAGCGCCGCTTCGGTGGCCACCCGGCGTGCATGCGTCTCCTCGCCACCAAGGTTGGCGTCCCCGCTGAAGCCGAGCCGGCGGACGAGCAGGGGGAGTGTCAGGCCCTGTCCGACGAGCGTCACCAGGATGACCGAGAAGGCGGCGAAGATGATGAGCTCCCGTCCGGGGAACGGCGGCACGGCGGGCAATGCCAGGGCCGCGGCCAACGAGACCGAGCCACGCATGCCGGCCCACGAGACCACGAGCAGGCCCTGCCACTCGGGATAGCGCTGGCGGGTGTGCCTGCGTGCCAGAAACGCCGCGGCGTAGGAGCTTAGGAAGATCCAGGCGATGCGAACGATGACAACCGTCGCGGAGGCAGCGGCTCCAACGACCAGGAACTGTGTCAGCGAATGCGCGCTCGAATCGGCGACCGCCGGCAGCTGCAGGCCTATGAGAACGAAGACGAAGGCGTTGATCAGGAAGATGACCATCTGCCAGACCGATGTCGCCAGCACGCGCGACTCGGAGCTGAGGATGGTGGGCGCGGCGCGCCCGAGCATGAGCCCCGCCGTCACGCAGGCCAGCACGCCGGAGACGCCGAGCTGCTCGGCGGGCAGGTACGCCGCAAACGGCGCGATCAGGCTGACCGTGGTCTCGACCGGCGCGTCGTCGAGATGGCTGACGACGCGGACGATCACCCAGCCGACCACCAACCCGACGGCGATGCCGCCGAACAGCGTGACGAGCAGCTGCAGCGCCGCGCTGCCGAGCGCGAACGAGGTGCCGACGGCCACGGCGACCGCGACGCGGTAGGCGGTCAGTGCCGTGGCGTCGTTCACCAGGCTCTCACCCTCGAGGATGATCACGGCACGCCGTGGCAGCCCAACGCGCTGGGCGATCGCCGTGGCGGAGATGGCATCGGGCGGAGAGACGATGGCTCCGAGGGCAAAGGCCGCGGGCCAGCCGATCTCGGGCACCAGCCAGTGCGCCACAACCGCCACGCCCGCCATCGTGATCAGGACGAGCACGAACGCGAGCTGGCCGATCTGCCTGACGTTCGCCCGCAGATCGCGGAACGAGGTGGCGTACGCCGCCGAGAAGAGGATCGGCGGCAGGAAGATGAGCAGCACCAGATCTGGCGTCAGCACGATGCGCGGCAGCCCGGGAATGAACCCCAGCAGCAGGCCGCCGACGACCATCGGGATCGCGTACGGGACGCCGAGCCGCCGAGCGACGGTGGCGATCAGCGCCACGACCACAAGCAGCTCCAGAACGAGCTCGATCTCCCGCACGCGGAAAGGGTAGCGGGGTGAAGTCCTGCCGCGTGCTACGGTCCGCGCGATGTCAATCCAGCCGCGCGCCACCTATCGCATGCAGCTTCGCGCGGAGTTTGGCTTCGCCGCGGCGGCCGCCTTGGTTCCGTACCTAGCCGAACTCGGGATCAGCCACCTCTACAGCTCGCCGATCCTGCAGGCGGTCCCGGGCAGCACGCACGGCTACGACGTTGTGGATCATGCGGCCATCAGCGCCGAGCTGGGCGGCGCCGATGGCTTCGCTACGCTGGTCGAGGCGCTGCACGCACATGGCATGGGGCTGCTGCTCGACATCGTGCCCAACCACATGGCCCTTGGCGTTCCACAGAATCGCTGGTGGTGGGACGTCCTGAAGCACGGGCAGGTGAGTCGCTACGCGCGCGCGTTCGACGTCGACTGGCAACCCGCCGAGCCGCGTCTGGCAGGCAAGATCCTCCTGCCAGCGCTGCCCGACCACTACGGCCGGGTCCTCGAGGCGGGCGCGCTGTGGCTCGTGGAGCAGGATGGCGAGCTGCAGATCGCTCACCACCAGGAGCGTTTCCCGATCGACCCGGCGACCATCCCGTGGCGGGACCAGGAGCCCGACGAGGCGATCGCGGCACGACGCGTGACCGAGATCAACGCGGACCCCGAGGCGCTCGACGCGCTCATCGGGCAGCAGCACTGGCGGCTGGCACGCTGGACCGCCTCGGCGAACGACCTGGGCTACCGGCGCTTCTTTGATGTCGACACGCTCATCGGCCTGCGGGTGGAAGATGCCAACGTGTATGAGGCAACCCACGAGCTGATCCGGGAGCAGGTTGCCGACGGCGCGGTGGACGGGCTGCGCGTGGATCATCCGGACGGCATGCGCGACCCGACCGGCTACTTCGATCGGCTGCGCGCCGATGTACCGCATGCCTGGCTGCTGGCCGAGAAGATCCTGGTGCCTGACGAGGCGTTGCCGGAGGCCTGGCCCATTGATGGAACGACCGGCTACGACTTCGCGAACCTGGCACTCGGCCTCTTCGTCGACCCGGCCGGCGAGGCGCCACTGACCGACCTGTATCAGGCTTTCACGGGCGAGACCGCGCCTTGGGCTGACGTCGCGCGGACGTCGAAGCTGCAGGTCCTGCGCGAGCGGCTGGGGAGCGACCTCAACCGGCTGGCCGCGCGGTTCCTCGCCGTCTGCGAGTCGGACCGACGGCACCGTGACTTCACGCGACACGAGCTGCGCGAAGCGCTCACCGAGGTGCTTGCCTCGTTCGACGTGTATCGGACCTACGCCAGGCCGCAGGTCCACGCATTGACCGATGCCGATGCGCGGCGCATCCGTGCCGCGGTTGCCGGGGCCCGCGAGCATCGGCCTGACCTGGACCCCGGGCTCTTCGGGTTCCTCGAAGAGATCCTGACACTGCGATCCGGCGGCGACCTCGGCGGCGACCTCGCGATGCGTTTCCAGCAAATCAGCGGCCCGACGATGGCGAAGGGCGTCGAGGACACCGCGTTCTATCGGTACCACCGCCTGCTGGCGCTCAACGAGGTCGGCGGCGATCCGGGCCGCTTCGGACGGACGGTCGCGGAGTTCCATGCCTGGTGCTCGGCGGCCTCGCGACGGACGATGTTGGCGGGAACCACCCACGACACGAAGCGCGGCGAGGACGTTCGTGCGCGCCTGGCACTCCTGTCGCAGCTCCCCGTCGAATGGGGCGCGGCGGTGACGCGCTGGTCGGGGCTGGCCGAAGGCCACCGTACCGACGGGCTGCCGGACCGCAACGCCGAGTATCTGCTCTACCAGACGCTCGTCGGCGCATGGCCCATCTCGGTCGAGCGCTCGGTGGCCTTCATGCACAAGGCGGCACACGAGGCAAAGCGCTATACAACCTGGACCGCTCCCAACCCTCGATACGATGCGGCGCTGGAGGCGTTCGTCCGCGGCGTGCTGGGAGATGCCGCGTTCAGCGCCGAGGTAGCCGCATTCGTGGACACGTTGGAGGACGCGGCGCGGCGCACCTCGCTGGCACTCCTGCTGCTGCGGCTCACCGCCCCCGGCGTGCCGGACGTCTACCGGGGCAGCGAGCTGTGGGAGCGGTCGCTGGTCGACCCTGACAACCGCCGGCCGGTCGACTTCGGCGTGCGTCGCCGGCTGCTGGACGAGGTGGGGCCGATGACCGCGGCCGACGCCTGGCAGCGCGCCGGCGAGGGCGTTGCCAAGCTGTGGCTGCTGCGACGCGTCCTGGCGTTACGCAGCGAGCGGCCCGAGGCCTTCGCGGGCTCGTACCAGCCGCTGACTGTCGACGGCGCCAGCGGCGATCGCGTCGTCGCATTCCTGCGCAACGGCACACTTGCGGTGGTCGTGCCGCGACTGGTGGTGGGCCTTTCGTCGTGGGGCGACACCGCACTGGAACTCCCGGAGGGATCCTGGCGCGACGTGCTGCATGACCGGCAGATCGACGGCCACGTCTCGCTGTCCGAGCTGCTGGCCACCTTCCCCGTCGCCGTGCTCGAGCGCCAATGAGCGACGCCGCCGCGTCCGGCTGGGGGCTCGTCCGCGGATTCCTGAGCACCACCGGTGAGTGGCGCACGGTCACGCCCGACGTCGAGCGCGGGATCCTCACGGCGATGCAGGTCGAGCTCGGCGAGCCACGTCCGGC
>JBBRXE010000154.1:0-4566 GCA_038248695.1 Candidatus Limnocylindria bacterium | reverse complement strand
GCGCCCTGTGCTGGAACCAGTACACCGACTGGACATCGCTGCGCGCGGCGGGGATCCGCGCCGACGAGCTCGGCTACGACGCGCTGTGGACCTGGGATCACCTGTATCCGATCGTGGGCTCCGACGATGGCCCCATCTTCGAGGGCTACACCACGCTGGCCGCCTGGGCGGAGGCGACCTCGCGCGTGCAGCTGGGCCTGATGGTCGGCGCCAACACGTTTCGCAACCCGGCACTGGTGGCCAAGATGATCACCACCCTCGATCACGTCAGTGGCGGGCGTGCCTGGCTGGGCATCGGCGCGGCCTGGTTCGAGACCGAGCACGCAGCCTTCGGCATCCCTTTCGGCCACTCGCCGGGTGAGCGGCTCAACTGGCTGGATGAGGCGGCTGGCATCATGCACGGCATGCTCCGCGGCACTCGACCATCGGGGTCGACGTACTACGCCGCCAAGGATGTGCGCAACGACCCGCCGCCGCTCCAGGAGCACCTGCCGATCGTCATCGGCGGTGGCGGCGAGCGCAAGACGTTGCGCACGGTGGCACGCTACGCAGACGCATGCAATATCGGTGGCACGGCCGAGACGGTCCGGCATAAGGACGAGGTCCTGCGCCGTCACTGCGAGGAGATCGGCCGCGACGAGTCGGAGATCGAGCGCACCACCGGCGCCGGGGTGATCATCATCCGCGACGACCCCGCAGAGGCGCAGAGGGTCTTCGAGTCCACCTTCGAGCGCAACGGCAAGGCGAAGCTGTGGTCGAACCAGCGGATCGGCACCGTCGACACCGTCGTGGAGCAGCTGCGGCCGTATGCGGAGGCCGGCTTCCGCCACTTCGACGTCGGCTTCCCGGCGCCCTACGACGCCGAGACCATGGAGCGCATGATCACCGAGGTCAAGCCACGCCTCGAGGCGCTCTGAGCCCTCGACCATGAAGGAGCCGATGCGGGTTACGGTGCTGGCCGGCGGCGTCGGCGGGGCGAAGATGGCGCATGGCTTCCAGCAGATCCTGCCGGCCGGCGAACTGACCGTCGTGGTCAACGTGGCCGATGACTTCGAGCTGTTCGGCCTGCACATCAGCCCTGATCTGGACACGGTGATGTACACCCTCGCGGCGCTCGCCAGCCCTGTCACCGGTTGGGGGATTCAGGACGACACGCATCACGCGTTGCAGATGCTGCAGAAGCTGGGCGGCGACACGTGGTTCGGCATCGGCGACGCCGACCTGGCGACCCACCTGCGCCGCACGCAGCTGCTGGCCGATGGCTGCTCACTGACCGATGCCACGCGCTCCCTGGCGGACTCGTTGGGCGTACCCTCGCACGTGCTGCCGGCGACCGACCAGCGCGTCGCCACCATGCTCCAGACCGATGCCGGCGAGCTCGACTTCCAGACCTATTTCGTGCGTCGTGGCCAGCGCGACGAGGTGCGAGCGGTGCGCTTCGACGGCCTGGAGGCCGCGGGTGCGACTCCGGCGGCCCTGGCCGCCATCCGCGAAGCGGACCTGGTGATCATCGCGCCTTCGAACCCGATTGTCAGCGTCCGCCCGATCCTGGAGCTGCCTGGCGTCAGCGCGGCAGTGGCGTCGGCGAAGAGCGTCGCCGTCTCGCCCATCGTCGACGGCCGCGCGTTGAAGGGCCCCGCCGATCGGATGCTGACATCCCTCGGCTACGAGTCGAGCGCGCTAGGGGTGGCGCGTCTGTATGCCGGCCTCATCGAATGGTTCGTGATCGACGAGGCGGATGCCGGGCTCGCCCCACGGATCGAAGCGCTCGGCATCCGTGTGGCGGTCCTCCCCACCATGATGCACTCCGACGATGATCGGGCCGCCCTCGCGCGCGCCATCGGGGACCTCGCCTGACGGGTATGCTCCCCCGGTGAGCATCCGGATCATCGTGCCGCATCGTGGCCTGCGAGCTGCCAAGACGCGCCTGGAGCCGGTCCTGTCGTCCGATGCACGCACCGCCCTGGCCGAGCGGCTGCTGCGCCACGTGCTTGGCGTCGCGGTCGAGGTGGCCGAGACGGTCGTCATCTCGCCCTCACTCGGCCTCGCAGCGCTGGTCGAGGGATGCGGCTCGCGGCTGGTCGTGCAGCGCGGCATGGGCCTCAACGCCGGGCTGGACCAGGCGCGTGCCGATGCGCTGGCCGACGGCATCTCGCTCCTGGGCGTGCTGCACGGCGACCTGCCGAACATCACCACGGATGACGTCGAGGCGCTGCTCGCCGCGGCCCCCACTCCCCGGGGAGTGGCCATCGCGACGGACAAGACGGGCACCGGGACGAATGGCCTGGCACTTCGGCCACCGCACGTGCTGCCCTTTGCATTCGGCGTCGGCTCCTTCGCAAAGCACCGCGCGGCGGCCGGTACGCTGCCATTCGTGATCGTGGACCGGCCGGGCCTCGCCTTCGACCTCGACACGCCCGCGGACCTTGCCCGCTGGCTGGAGCTGGGCGACGCGGCATGAGTGAGCTGACGCTCGTCGCCCTCGAGGGAATCCCCGAGATCAAGTCCGGCGACGATCTTGCCGGCATCATCCGGGCGGCGCTGGTCGCCGCGGGCATCGGCCTCGAAAGTGACGACGTCCTGGTGGTCACCCAGAAGGTCGTCAGCAAGGCTGAAGGGCGAACGGTCGACCTCGCGTCGATCAAGCCCTCGGCGCTGGCGGTCGACTGGGCGGAGCGCTGGGATAAGGACCCGCGCCAGGTCGAGCTGGTGCTGCGCGAATCCGCCTCGATCGTGCGCATGGCCGAGGGCGGCCTGATCATCTCGCGCACTCGGCAAGGCCTGGTGTGCGCCAATGCCGGCGTCGACCTGTCCAACGTCGGCGAGGGCGACGTGGCGACGCTGCTGCCGCTGGACCCTGACGTCTCGGCGGCTCGCGTCAACGACGCGCTCGGCGCCCCCGTGATCATCAGCGACTCGTTCGGACGGCCGTGGCGCAACGGCATTGTGAACGTCGCGATCGGCGTCGCCGGGCTCGAACCACTGCTCGACCTGCGCGGCCAGCCAGATGCCTCCGGCCGCACCATGGAATCGACCGTGGTGGCCATTGCTGACGAGCTCGCCTCCGCCGCCGACCTGGCCGGGGGCAAGACGGCGCAGCGCCCCGTGGTGCTGATCCGCGGCTACGCTTGGCAGAAGGCCCGCGGCAGCGGCGCGTCGCTGATCATGGAGCCGGAGCGCGACCTCTTCCCCTAGCTGCGGGCCTGCGTCGCTGGGCCGCGCCGCTGGGCCGCGCCGCTGGGCCGCGCCGCTGGGCCGCGCCGCTGAGATCTGGGGCCGCGTCGCGCCGCCGCCGCTTCGGTCAGATCGGTTGCAGGAAGAGCGCGGCGATCTCGCCGTTCTCGACGCGGAAATTGGCCTCGACGTGCATCGACGGCGCGCCTGGACGCATGACTGTCACGTCGGCGATATAGCTGGCGCCCATGCTGCGTCCGTCGTTGGCGTACATCCGGAAGCCATCGCCGGCGCGAATGAACCAGCCGCCGACCTTGTCGCGGCCGCGAAGGTTGGTCCGTTCGTCGGACCCCGGAATGGAGATGCCCAACACGGCCTGCTCGGCGAACAGATCGACCGCCTTCTCGCGCGCGTCGTCGTTGATGAGTTCGAAGAACAGGTCGACGGTCTCGGTGGCTCCCATAGGCCCGCCAGTCTACCGGTTTGGACCGATGCACTCGAAGGGGGCTACCAAGGCCGGTGGGTGACACGAGAGCTGGGCAGCGGCTCGCCACGCGGATGAGTCGCGAGGTGACTGAAACGAGGGTCTTGCGGCGGTTGTCGTGCAGTTGAGTCGTCAGCTGACTGAAACCGACCTGTTTGAGGGTCACAGCCCGTCAACCCTGTCGATCTGAGTCACCTGGTGACTAAACAGCAGGCGAGCCGCGAGGTCTCACTCGTTTCAGTCGTCACGCGACTCACGCGGGGCGACGGCCGGCTCCTACACTGGACGGATGACGCTGCCTGCGCACGCCGCCCCGAGTGGTGCCGGCCGATGACCCCCGAGGCATTCGCCCGCCTGGCCATTGCCAAGCCCGGCGCCTGGGTCGATGAACCCTGGGAGGGTGACCAGGTCGTGAAGGTCGGCCCAGCGGAGAGCGGCAAGATCTTCGCCTTCCTCGGCTCGGCTGCCATAGGCCTGAAATGCGGCGCGGGCCGAGAGGAGGCGAACGAGTGGTTGGCGCGTTTCCCGGATGACGCCTCGGTGATGGCCTACATCGGTCGATTCGGTTGGAATAGCCTCAAGCTGGCGGGTGCCATCCCCGACGATGAGATCGCCGATGCCCTCGAGCGCTCGTACGAGCTGGTGGTCGGCTCGCTGCCAAAGAGACTGCGGCCGCCGGGGCGGGAGCCTGAAATGAGAGTCCGGCCACTGGTTGTCGCGCCGCGCGTATAAGTCGCCAGGTGATTGAAACGAGGGTCTTGCGGCGGATGTCGTGCAGTTGAGTCGTCGGGTGACTGAAACGAGGGTCTGGCCTCCCGTGTCGTGCAGTTGAGTCGTCAGGTGACTGAAACGAGGGTCTGGCCTCCCGTGTCGTGCAGTTGAGTCGTCAGGTGACTGAAACGAGGGTC
>JBBRXE010000153.1:0-4581 GCA_038248695.1 Candidatus Limnocylindria bacterium | reverse complement strand
GCGCCTGCATGTCGCGGAAGGCCCAGTAGGCCGTGCCGAGCCACAGGAGCACCGCATAGATCACGATCAACTGGCCGGCGAGGCCGACGATCGGGTTGTTGATGAAGTCGTTCCAGATCTTTCCCGGATCCGGCAGGCCGTTGGGCATTCGAGGGGTTCGCCTTTCCTAGCTGCGCCGATGCGACGCGCGGGTCATCCTAGCATGGGACGTACCGAAGCTCCCTTTCGTCGCCAGACCGGGGGAGGCTCGGCCCACGGTCGGAAGATGCAGCCTGTGTCCCCGTGTGAAATGCTTATGTAACTTGACAGTTACGTAGCCGACCTGGTACAACGGTGTCATGCAATCGACTCTGAGGGCGCTCGCGGACGACAGCCGTCGGACAATGCTGGAGACCTTGGTTGACGGCCCGGCAACCGCGGGTGAGCTGGCGGCGCTCCTGCCGATTGCCCGCCCTGGCGTCTCGCGGCACCTGCGCGTGCTGCGAGAAGCGGGTCTGGTCGAGGTTCGCCAAGAAGCGCAACGGCGGGTCTACAGTCTCCGCCCGCAGCCCCTCGCCGAGATCAACGACTGGCTGGGCCGATATCTGGCGCTGTGTGAGCAGCGGCTGGATGCCCTGCACACCGAGATAGCACGCGGCAAGCGTGAGCGAAGGAGCACCCAATGACCACGAACACACCTGGACGCGTGCGCACTCTGGGCACGCTGCGAGCAGCGGACGGCAAGGGCATCGTACGTCTTGAAGACCGGTTCCAGACCGATGTGGACGACCTCTGGTCAGCCCTGACCGATCCCCGCCGTCTCGCCCGCTGGCTCGGCGAGGTAGAAGGCGATCTGCGCCACGGCGGCGAGTTCCACGCGCGCTACTTCGCCAGCGGATGGGAAGGCACCGGTCGCGTGGAGGTGTGCGAGCCCCCACGACGACTACTGATTCTGACCAAATCCCAAGACGAACCGGACGGCGCCGTCGAGGTGACGCTCACCGCCGACGGCGACCACACGATCCTGGTCATCGAGGACCGCGGCTTGCCCCTGGAGCAAATCGCCGCGTACGGGTCAGGAGACCAGATCCACGTCGAAGATCTCGGCGCCTACCTCGCCGGCGGTGAACGCTGCGACGCGCGGGCGCGGTGGCAAGAACTCCAGCCCGCCTACCAACAGCTGGCCGCCGATATCACCTAGCACGACAGCAGATCTGCCACCATGGCGGCTTCCGACCTTGCTAGGTCCTCAAGCGAGCCGCCCTGACCCGTGACCCCGACGCCGGGGGTGGCTCAGCCGCGAGCCTCCGCAGCACCTCCACCAATGACCGATGCTCCACGGCGAGCACTCGCTCGGCCAGTCGCTCCTCGTCGTCGTCGGGCAGCACCGGTACCTCGACCTGTAGGATCAGCGGCCCGCCGTCGAGATCCGGCGTGACCTCGTGGATGGTGACGCCAGTCCATTCGTCGCCGGCCGCGAGCACGGACCGATGCACCGCAAGCCCCATCATCCCCTTCCCGCCATGGTTCGGCAGCAGGCTCGGATGAATGTTGATCGTCCGCCCAGCGTAGGCCTCGAAGTAGGGCGGCCGCAGCAACCGGTCGTAGCCCACCAGCAGCACGAGGTCGGCTCCCGCCTCCGCCATCGCCTGACCGATGCGCCCGTCGCGCGCCTCCCCCGTTGGAAAGCCACTGCGCTCGAGGGTCAGCGCCTGCACGCCGAACCCCGCCGCGACGTCGAGTGCCCGAACGCCGGGCCGGTTGCTGACAACCAGCACCGGCTCCACGCCGGGCAGGCGTCCATCGGCCAGCGCGGCCAGCACCGCCTCGAGGTTCGAGCCCCGCCCGGAGACGAGGACGCCGAGCTTCATTCGCCCGATTCCGCTCAAGGGTGCCTTATGCGCATCGATGTCTCGAGTTCTTGCCAAATTCCGGCCACCGCGGAGTAAGGCCGCCAATCAGGCGTCCTGGGTCGCGGATCGGCGACGCGCCACTCGCATAGGTCTCATCCAAGGCTTCACCGGGTCCTCCAGCCTGCCTAACTCCGTCCTGGTCGGAATCTGACGACACCGCGATCAGACAAAGCGCACGCGCGACGACGCGTGGGCGGCTTCGACGACCTTACCGAGGCGCACCGCCTCCGGCACCGCGGCACATGCGGCATCGGCCAATGAATCGCGGACGACGAAGGTCAAGCCGATCCCCAGGTTGAACGTGCGAACCATCTCCTCGTTGGGGATGTCGCCGCGCTGCTGGATGATGGTGAAGATCGGCGGCACCTTCCACGAGCCGAGCTCGACCTCGACTCCCATGCCGTCCGGCAGCGTGCGCGGAATATTCTCGATCCAGCCGCCGCCGGTGAGGTGCGCGAAGGCCAGCACATTCCCGCCAGCGTCCCGCAGTCCGCGCCGCAGCAGCCGAATTTCGTCCAGGTAGGATCGATGCGGCTCGAGCAGCGCCTCGCCGATCGTGCCGTTTAGGCCCGGCGCAGAGAACTCCCACTGCGCCTCGGGCAGGACGCGTCGCGCCAGCGAGTAGCCGTTGGTGTGCAACCCGCTCGACGGCAGCCCCAGCAGGACGTCGCCGGCACGAACCTGTGTACCGTCGATCAGGTCATCGCGCGCCACCACGCCGACGATGAACCCGGCCAGGTCGTAGTCGTCACCGCGGTACAGGTCCGGCAGTTCGGCGGTCTCGCCGCCGACCAGGGCCACGCCCGATGCCAAACAGGCTGCGGCAATCCCGCCCACGATCTCGCCGGCCACCTCGGCCCGCAGCGAGCCCATGGCCAGGTAGTCCAGGAAGAAGAGAGGATCCGCGCCCTGCACGGCGATGTCGTTGATGCAGTGGTGCACCAGGTCGACGCCGATCGTATCGTGCCGGCCCATCGCCAGCGCCACCTTCAGCTTGGTGCCCACGCCATCGGTCGAGGCGACCAGCACCGGGTCGGGATGCGTGGTGGGATCGAAGCGGAAGAGCGACCCGAAGCCGCCGACCCCACCGAGCACCGCGGGCGTCGACGTCGCCGTCGCGGCGGCCGCGATGAGCTCCACCGCCCGCTTGCCCTCGTCGATGTCGACCCCAGCCTCGCGGTAGCTCCTGGCCATCTCAGCCTCGTTCCAGCGCGAACTTGTCGACGTCGAGCGGCACGTCGGTCGGATAGCGTCCGTCGAAGCAGGCGGTGCAATGCCGGCCCTCGCCACGGCCGACCGCCGCCTCCAGCCCCTCCTGCGAGAGGTAGCCCAGCGAATCGGCGCCGATCCCGACGCGGATCTCGTCGAGCGTGTGCGTCGCAGCGATGAGTTCCGATCGGCGGCCGGTGTCGACCCCCATGTAGCACGGGAACTGCATCTGCGGCGAGTGGATGCGGACGTGGACCTCGCGCGCACCCGCGCGGCGCAGCATGCCCACGATCGGTCCCGTCGTCGTGCCGCGCACGATCGAGTCGTCGACGACCACCACCCGCTTGTCGCGCAGGACCTCGGGCAGCGGGTTGAACTTCATGCGCACCGCCTCGTCGCGGTTGCTCTGCGCCGGCTGGATGAAGGTGCGCCCGACGTATCGGCTCTTGATCAGGCCTTCACGGTAGGGCAGCCCTGATGCCTCCGCGAAACCGATGGCGGCGGGGATCGCCGAATCGGGCACAGGGATCACGACATCGGCCTGCGCCGGATGCTCCAGCGCCAGGCGCTCGCCCATGCGCAGTCGCGCCTCGTACAGCAGGCGGCCGCCGATGACGCTGTCCGGCCGCGCCAGGTAGACGTATTCGAAGATGCACAATCGTTCGCGGTTCTGGCCCATGGGAGGCCGATGCGAATGCACGCCGTCATCATCGATGACCAGGATCTCGCCGGCCTCCACGTCGCGCACGAACTGCGCGCCCATGGCGTCGAGCGCCACGCTCTCGCTGGCGACCGCCCAGCCGCCGCCCGGCAGCCGGCCAAGCGCCAGCGGCCGGAAGCCGATCGGGTCGCGCGCCGCGACCAGGGCAGTCGGCGTCAGCATGGTGAAGGTGTACGCACCGCTGGCCCGATGGAACGCATGCTCCACGCGCTGCTGCCAGGTTCGCCCGGGCGCGTGTGCGATGAGCTTGGCCAGCACCTCCGTGTCTGACGCGGTGACGAAGTCGACGCCCTGCTCGGTGAGCTCGTCGCGCAGGCCGGTGGCGTTCACCAGGTTGCCGTTGTGGCCGAGCATCAGCTCACCGAGGTCGCTCGCGGCGTAGACCGGTTGCACGTTGGGGAGGGAGTTGCTGCCGGTGGTGCTGTAGCGCGTGTGCCCGATGGCGATCCGCGCGTCGTTGCCGTCTGAGAGCCGGTCGAGCGCCTCGACATCGAAGACCTGGCTCACCAGGCCCAGCCGCTTGTGCAGCTTCAGCGCGCTGCCGTTGCTGGTCGCGATGCCGGCCGACTCCTGCCCACGGTGCTGCAGGGCATGCAGCCCGAAGTAGGCGAGTCGGGTGACATCGATCCCGGGCGCATGGATGCCGACCACGCCGCACTCTTCGCGTGGACCGTGAGCTTGATAGACGGGTGGCTCGACGACCGGCTGCGTGGGCGTCGGTCGTGACATCGTCAGCGCGCGGTGATCGGGCGTGGCACG
>JBBRXE010000152.1:0-4612 GCA_038248695.1 Candidatus Limnocylindria bacterium | reverse complement strand
CTGATGCGTCCCTCGCGCGGCGCGGTCTCGGCGGATCCCACGATGGTGAAGGTCTCCTCGCCATCGGAGCCCTTGATGACCACCTTCGAGCCGATGTGCACCCTGTCCGAGCCATCCACCCGTTCGATGACCTCGGCGTTCTTGAGCTGACCCTCGAGCGTCGCGATACGGCCCTCCAGGAACGACTGCTCCTGCTTGGCATCCTCGTACTCGGCGTTCTCACTGATGTCGCCGTCAAGCTTGGCATCGTGGATGCGCTGGGCGACGCGCGGTCGCTCGGTGTTGATCAGGAAGCTGAGCTCTACCTTAAGCTTGTCGAGCCCCTCCGCGGTGAGGTAGACGGGCTTGGTATTCATCGACAGCCCCCTTCATGGCTTTCGTCGGGATCACTGCGGTGGGGAGACCACGGTGAATCATCGCGTGCAATAACAAAAAAGGCCCCGGGCCTGCCACGACCGGTGGCGTTCCCAGAGCTGGCCGCACCCGGTGAGGCCAGAGTCTCGGACGGCGGGACGCCGCTGCGTGCTTTCAAGGGCTCCCGCGGTTCGGCAGATTGTAGGTCTGAGCCGTGTGAATGTCAAAGGCCGATGCGAGCGTCCCCACGCTCAGCGACCGACCATCACCAGCACCACGATGAGCAGCGCGAAGCCGATGCGGTACACGCTGAAGATGGTCACCGAGCGGCGGCGCAGCCACGCCAGCAGGAAGCCGATGGCAATCATGCCGCTCACCGCCGCGACGACGAAGCCGACGCCCAGCGCCAGCCACTCGTTGCCGCTGTGCGCCTCGGTCAACAGATGCCGTGATCCATACAACCCCGCACCCAGCGTGATGGGCGTGGCCAGCAGGAAGCTGAAGCGCGCCGCGGCCTCGCGATGGAGGCCCAGCGCCAGCCCGGTGGTGATCGTCGCGCCCGAGCGACTGATGCCGGGCAGCAGCGCCAGGGCCTGGCTGAAGCCGATGGCCAGCGCGCTCGGCGCCTCGAGCCGGGTCATGGCGTGGCGGTGCGAACCGAACTGGTCGGCCAGCCACAGGCC
Organism: Candidatus Limnocylindria bacterium; assembly: GCA_038248695.1. Lineage (GTDB taxonomy): Bacteria > Chloroflexota > Limnocylindria > QHBO01 > QHBO01 > JAICUY01. The sequence goes on along the minus strand of JBBRXE010000152.1, from coordinate 3,575 downwards.
GACCGCCCCGACAACCAGGAAGCCGGCGATCGCCAGGCGTGCCGGATCAGAGTCCCCGTGGAAGACCGAGTTGATGACGTCCTCGCCGAGAAGGCCGATGATCGCGGCCGGGACGGTGGCGATCACCAGCAACCACGCCAGGCGGCGATCCGGGTCGTCGCCGATGCGGCGGTCGCGGATGCTGCTCAGCCAGGCACCGATGTAACGCACCCAGTCGCGCGCAAAGTAGACGAGCAGCGCCACCAGGGTCCCCAGATGCAGGAAGACGTCGAAGGCCAGGCTGCCGATCAGCCCGCCGCTCCCCCACCCGGCCATCCACGGAACCAGCTCCAGGTGCGCCGAGGAGCTGACCGGGATGAACTCGGTCAGCCCCTGGAGCAGGCCGATCAGGGCGGCCTGGACGACGAGGTCCAACTAGCGGATGAAGAGCGGCGCGAGGACGAGGGTGATGGTCGCCAGCAGCTTGACCAGCACGTGCAGCGACGGGCCGGCGGTGTCCTTGAACGGGTCACCAACCGTGTCGCCCACGACGGCCGCGGCGTGCGCCTCGGTCTTCTTGCCCAGGACGTTGCCGTCGTCATCGAGCAGGTGCCCCGACTCGATGTACTTCTTGGCGTTGTCCCAGGCGCCGCCGCCGTTGTTCAGCACCGTGGCCAACATGACGCCGGCGATGGTGCCGACCATCAGCAGGCCCGCGACCGCCTCGTGGCCGAGCAGCAGGCCGACGATGATCGGGGTGGCGACTGCCACCACGCCCGGAGCGATCATCTGCCTGAGCGCCGAGCGGGTGGTGATGTCGACGACCCGCGCGTAGTCCGGTCGCTGGGTGTAGTCCATGATGCCGGGCATCTCGCGGAATTGACGACGGACCTCGACGATGATGTCCTGCGCCGCGTTGCCCACCGCCCGGATGGCCAGCGAGCTGAAGAAGTAGACGAGCATGGCGCCGATGAGGGCCGCCACGAAGACGGACACCTTCGACAGATCGACCGAGGTGAGCAGCGTGCCCGCCGCCCGCGTGCCGGCGTCGATCTGGCGCTGCAGGATGAGGTTGACCTTGTCGATGTAGGCGCTGAACAGCAGGAACGCGGCGAGGCTGGCCGAGGCGATGGCGTAGCCCTTGGTGAGCGCCTTGGTGGTGTTGCCCACGGCGTCCAGGTGATCGGTGATCTCACGCGCGCTTGCCTCGGAGCGGCTGAACTCGGCGATGCCGCCGGCGTTGTCGGTAATCGGTCCGAAGGTGTCCATGGCCAGGATATAGGCCGTCGTCATGAGCATGCCCATGGTGGCCACCGCCGTGCCGAAGATGCCACCGACGTTCACCCCGGCTGTGTTGGTCAGGCCCGCCTGCGAACCGAACCAGTGGCTGGCCAGCAGTGCAACGCCGATGGCGATCGCCGTCATCAGCGTCGTCTCGTAGCCGACTGCCGTGCCGGAGATGATGTTTGTCGCCGCTCCGGTCTTGGAAGCCTCGGCGATCTCCTTGACCGGTCGCCATGCGCCGGCGGTGTAGTACTGCGTGATGTAGACGAAGGCGATGCTGGTCAGCAGACCGACCACGCCAGCGCCGAAGAACCACAGCCAGGTCGGGATGCCATTGGCTCCCAGATGGTCGCCGGTGTTCATCATCACCCAGGTCGTCAGGGCCAGGCCGGCCACCGACAGGATGGTGGTGACCCAGTAGCCACGGTTGAGGATGTTCATGGGGTCCTCGTCCTCGCGGCCGTTGACGAAGAACATTGCGATGATGGTGGCCAGCAGGCCGAAGGCGCGCACGACGAGTGGGAAGAAGATCCACGCCTCCGGGTGCGGCCAGCCCGACGCGTTGGCGATGGTGTACACCGCCACGCCCAGGATCATGGCGCCGATGTTTTCTGCGGCCGTCGACTCGAACAGGTCGGCACCACGGCCGGCACAGTCGCCGACGTTGTCGCCGACGAGGTCGGCCACGACGGCCGCGTTGCGCGGATCGTCCTCGGGAATGCCCGCCTCGACCTTGCCCACGAGGTCGGCACCGACGTCGGCGGCCTTGGTGTAGATGCCGCCGCCGAGCTGCGCAAAGAGCGCCACGAAGCTGGCGCCGAAGCCAAAGCCGACGATCAGGAACGGAGCCTGGCTCGGGTCGGTGAAGCCGCCGTAGGCGGAGAAGATGCCCCACACGCCCAGCAGCGACAGGGAGACCACCAGGAAGCCCGAAACGGCGCCGCCGCGCATAGCCACCTGCACCGCTCCGACGAGGCTGTGGCGCGCCGCGGCGGCCGTGCGAAGGTTCGCCTTGACGCTGATGAACATGCCGATGATGCCTGACGCCATCGAGCACGCGGCACCGACCAGGAACGCGACGCCGGTGCGAATTCCCAGCTCCGTGCCGTAGACGTCGGTGTCGGCCACCTGCTTGCCCTCGACGAGGGCGATCACCACACCGATCACGATCGCCCCGCCGATGGCGAGGATGCCGATGGTGCGGTACTGCCGCTGGATGAACGCGACGGCACCTTCGAAGATGGTGCCCGCGATCTCCTGCATCGCTTCGGTGCCGATGTCGGCGTGGAGAACACCCCAGGCCAGGTACAGGGCAAACAGGATCGACGCAATCCCGGCGACAGGGATCACCCAGATGATGAGCTCCATTGGTCCTCCGAAAGGGCAGGTTGTGACGGTCCACCGCCCGCGGACCGGTCCGAACACACGGAAATCGCCGGCGGTCGGCGCCGAGGCGCATCCACCAGCGAAGCGGCCGAAATGGTAGCCCGTCCAGCGCCGCGAGGTCAACTTTCGCCGCGCACCCCGCGGCGCCGCTTCAGGCGATGTCGTTTCAGATCATGGAATCCAGCGCGGCATCCAGCCGTCATCGCCGATGCGGCGCGTCGAGCCGCTCGGCACGTCGAACAGCCAGATGCCGCCCGCGGCGTTCGTGTCGTCGCGACCGGCGGCGAGCAGCAGGCGATCCGGGTCGGGCGTGAATCGGACTGCGCCGACCTCCATGCCAATCGGCAGGCTGCGGCCCGCACCATCACCCTGGCGCGTGATCCAGGCGGCTCCCGCGCGTCGACCAGAGTCGAGCAGCAGGTAGGCGAGGCGGCCGTCGACGTCGACTGCCGGCCGGGCGACACCAACTGGCAGCCCGCTGGCGACAACCGCGTTGGCGCCGCGGTCCAGCCTCACCACCACCAGCTGACCGAGCTGCGCGCTCGGGACGTTGGCGTCTTCCAGCGACAGGGGCAGCACCGCCTGGCCGGGGCGCAGCCCAGGGCTTGCACTCGGGCCGGGCAGGCCGCCGAGCATCAGCCCGCTCGAATCGGACAGCCAGACGGGCGCGTCGACCGTGCGGAACGGCGCGGTGGTCAGCCGGTCACCGGGCAGCTCAAGCACGCCAACCCGTCCCGCCTCATCGACGAAGGCGAGGGCGTGGCCATCCGGCGAATAGCGCGGCGCGCGCAGCAGCGACGCGGCCTGGCCGTCGCTGGCGGTCGGCGATGGGGGCGGGCTGCCCGTCAGCTCGGGCGGCATCGCCAATCGGTGCGCGTCACCGCCGCCGGCGTCGCGGACCCACAGGCCGAGGCCGTTGCCGGTCG
>JBBRXE010000151.1:0-4612 GCA_038248695.1 Candidatus Limnocylindria bacterium | reverse complement strand
TCAGGTCGGCGCGGCCTCGGGCCCGTCGAGCCTCGCAAGCGACGCCGAGGCCGGCGGGATCAAGAGTTGGCAAGGCGCCCTGACCCTTGTCCGCACCTCGGTCGACGGCAACGTCGTCTTCGCGGCCGGCCCGAATGGCCGCTTCGTCAATGCGGGCGGGGTGTTCGCTGAGGGCGGCACCGTTTCGATGGTCGGCAGTTCCGTAAGCGACAACTCCGCGACCCTGGCGGCGTCGCTGCCGGACAGCGTAGAGATGGCAGCCATCGCCGGCGGCATCCACGTCGGCTATGGCGTTCCCGCGACGATCCGCAACAGCCGGTTCAATGGCAATTCGATCACGATGACCAACAGTGTCGGCTACGGCAACGCCTGGTCCGGCGGGCTCCATGCCGATAGCGACATCACGGCGATCGGCGTCATCGTCAGCGACAACACCGTCACCGCGTCGGGCCACACCTTCTCAGTCGGCGACTCGGGGGCCGGCGAGATGGGCGGCTCCTTCACCGGCGCGATCATGCGTGGCAACCGGGTCACCATCAATTCCGCCACAGACTGGGCGTTCGCCTTCGCAGGCGCTTCGATCTTCCGCGGTTCCCTGACCGGCAGCGTCATCGCCGGCAACAGGGTGGATGCATCGGGTCCCAACGGCGGCGCGTGGGTGGTCGGCGGCGCCCTGGTGGGTGACTACGGCGGGATCTCCCTCGACCGCTCGACGGTCACCAGGAACTCAGCCCGAGGCGTCGGTCCTGAAGGCAGCGTCCAGGGCGGCGGTATCTTCGACGCCGTGACCGACGGTCCCCCCGGAGGTCCGCTGAACCTGACCCACAGCGGCGTCACCTGGAATGTGGTCAGCGGGAGCGCCGGTGTCACAGCCGAGGGCGGCGGCATCTACACCGACAATGTGGTCACCTCGATCAACAGCGTGATCGCGCACAACCGGCCCGACCAGTGCATCGGGTGCTGAGAACCCAGGCAAGCGGGGAGCCGCCACACGTCGGCTGAGCGACGGCCCATCCCAGCCCTTAGCGGGTGCCGACCGGGCCGCGCAGCGGGTCATACGACCTGCTGTGCGTCCCGGTCGGACGTACCATGCCAGCATGAGCAGCGAGCTTCGAGGCGCCTGCATCGCCTGCGATCTCACGAACGGTGACGCTCCCCTGCCCGGAGGTGTGATCCATCAGACGGAGCACTGGCGGGTCGAGCACTGCATCGGTCCTCTCGGGGTCGGAACGCTCATCGTCAAGCCGCTCCGGCATGTCACCCGCGTGGCGGCATTGAGTGATCCCGAGACCGCCGAAATGGGACCGATGCTGCGCGCAGCCGCCCGAGCCTGTACCGACTTGACCGATGCAGAGCAGGTCTATGCCTGCCTCTGGTCCCACACCGGCCGACAGCCGGGCCACATCCACTTCGTGATCCAGCCGGTCAATGCTGAAACGATGCGCCGGTTCGATGCTCACGGCCCCGCACTCCAGGTCGCGATGTTTGAAGCGGGGGAGCTACCGGACCCGGAGGCGGTCGGCAGATTCGCCGAGAGGGCGCGCGCCTGGTTCGCTGACCACTCCAGCGCTCCGTAAGCCGGCGTGGAGTCTCCCGAGTCGATTCCCCGGAGCTCCTCCGCTGGCGCCACCCGCCAAACATTTGTGAGATTGCTGAGCGCCTTCGCAACGTGAGGAGAATACGCCGATGACGGTCTGCGCGGTGGCGACGGATGACCCGCACGGGCCGCGCGCTGGCGGCGGTGACGTCGCTACTCGAAATCCCAATGGGCGTCGGACGGAAGGTCCGGGATCGGCCAATGCGGATCCGGCCGCCAATCTTCCCAACCATCGCGGAACGGTGACGCGCACGCGGCGACGATCTCCTCGACCGCGCGGGCGTCGGCGCGAAAGCGCGCGGCATCGGCCTCGGAGTAACGGCCCGCACTGACCGCCGCCTGGAGCTCGTCGTCGTCCTTCCAGGTCACGGACCGATCCGGGCTGACCCACACGTCGAGCACGTGGTCCTGCGTGACGATGGAACTCTGGTCGCGCCGGTGCGGATCCTCGAGGTTCACGTACCAGCCGCGGAATACCCATCCCGGCCCCCAGAAGAGGATGACGGACCAGGGGCGGTTCGTTGGCGCGGTCTTCAACACGCCGGCGCCCTGCCATCGGTCTCGACGCCTCGCTCGTCCGAGCACGAACATCTCGTCGGCGCTGACGGATCGGAGTTCTCGGCCATCCGGCAGGACGGGCCGAAGGACCGGGGTGTCTGGCGCCAGCCATGCGACGAGGCCCATGGCGTCATCGCGGACCACGGTCATCGGGTGCACTGTTCCCGGCCCGACGTACCCAGGGACCGCACGGCGGTACCGCCATTGGATCTGGTCGCCTGCCTGCCAGTACGGCGGCGAGCCGGATTCCCTCATGCCCCATGCTACCAAGAGCAGTTGGCCGCGGCACAAATGCTCGTGTGGCGGAGACGCGGGACGCGCGACTCAGCACGTGGGAAGTGCGCCAACGGCTGACCATTGCTCAACTCGCGTCAAGCGAGCGGTCTTGCGCCGAGGTCACACCCAGCGCGAAGTTCGGCGATTACTAGGCGCGGCGACGACGAGCCCGTGTCGCCAACTCTTTGTCGCGCTAGACCGGCGATCAGCGTCGGCGGCAGCGAGGCGCGTGCGGTCGAGGAATCGGCGTCGTGAAGCTGGTCGTCCATCCACTCCCAAAGTGAGTAGGCCAATACGTCATTTCCAGGAATTAGCGTGGCGGCCGCCGCTGGCCATTATCGGTGGACACAAGCTCACACCCGTGGAATGGCTACGAGGCCGTTAGGACTTGGGTAGGCTAGATCGCCATGACTTCGAGGCCCCAGAACCCATTCGTACCCGGACCGAGCAGTGACTGCCAGCAATAGCTTCGTCCACCTCCATGTCCACTCGGAGTTCAGTCTCCTGGACGGCCTCTCCCGCATCCCGGAGATGACGCAGCGAGTCGCCGAGCAGGGGATGCAGGCGCTGGCCATCACCGACCACGGCAGCATGTACGGGGTCATCCCGTTCCACGCCGCTGCGAAGAAGGCCGGCATCAAGCCGATCATCGGGATCGAGGCGTACGTCGCGCCGCGCGCCATGACCGACAAGGAAGGCAAGCAGGACGCCGACTACCACCATCTAATCCTCTTAGCCAAGGATCAGGTCGGCTACGGCAACCTTCTGGCGCTTACCACAGCGGCGCACCTCGACGGCTACTACTACAAGCCGCGCATCGACAAGCAGCTGCTCGCCCGGCACAGCAAGGGCCTCATCGGCACCAGCGCCTGCCTGGGCGGCGAGGTCCTTAAGCGCCTGGCGCAGGGCGACGAGCGAGGTGCCGCCGAGGCCGCCGACAGCTATCGGTCCATCCTGGGCGACGGCAACTTCTTCATCGAGGTCCAGGAGCACGGCATCGATGAGCAGCGGCGCCTGCATGCGCAGCTCGTCGAGCTGGCAAGACGGCAGAACATCCCGCTGCTGGCGACCAACGACACGCACTACACCAGCCCGACGCAGTACGAGGCGCACGACCTGCTGCTGTGCATCGGCACCGGCAGCAACCTCGACACGCCCGGCCGCCTGCGCTTCGAGACCAACGAGTTCTACCTGAAGAGCCCGGCCGAGATGCGGCGCCTCTTCAACGGCGAGCTGGACGAGGCCATGGACAACACGCTGCGCGTCGCCGAGATGTGTGACGTCAGCCTCGAACATGAGGGCCTGCGTCTGCCGCACTTCGAGGTGCCGGACGGCGAAACCGAGGGCTCATGGCTGCGCTCCGAGTGCGAGCGCGGCCTCATCGGCCGATACGGCCAGGCCACCGACGAGGTCCGTCACCGGCTCGACTACGAACTCGGGATCATCGACCGGATGGGCTACTCCGCCTATTTCCTGATCGTGGCCGACTTCATCCGCTTTGCCCGCGAACAGGGGATCATGACCACCTGCCGAGGCTCGGCGCCGGGCAGCATCGTGACCTACACCCTGGGCATCACGCCGGTCGACCCGCTCGAGTACAGGCTGCCCTTCGAGCGTTTCCTCAACCCGGACCGCGTGACCATGCCGGACATCGACATCGACTTCCAGGACAGCCGCCGCGACGAGGTGATCGAGTACGTCACGCGAAAGTACGGCGACGACCGGGTGGCGCAGATCATCACGTTCGGGACGCTCGGCGCCAAGGCGGCCATCCGGGACGTCGGCCGGGCCATGGGCCTCACCTATGCCGAGGCCGATCGGGTCGCCAAGTCGGTGCCGAACGAGCTGAACATCAGCCTCGACCGCGCCGTCGAGACGAGCCCGCAGCTGCGCGAGCTGATGGCCGGCGACGACCGGGTCGACAAGCTCATCGGCATCGCCAAGCAGCTCGAGGGGGTCGCGCGCCACGCCAGCACGCATGCGGCAGGCATTGTCATCAGCCGAGAGCCGCTGACTGAGATCATGCCGCTGCAGCGCGCCACCGACGGTCGCACGACCATGACCCAGTTCGAGATGCATGCCTGCGAGGCGCTCGGCCTGCTCAAGTTCGACTTCCTGGGCCTCATCAACCTGACCATCCTGGCCGATGCCGTCGAGCTGATCCGAACGCATCGGTCCATC
>JBBRXE010000150.1:0-4613 GCA_038248695.1 Candidatus Limnocylindria bacterium | reverse complement strand
GTGGCGCCGGAGATGGCAAACGTGAAGTTGACGTGCTCGATGGTCGAGCCGTGGCCCGACTCCATCACCTTGCGCACCAGGTTCTGTTGCTTCTCATCGGCCACACCACGGGAGACCGCCTTGTCCCAGATCTGCTCCGGCAGCTGCTCGCTGTAGCAGGTCCGGCAGGCTGTGTAGATGATCGGCAGGTAGTACTCCTCCACGATCTCCGCGGTGGGAAAGATGAGCCTGGCTGAGAGTGCGGCGGAGGTGGCTGGCATGTGCCACTTCAGTCTACTGCGGGATCGAAGACCGATACAGCCGCTTATCCACAACATGTAGCGGTGTGGATAAGTCAGGCGCCGCTATCTTGTGCTGCCTCGAGGTCTGACCGATGTGCCTCGCGGCGCTCCTCGATGCGTGCCAGGCCATGCGCCCGGTCGAAGGCGATGCGGTCGCCACCGGCCGCCCTGGCCGATGTCAGCGCTTCGACCGCGTTTGCCAGCACGTCCTCGTCCGAGAGGTCGCTGCCGCGTCGTACGATGGCCACGCCGATCGAGACGGTGACCTCCAGCGCCCCCGCATCGGTCAGGATCTCGCGGTGGCCGATGCGCTGCCGCAGCGTGTCGGCAAAGACGGCCGCGCCTCGCTCGTCGGTGTGCGGCAAGATGGCCAGGAAGCAGTCGTCGCCGGCACGGCCGATGGCATCGGCCTCGCGAACTCGCAGTCGCAGGCGGAGCGCGACTTCGCGCAGCACCGCGTCCCCGATGGTCAGGCCGTGATCGCGGTTGACCGCGCCAAGGCCGTCGATGTCGAGCAGGAGCACGGCGACCGGGTGATCATAGCGGCGCGCCTCGGCCGCCTCGAAACGCAGCCGCTGAAGGATGTTGCTCCGGCTCGCGACCGCGGTGAGGTCGTCCACGGTCGCGGCGCGCTCGAGCTCCACGCGCTGCAGGGAGATCGCGCGGCGAGCCTGGATGAGCTCGTCGATCGTGCCGTGCAGCTCGCGGGCCAGCCGCTCGGGGTCAGCACGCTCGTCGGCGAGCCGTGCCGTGGTCGGGGCGAGATCCACGGCTGGAGGCGCCGGCTGCACGGGGAGCCGCTCGTCCCTGAGGGCCGCGCCACCGTGCTGGGCCACGAACGATGCCAGGCCCGCGAGCAATGCGGCGAGCGCGATCAGCACGTCCAGTGAGCCGATCCTGGCCGAGGCCAGTACCAGCATTCCGACGCCGAGTAATGCCGGCGACAGCGCATGGCGCGCGTGGCGGTTCACCAGCACGGCGGTCGCACCCAGCAGCGAGGCAGCCGCCAGGCGCAGTGCGGTCTCTTCGGGCCGCCTGAGCGTATCGGTCAGGCCAAGCGCCGCCAGGCCGATCCCGAGGTCGGCGAGGACAAAGACGGCCAGCGCGGCGAGCGCTCGCCCGCGGGCGCCGGTAACTTTCGACTTGCGCGCACCGAATACCGCGGCGCTCAGCAGGAGGATGGCGGCCAGCGCCCCGCCGATGGCGCTGGCTCCGCTCGGCACCGAGGCGGCAGAGCCGGGCCCGGTGGCCGCCTCGATGGCATAGGTTCCGGACAGCATGCCCATCCCGGCGGCATTGAGGAATGCTGCCAACGAACCGCTGTGCAGGCCCCCGAACAGTGCCGCCAGCATTGCCGCGGCGGCGCCGACGGCAATGATCGCGGCGGCAACCGGTGGGGACCACGCGAACCATGACGGCGCGCTCAGCGTCAGCGGCGGCATGAGTCGCAGCACGGCCAGAACGGCAAGCGGCAGCGCAAGCAGCAGCGCGCTGGAGGCCGCGGCATCACTCCATCGGGTCATCGGCCTGGCGGTGCTCATGGGCGGCGTGAGTTTGCCGTCGGGGCCGACCGTGCGGCAATAGTACGAAGGTGGCCGGCAGACCGCGGCTGCCTATACTCGGCCCTGTGACCGAAGCACCGCGGGCCGCGGCCCGACGCCGGACGGTGATGAGCCGCCGCCGCTTCCTCGAGCTGACCGATGGGCTGGTCTCGACCGGGGAAGGCCTTGTCGCTGATCCGGATTGGAATGGCTTTCGGATGTGGCTGCTCAACTCCGACGAGCTGCTCGAGCACGTATGGGGACGGATGGATCGCTATCACCTGGCTTGGTTGAATGTCGGCCGCGACAGCCAGCCGCCTGGCTCGCAGCTCGATGAGCAGGGCACGCGCTCCTTCATTGCCGAGGTGTCGAGCGCCAAGCTGAGCGTTCTGCGTACGATGCGCGAATCCGTGCGACGCAACGGCTGGGCGCGACTTTCCGACGAGGACGATGGGGGCGATGATGACGGACCGAGCTGAGGAGGAACGGTGAACGGCGGCAATCCGATCGGCGGCCTGGCGGCCGTCTTCGCGCACCCTGACGACGAGAGCTTCGGCTGTGCCGGCGCCCTGGCGCTCGCCCACGATGCTGGGCGTGCGACGCGACTGTTGCTCGTCACCCGCGGCGAGGCTGGCAATGCTGAAGGCATTCCGGACGACGAGCTCGGCGGCGTCCGCGAAGACGAGATGCGCTGTGCCGCGGGCAAGATCGGGCTCGACGAGGTCACCGTCCTGGAGGGGTACGTTGACGGCGGCGTGGCCGATGCCCCATTCGACCAGCTGGTCAGCGAGATCGCGACCTGGCTGGCCGACCGGCAGCCGGACGCGGTGATCACCTTCGGCCCGCACGGCATCACCGGGCACGCCGACCACATCGTCGTCGGCAACGCCACGCGCTGGGCCGTCGAGCGGCTCGCCGAAGAAGGTCGCGCGCCGCACGCGGTGTACGTCGTCTCGCCGGTCTTCTCGGCCGGAGGCGCGCGGTTCGACCTTTCGCCGGAGGAGCAGGGCGCCACGCATCGGATCGATGTCACCGAGGTCGCCGGTCGCAAGCTCGCGGCTCTCGAGTGTCACGCGAGCCAGGCCGATGCCACCGAGCAGATGGCGGAGGTGCGCAATGCTCTCGATGCCGCGGGCGTCATCTACGAGGGCTACACGCGCGTCCGGCCCACCGTCCCGGCTCCCCACCCCTAGTTCGACACGCGCTTGGACTAGACTGTGGTCATGACCATCGACTCAAACCTCGGCAAGGTCGACGAGGTGATGACTGCGCTCTACGAGATCTACGATCCGGAGATCGGGATGAGCATCGTCGATCTCGACCTGATCAAGAATGTTGAGATCGGCTCGGGCGACACGCCCACCGAGATCAAGATGGTGCTCACCACGCCGTTCTGCCCGTGGGCCGGCGAGCTCATCCAGGACGTGAAGACCCGCACCGAGCAGATCGTCGGCCCGCCGGTCAAGGTCACGCTCCTCGCTGACCGCTGGGAGCCTCCTCCGGGCCTGTTCTAGGTCTTCCTCGCCTGTCGAGGGACGGTCGGCTGCGTGCCGGCATCGCCTCCGGCGCCTAGCATTGACCGATGCGCATCTACACGCGTAAGGGCGACACCGGCACCACCGGGCTCCTCTTCGGCGGCGACCGTGTCAGCAAGGCGGAACTGCGCACCGATGCCTACGGCACGACCGATGAGGCGGTCTCGGCGCTTGGTCTCGCACGCGCGGCGTTGCCTGCCGGTGCGCTCGCCGACCTGGTGCTGCGCCTGCAGCGCGAGCTGTTCGTGGTCGGCGCCGAGCTGGCGACCCACGTCGACCGTCGGCCGCGCCTCACTGATGGCGTCTCGCGCCTCACTGCGCCGATGGTTTCCGCCCTCGAGGCCGAGATCGACGCGTTGGAGGCGGATTACCCAATGCCGAAGGAATTCGTCCTCCCCGGCGAGTCGATGGCCGGCGCCGCGCTCGACCTGGCACGCACCACCGTTCGGCGTGCCGAGCGGCGATGCGTTGGCCTGGCTGCAGAAGGCGGCCTGCCCGATTCGCAGGCCGTGCCCTACCTCAACCGCCTGGCCGACCTGTTGTTCGTGATGGCGCGTGCCGCCGACGGCGGCTTCCGGGCGGTGCGCGCCGCTGGGCGCAGCGGCTCGCCTGCTAGCATCAGCGCCGATGACTGACCTGACTGCCGACCGGCCTCGCGGGCGCACCGCAGCGCTCGACGAGCGGGAAGTCGGCCGCCTCTTCCGCGACGGCGTCTCGCTCTTCAACGGAGTGCGCTACTGGCATGCTCACGAGGCATGGGAGACGCTGTGGCGTGCTGCTCCCGACGACGAGCGCGGTTTCTACCAGGGGCTGATACAGGTGGCCGCCGGGCTGCTGCACCTCCAGCAGCGTAACGCGCGCGGTGCGCGCAACAAGCTGGAAGAGGGGATCGCGAAGCTGCGTCCCTATGTTCCCAAGCACAACGGGATCGTGATCAACGAGCTCCTGGGCGCCTGCGAACGGATGCTGGACGAGCTGCGTTCGGGCTTCCTGCCCTACCTGATCCCGCCGGTGATCAAATACGCCGCCGACGAGCCTGACTGGAGCCGATGACCGACGACGCCAGGCCCACCCGCGTGGAGCACGATTCGATGGGCGAGGTTCGCGTTCCGGCCGACGCGCAGTGGGGAGCGCAGACACAACGCGCGGTCGAGAATTTCCCCGTCTCCGATGAGCGGCTCGGCCGCCGTCAGATCCGCGCGCTGGCCCTGATCAAGGCGGCGGCCGCGGAGGTCAATGCGGAGCGTGGGATCATC
>JBBRXE010000149.1:0-4620 GCA_038248695.1 Candidatus Limnocylindria bacterium | reverse complement strand
TTTCCGGCCTACTTGCGCTTCACGATGCGGGCCCCCGACCGGCGGGGTGCTCCGCGCGCTATCCGGTGCTGCCTCTCGGCTCTTTGACATCGCTCACCGGAGTCGGCGACGCCGCACCTTCCCTTGTGACGTCTTCATGGCCCGGGAAGAGAAGGCCATGTCGACGCTCGTCGCTACTTAGGCGGCGAGAGCGTAACTGTTGTTGCCAGTTACTGGCTTTGCCCGCTTTTTTACGAGGCCTGCGGGCGACCTCGGCTTGCGATCCCCGGTCCCTGAGCCCTGTCGAAACCTGACATCCCCACGAACCGTGCCCTATGGTAGCACCCCGCCGCAACAATGTGAACACCCGTTCTCTTCGGGCAGTCGATCTGGCGTCGCATGCCTGCCCCGAGACCGATCACGCGCCGCCTGACTGGTCAAATGACGCTGCAATCAGCAATGGTCACGCCCGGAAGGGTTCGCGGCATGGAGTTCGTGCTCGGGCATGCGTCCGCATCGGTTCCGGACCTGCCCAACGCGGATCACACCGACATCTATCCAATGGGTCGGGGGATCTCGGAAACCCCTCCCTTTCGCGTGGCGCCGCAGCCGACGCCGCACCTTCGGGTCACTTGCGCCGCGCGTCGGCATGGACCGATGCGGCATCTACAGCTTGACGCGCACCTTGGTCTGGCGCTCCAGCTCACGGCGCATGTCCCGCTCGGCTATGGCGCGGCGCTTGTCGTGCGTCTTCTTGCCACGGGCCACGCCGATCTCGAGCTTGGCCCTGCCATCGCGCAGGTAGAGCCGCAGGGGCACCAGCGTCTGGCCCTTGGCCTGGGTGCGGCCCACCAGCTCGGCGATCTGGTCCCGATGCAGCAGCAGCTTCCGTGTGCGCGTCGGCTCGTGGTTGTTCCGGTTCCCCTGCTCGTAGGTTGCGATGTGTGCGCCGATGAGCCACGCCTCGCCGCGCTCGATGCGCGCGTAGGCCTCGGCCAGGTTGACGCGCCCGGCGCGGATCGACTTGATCTCGGTGCCGGTCAGCACAAGGCCCGCCTCGATCGTCTCGTCGATGGCGTAGTCGTGGCGGGCGCGTCGGTTGAGGGCGACGGTGTGCTCGGGCATCGGTCCAACCAGGAGCTGTGGAGCCTGAAGCGGACATGGAAAGAGCCGGCCGTATCAGCCGGCTCTCACCTCGCTACCACGCGAGAGGGTGGTTAATTCACCGCCTCGGTGGTGGCGTGACAGGAACTACTCACTGCACACCACCTCCTTTCGTTGCGACGATCCTAGCATGCCAATGCCAGCGGGCACAATGCCTCGCCTTCAGGCAGCCGAGTGCGTCAGCCCGGCGGTGTCATAGCTCGTCTGACCGGATGCCGGCGGCGAGACCGATGGCGCTGCGCTCGCCGAGGGCATGCCACCCTCCCCCACCGCCCGCTTCGAGAGGAATTCGACGGCGCGCTGCAACACGAGGTCCTGCTCTGGCGGGGTGCCCTCCGGAATGTCGACCACGACATCCGGCTGCACGCCATCGGGATGCACGCTGTTGTGCTTCGGCGTGAACCAGCGGGAGATGGTGATCCGCACGCCGCCTTCGTTCTTGAGCGGTGCCCAGACCTGGACCGTGTTCTTGCCAAAGGTGTGTTGGCCCATGATCGTCGCCCGGCCCAGCTCCTTGAGCGCCGCGCTGACGATCTCCGAGGCCGATGCGCTGCCGTTGTCGACGAGTACCACGACCGGGATCGATGGCTTCGTCGCCAGGCCGTAGTTCGGCAGCGCCTCCCAGGTGCGGCCCTCGTCGCCGGCCGATTCCTGGGTGAAGACGGTGCCCGTGTTGACGAATTCGCTGGCGATCTTGTGGGCGGCGTCGATGTAGCCACCCGGATTGCCCCGCAGGTCGAAGACGATCTTCTGGGCGCCGTCGTCGAGCAGGCCCTTCAACGAGTCGTGGAACTGGTCCGCGCTCGACTCGGAGAATCCATGCAACGCGATATAGCCGATGCCGTTGTCGAGCATCCGTGTCTCGACCTCGCGCATGGTGATCTCGCCGCGGGTGATCGTCACGTCAAAGGTCTTCTCACCCCGCTTGAGGCCGAGCGTCACATCGGTGCCGGCCTTGCCGCGCACCTTGGCGATCTGGTCGGACATGGTCGAGCCGTTGACCGACGCGCCGTTGACAGCCGTCACGATGTCGCCCGGCAGGATACCGGCCTTATCGGCGGGCGAGTCCTTGATGGGGCTGACCACCACCAGCACGCACGTATCGGACAGCTGCGCGCAGGCGTTCAGATTCGCTGGTTCCTTGAGGTTCTTGAGCGACATCTCAGCGCCGATGCCCTCGAACTTGCCGGACAGGTCGCCGAGCGCCTGGTCGTACTGCTGCGGCGGCATGTAGCCGCTGAACGGGTCGGCGACGCCGAACTGGAACATGCCCTGGATGGCGCCCTCCGCGAGCTTGGTGTCGTCCAGCTTGTCGACGTACTCGCCCTTCAGCTTTTGGTACGCCTCGCATAGCGGGGCGAACGCCCCGTTCGGCGCGGCGCACTGTCCGCTGCTCGAACCGGCGGCGAGATAGCCACCGGCAAACAGGAGCGCGCCCACCAGGGCGGCAAGCGCGAGCGAGACGACCCACGCCGCGGTCGAGCTCGGATGCGGGCGCGACGGCACCGGCTCGGGAGCAGGGGGGATAGCGATGGGAGTGGAATCGGTCATCGAGGGGTGTCCAGCGAGTGTAGCACCGGGATCATCGGTCCCCGGTTACGCCGCCATTAGGTTTGCTTACGATTGCGGCGCCGGTTTCATGCCGCCGACGATAGGTAGCTGCGCACGCTGATCCAGCTGCCGAGCGCCCCTACTCCCAGCCCGACGGAGAAGAGCAGCGCCGAGAGGGTTGCCAGGAACTGGGTGCCGACCGCGAATGGCAGCTTGAAGACGGTGAACATGACCGGCTGGATGGGGTCCCACACGATGGCGACCAGGACCAGGGCGATGACGGCACCGATGAGGCCGCACATGATCCCCTCGAGGATGAATGGCCAGCGGATGAACGAGTCGCTGGCGCCCACCAGGCGCATGATCTCGATCTCGTTGGCGCGCGAGTAGACCGCGATCCGAATAGTGTTGACGATCATGAACAGGACGGTCAGGCCGACGAGGCCGATGGCCACCAGCCCAGCCGTGCGGATGACGTTGATGATGCCCAGCAGCTTGTCGATCTGTTCCTGCTGGGTGGTGATCTTGGTGACCTGCGGCCGCTCGCCGAGTGCGA
Source organism: Candidatus Limnocylindria bacterium (assembly GCA_038248695.1). Taxonomy (GTDB): domain Bacteria; phylum Chloroflexota; class Limnocylindria; order QHBO01; family QHBO01; genus JAICUY01. The sequence goes on along the minus strand of JBBRXE010000149.1, from coordinate 1,370 downwards.
TGCCGACTGACGAGGCGAACGACGGATCGGCCAACTGGACCTCGAGCGTCGCCTGCAGTTGGATATTGGCGCCGCCGGTTTCGAGCTTCTTGCCCTGGCTGGCGAACGAGTCCTGCAGCTTTCGGAACGCCTCCTCCGGCGAGACGTAGTCCACGCCGGCAACACCCGGCAATTGCCTGATGTCGGCGATCAGCGCGTCTCGCGCGGCGGTCGGCAGGTTGTCGACCAGCTCGGCCGTGACGCCGACTTTGCTCTCGATGAAGTCGATCCCCGAGTTCAGCCCGGTCAGCACGATGAACAGGCCGGACAGCAGGACGAGCATGAGCACGACGGTCGCGGTCGCCGCGAGGCTCATCATCGCGTTGCGCCAGAAGCCCTGCCAGGCACGCACCACGCTGAAACCGACGAAGCGAGCAAAGGCCACAGGCTCAGTACTCCCGCTCGTAGGCGGCGCTCGACTCGTCGCGGACGAGCGTGCCGTGCTCCAGGGCCAGCACCCGGCGACGCATGGCGTTGACGATCTCCTGGTTGTGGGTGGCCATCAGCACCGTGGTGCCCAGGCCGTTGATCTGGATCAGCAACTGGATGATCTCCCACGAGGTCACCGGGTCGAGGTTGCCGGTCGGCTCGTCGGCGATGAGGATCGCCGGGTCGTGGACCAGCGCGCGGGCGATCGCCACGCGCTGCTGCTCTCCACCGGAGAGCTGCGTGGTGAGGTGCTGGTCGTGCTCCTGCAGCCCGACCAAGCTGAGGAGCTGTGGCACCCGTTGGCGGATGGTGCCGCCCGCCGTGCCGGTCACCTCCAGGGCGAAGGCAACGTTCTCGAAGACGGTCTTGTTCGGCAACAGGCGGAAGTCCTGGAACACGATCCCGATCCGCCGCCGCAGCTGCGGCACCTGTCTGCGGCGCAGGCGCGCCACGTCCTTGCCGGCCACCATGACGCGGCCGGCGGTCGGTAGCTGCTGGCGGATGAGCAGCCGAATGAACGTCGACTTGCCGGCGCCCGAAGGCCCGACCAGGAAGACGAAGTCACCTGCCGGGATGGCGACGTTGACATCGGTCAGGGCGACCTTGCCGTTCGGATAGGTCATGCCCACGTCGACCATGCTGATGACCGGCTCGGTATCCACGGCGCCGGCCTCGGGTCGGCTCAACAGGATGGTCATAAGGGATCGGGCGCCATCCTATCACCCAATGCTGCAGCCGACCCTCCGGCGCCCGGGGTGAGCCCTTCAGCCGATGGTGCAGTTGGTCGGTGCAGCCGATGGCGCAGTTGGTCGGCGCAGTTGGTCAAGGCGGTCCAGCGGGGTTCTCGATTCGGTCATCAGTAGCCGACGTCGGTCCTCGCGCGCGTCCGTCCCGGCCGCGAC
>JBBRXE010000148.1:0-4629 GCA_038248695.1 Candidatus Limnocylindria bacterium | reverse complement strand
GCGCTCGTCGGCGCCGGCCGTCCCGCCTGCCCGTTCTGCGGGATGCCGCTCGAGCCGACCGGCCACTTCTGCACCAACGCCAAGGGACGTCTGAACTGATGGTCGATGCGCCGCTGCGCATCGACTGGCTCGATGGTGCTCTCGATGGCAGGTCCAATGAGGACGGGTTGCCCGGTCGCCTGGGTCTGACGATCCTGCCCGGCAAACACGGCCCTTCTACCCGCTATCCCGGACGTGTCTATCGTCGCGAGTTGGGGGCTGACCTGGCGGCCCTCACGGCGCACGGCGTGCGGCGGCTGATCCTGCTCATCGATGATGCGGAATTGCGCCGCTGGGGCGACAGCGCGGTCGTGAACAAGGCCGCGGTCGCCGGGATCGAGATCCTGCGTCACCCGATGCCGGACGGCGGTGTTCCGACATCGTTGGGCGAAATGGATGCCATCCTCGACGAAGCGCGCATAGGCCGTGCCGCGGGTAACGTGGCGGTGGCCTGCATGGGTGGCGTCGGACGCACCGGCATGGTCGCCGCCTGCGCACTCGTCTCGGCCGGAATGGCGCCGGCCGATGCCATTGCCCACGTCCGCCGCATCCGACACCCCGAGGCCGTCGAGACCGCGGCGCAAGCGGCATTCGTTGTCGCCTACGCCGACCACGTCGAGGCGAGCGGCTGAGCGTCGAGCTGTTGGGCGGCGGCAATCTCGACGAAGCGGCACAGGGCGTTGGCCAGTCGCATCTGCAGCGGCGTGTGGCAGCGCACCAATAGCAGTGCCGGCGAGGCGATCACGGCGGCAAGGCAGCGCGCGCGCGACGTCGCGACGTTGAGTCGGTTCAGTGAGTAGAGAAACTCCATGGAGCGCGGCATCTCGTCCGGCGTCGAGGTCGTCATGGAGTAGAGCACCACGGCGGCCTCCTGCCCCTGGAACTTGTCGACCGTGCCCACGCGTGCACTGGCCGGCAGCGCTCGTGTCAGCAGCTCGACCTGGGCGTTGTACGGCGCCAGCACCAAGACGTCGCGGGGGGTGAGCGGGGCGGTCGAGCCGTGCTGGTCCGTCCAGCGGCCGCGCAGCAGATCGCGGTACAACTCCACCACGCGCGCGACCTCCGGGATTGACGCATTGCGATTGCCGAGATGCGGGAGCGCGACCCAGCGCACACCCGTCCCGGTGAGCTCACCCGGAGCATTGACCGACTGGCCGCTGGTCGACGGCTCGGAGCGCAGCTCGCCGGCATAGAACGCCTCACTGGTGAACCGGCACAGGTCAGGATGCAGACGCCACGTCTCGGCAAGCAGCAGCCCCATGGCGGGGTCGATCACCGGCTGTCCCGCGAGCACGTGCTCGAGCGAAGAGGCACCCGCACCGTTGGGATGGGCGCCCTTCTTCACCTGGCTGAGCTGCTGCGGGTCGCCGAGCAGGATGAGGTTGCGAGCGGCACCTGTGATAGCAACGACGTTTGCCAGTGACATCTGGCCCGCCTCGTCAACGAAAAGGGTATCGACCAAGTCGTCAAGCTCCTGGCGCGCCCACATCCACGACGTGCCGGCTGCCAACTGCACCTCGCCGAGGGCGAGTGCGTCGACAACGGTTTCGGTCCGGCCGGTGCATCGATACGGCTTGTCCTCCGGGTCCTCGTCCTTCTCGAGCTTGCGGATGACCCGCAGCTGGACGCCTGTTCGCGCGGCGTGCACCCGGACCTCGTCAAGCAGGTTGACGATGGCCTTGTGGGTGAATGCGGTGATGCCGACGCGCCGGCCACGCCGGATCTGCTCCAGGATCATCTCGGCACCGGTGTAGGTTTTTCCCGAGCCCGGCGGTCCCTGGACGGGCAGATATGACGCGTCGAGCGCCGTGCCGATGCGGACCGCGGCGTCCAGCGGCCGCTCATCCGACTGCGCCAGTGGCTGTCCCGGACTCTGGCCGGCCCTCGGCGCCGTGCGACGCAGCAGATCACGCGCCGAGCGGTACGGGCCGGGACCGGCGATGCCGTGATCGGCGACCCAAGTACCGATGCGTTCCATCGCCCCTTTCTGAGCGCGGGCGACGAGGGGCTCAGCCGGAATCAGCGAGGTCGGGTGCGGCTTCGATGATTTCCGGCCCCGCAGCAGGTCGATGGTGCCGTTCGCGGCGTCGATGGCATGAATCGGCCCAGCCTTCTTGCGGGTTCGCGGATCGACCGGTTCATCGCCGACCTTCATGCGGTGCTCCTGGTCAGGGTCGAATCGGTAGCGGTGCACGGTCGACTGCTTGACCTCGCCCTGCGGCGCCACGTAGGTGAGCTCGCCGATGGCTGAGTCCTCCCGCACGAGGTCGGCATCGGTCAGCTCGCAGAGCCGGAAGAACTCCCACCATTCGGCGTTCTCCTCCCGGCGATGCCACTCGAGGAGCTGGGAGAGCAGCCAGCGCGCCTGGACTTCCGGATCCGCGGCCCGCGTCGCAGGGTCCTCGGGGATCCCCTCGGTAAGCCGTTCGACGAGCGCCTCGATGCGCAGGTCGCGCTCGTTTGGGGCGCGCCCAGGGTCGATCTCGCTGGGTTCCGGCCGGGACACCGACACTCCCGTTGCCTCGATCTCGACGCGCCGTTCCTCGAGCCAGTCGCGCAGCGCGAGGTTCGAGAGGCAGTCGTCCTCGTTGTAGAGCGCGATGCCATCCAAAATCGACTGATCCGGCTCGTTCGCGGCGATGCTGCGGATGTACTGCTCGTACGCGACCACGCTCGAACCAGCATCCTTGAGGGCCGCCTTGCGGTGCAGCGCGTAGAGCGGCTCAAGCTTCTTGATCGAGTAGCTCTCGGTCCCGATTCGCACGCCCTGCCGCACCACCCGGTAGAGATCGATCAGCACGCCGGCGCGCAGCAGATCATCGACCTGGCGCTCGCGGGTGGCATGGCGCGTCGAGAGCATCCCCAGCCGGCCGCGCTCGTACGCCGCGTAGTGATACACGTGCATGGCCGGGTCCTCTCGCCAGCGCTCAATCACGAAGTCGATGAATTGCTCGAATGCGATCCTTTCGTCGGCCGGGGAGTGGGCCCACCAGGCATGGAAGCATGGCTCGCCCCTGGCATTGTGCTGCAGTGGGTCGATGACGCCGAAGAGGTATTCGAGGCCATCCTCCTCGGCGAACGGATCCCCCTCCATATCGAAGAAGAGGTCGCCGAACGATGGAGGTGGCAGGCTGGCCAGGCCCCGATTCGTCTCAATCGACATGAGCTCGAAGGCGGGCGCCGGTTGATCGCGCGAGATTACCTGCAGGCGCGCCTGCTCCTGCAGGGCGGCGAACGACGCGTCACTCAGGTCGGGGACGTGCGGCAGCGGGATGCCCAGATGGCCGAGCGCGCTGGTGGTCGTGATACCGGCGTCGGTCAGCCTGCGCACCTGATCGGACCGCATGCCCGCCACCAGGCTGAGGTGGTCGTCGCGGCGACGGCGAGCGGCGCAATCGGCCTCCCAGCGACAAACGCCGCAATGCCCCACCGGCGGCGGGGTGCTGGCCAGCGGATAGGCGGCGGGCTTGCCGGGCCTCATGGCGGCCTCGAAGCGTCCCTTGACGGCGCGGTAATAGGCGAAGTAGTCCGCCAATCGGTGGGTATCGATGTGATGGCCACCGCCGCCCAGCGCCACGTGTACGTGCTCCGGCAGGCGGCCCTGCAGCGCGGCGAGTAGGTCGGCGTAAACGCACATCTGCAAGAGGGCGCCGGCCTTGGTGCGCCGCGCGAGCTTCGTGTCGGCGATCTCGTAGTGATAATCGCCGAGCGTGCTGGCACCATCGACCCGCAGCAGAAAGTCCGCGTAGCCCAGCCAGGTCCCATCAAAGAAGGTTGCCTGGTAGATGACCTCGTGACCTTCGCGCATGCGCCGCAGGGTCAATGCCGCGTCAGCGCGCAGCTGGGCGCCACGCGGCAGCGCCTGGTGATCGTCGTCCTTGCCGTCGACCACGCCGCGACCCTGCGACTCGAGATGAGCGCGATACCGCCGCTCGTGCTCCATGCCGCGCTCACGGAGCACGTCGAGCTCGGGATCGGCACGCTCCGGGCGGGCCACCAGGCCAGCGAGTGCTGCGCGCTCAAGCTCGGTGAGGTGCTCGCACTCCAGGTATCCGACAAGGTCGGTGGCCGAGTAGACCGGACTACCGTCAATCAACTGCATCGGGCCAAGCATGGCAGACCGATGCGACAGCTTGGCTGTCGCGTGCCCGGCGGCGAGCTATGACGCGTGAAGCAAGTCGGCGAGCTGCCGCGCGTTCGTCGTGCCGTAGTTGGCGTAGCAGTTGTTCATCAGCACGTGCACGTCCTTCACCTGGGCGGCGGCCTCGCGAATGCGCGGTATCCACTCGCCGAGCTCGTCCGTGCCATACAGGTAGCGGAAGCGCTCTACGACCGGGATGCCCTTCGCTTCCCAGGTCTCCGTTCGTCTTCCATGGAAGCGCACCACCGCCAGGTCCGGAGAGGTCACCGCGCTGACCGGCGGCAGCGACGAGCGGGTACCGGGTGGCGCGTCGACCATCACGAATGGGATGCGGTGCTCCTCGAGGAATGCGATCGTGCGCTCGGCATTCTTCTCGTTCAGCCAGGAGGCGTTGCGGAACTCCACCGCCATGCCGATGTCTCCGAGCCGCCGCTTCGCGTCGAGGATCG
>JBBRXE010000147.1:0-4669 GCA_038248695.1 Candidatus Limnocylindria bacterium | reverse complement strand
TGGAACATGCCGCAGTCGACCAGGATCTTCTTGTCGCCCACGGTGACAAGGAACTGCGAGCCGGTGACGGTGCCGACCGCACCCAGGAACTGGATCTCGATGCTCATACTGTCTCCTCTGCTTTCTGCCTTCTCGGTTCCGCCGTTCCGCGTTCTGCCGGTCCGCTCGCCCGCCGGTTGCCAGCATTCTCAGGTGAATGTGCGCGAGCATGTCCGTGGAAACTCATCCCCGAGTGGATGAGAACCCACGGGACATCCACCCCTTGCCGGCTCTCATTCTTCAGCGAATCGCGGCGGATGGTGCGGCGCGCTCACATTCTTCAGTGAATCGGCCTTCAGTGAATCGGCAGAATCGGCGGCCGCTGAACGGATGTTCAACGTGCGCTCAACGCCGTTCGGTTTAGGCGGCCCAACTATTATCGGCGCATGTCGTTCCCGATTCAGCCCCCCATCGAACCGATGCTCGCCAAATCGCAGCCTGCCATCCCCGACGGCGAGGGATGGCAGTACGAGCCGAAATGGGACGGCTTCCGAGCGCTCGTCTTCCGTGACGGCACTGAGCTGTATCTGCAATCGCGGGACCTGAAGCCATTGGACCGATACTTCCCGGAGCTCATCGAGCCGTTGCTGGGTGTCAGCAGCCAGCGGTTCGTGCTGGACGGCGAGATCGTCATTGCGCGGGACGGCGGCCTCGACTTCGAGTCGCTGCTGCTGCGCATCCATCCCGCCGCATCGCGGGTGCGCAAGCTGGCAGCCGCGACGCCGGCCTCGTACGTCGCGTTCGACCTCTTGGCCGATGCCGACGACGACCTTCGCCAGACGCCATTGCGCGAACGGCGCGCGCGCCTGGAGCGAGTCATGGAGGGAGCGCCCGAATCGGTCCTTCTCACGCCGGCCACCGATTCGGCAGCCACCGCACAGCATTGGTTCGAGGTCTTCGAGGGGGCGGGCCTCGACGGTGTGGTGGCCAAGCGCCACGACCTGCGCTATCAGCCCGGGGAGCGCGCGATGATCAAGATCAAGCACCTGCGCAGCGCCGACTGCGTGGTCGCCGGCTTCCGCTGGCACAAGAACGGGCCCGGCACCATGATCGGCTCGCTGCTGCTTGGCCTGTGGAACGACGCTGGTCAGCTGCAGCACGTCGGCGTCACGTCGTCGTTCACCAACGAGAAGCGGCGCGAGCTGGTCGGATTCCTGGAGCCATATCGGACCGATGCGCTGGAGAGCCACCCGTGGGCCGCGTGGGCGTCAGCGTCGATGGAAGCCGAGGCGGCCGGCCAGCGCATGCCCGGCGCGACCTCGCGCTGGAATCGCGGCAAAGACCTGTCGTGGCAGCCGTTGCGTCCCGAGCTGGTCTGCGAGGTGGCCTTCGACCACCTGCAGGGCGATCGTTTCCGGCACGCTTCGACATTCAAGCGCTGGTGTCCCGACCGCTCGCCGGACTCGTGCCGCTACGACCAGCTCGACGAGACGCCGCCGGCCTTGCTCTCCGACCTTTTCGGCGGCTGAGGTCGGTTCGGTGGACGAGCCAGACATGGTGGGCCAGCCGGAGCGGGCGGGCGAGCTGGAGAGCATGAAGGCCCGGATGCTGCGTGGTGAGGAGTACATCGCCGACGATCCGCAGCTGAATGCGGAGCGGCTGCGCTGCCGGGGACTGGTCGAGCGATACAACGCCTCGTCGCCGGGCGATGGCGCCGCACGCGCCGTCCTGCTTGCCGAGCTGCTGAGCGCCGTTGGCGAGCGGACACTCATCGAGCCCCCGTTCCGCTGCGATTACGGCTACAACATCCGTATCGGCTCGGGCAGCTTCATCAACTACGGCGCCGTCTTCCTGGACGTCAACCCCATCGAGATCGGCGACGACGTGCAGATCGCGCCGAACGTGCAGCTACTGACCGCGACGCACCCGCTCGAGGCCGCGCGGCGCCGTGCACAATGGGAATCGGGCGGGCCGATCAGCATCGGCGACGGCGCCTGGTTGGGCGGAGGCGTGATCGTGCTGCCCGGCGTCAGTATCGGTGTCGAGGCGATTGTCGGCGCGGGCGCGGTGGTGACCCGCCATGTCGAGCCGCGGACCGTGGTCGCCGGCAATCCCGCGCGGATCCTGCGACGGCTCGAGTAGCTCCGCGCGGTGCGTCGGTCGCTAGACTTCGTGATTCACGAATAGCGACGCAACGAGGAGATCAGCGCGTGCCCGCAGACCCGAATCTCGATCCGAACGACGCCGTCAATCAGCTCGCCGACCGTTTCTGGGAGGGCGTGCTGGAGCGCGAGCCGCTGGAGGCGACACTGCTCGGCGACGACCGCTACGACGATCGGCTGGGCGACATCGGTCCCGAGGGCCGTTCCGCCGATGCGGCCGCCTACCGCGAGGTGCTCGATGAGCTCGACCGGATTGACAACGCCGCGCTGACCACCGAGCAGGTGATCACCGCCGACATGCTCCGCATTCTTGCGGTGAACGACCTCGAGGCTCTGGATCGGAAGCAGTATCAGTTGGCCGTTGACCACATCGGCGGGGTGCAGACGCTGCCGCCAATGATCGCGCAGTATCAACCGGGCGACACGCCAGAGCGCCTGGAGAAGCTCCTCTCGCGCTATGCCCAATTTCCGCGGCTGGTCGAGCAGACCATCGAGACCCTGCGCGAGGGACTGGCCGACAAACGAACGTCGGCTGCGGTACCCGTGCGGCGCGCCATCGAACAGATGGAAAGGATGCTTGCCGCGCCGGAAGCCGACTCACCGGCGGTGACCCAGGCACGCGTGGCCGATGACGCGGCGCGCGACGAGCTGCGGGTCGCGGTCGAGAGACACATCTACCCGGCGCTGCAGCGCTACCGCGACTTCCTGGCCGACGAGTACGAGCCGCATGCCCGTCCTGATCCCGGCCTCAGCAGCACGCCCGATGGTGCGGACGCGTACCGGCTCGCCATCCGCATGCAGACCACGGTGGCGGCGACTCCCGAGGAGGTCCACGAGTTCGGCCTGGGCGATCTCGACATGATCGAGTCCGAGAAGGACGCGATCGCGCGGCGCCTCGGACATGCCGACCGCTTCGGGCTGGACGCGTTCCTGTCGGGCGACCCCGACAACCATACCGACGACCCGACGCGCATCATCGAGCTTGCGTCGGAGCAGACGGCGCGCGCGTTTGCCCTCGCGCCGCAGTACTTCGGCCGGCTGCCAACGGCAAACTGCATCGTCAAGGCCGTCGAGGCGTACCGAGAGCAGGAATCGCCGCCGGCCTTCTACATGCCGCCTTCGATGGATGGCGCGCGCCCGGGCGAGTACTACCTGAACACCTACCAGCCTGCCGAGCGCCACCTGCATAAGATCGCCTCGATCACCTTCCACGAGGCCACGCCGGGGCACCACTTTCAGATCGGGATCGAGCAGGAGCTTGAGGGTCTGCCCCGCTTCCGGACGCTCGGGTCGCGCATGGTGGGCGTCGCCTACCCCGAGGGCTGGGGGCTGTACACCGAGCGCCTGGCCGATGAGATGGGCCTCTACCTCAACGACCTCGAGCGTTACGGGATGCTCGAGACGCAGGCGTTCCGTGCGGCGCGGCTGGTCGTCGACTCGGGGCTGCATGCCTTCGGCTGGTCGCGCGACAAGGCCATCGCCTTCATGCACGAGCGTGGCTCGCTGCCGATGGTCGACGCCGCCATCGAGGTGGACCGATACACCATCTGGCCCGGCCAGGCGCTGTCGTACAAGATCGGCCAGCGCGAGATCGAGCGGGCGCGCGACGAGGTGGCGCGCCTGATGGGTGACCGATTCGACCTGCGCGCCTTCCATGACGAGGTGCTCGGTCACGGCTCGCTGCCGCTCGCCACGCTCCGTCGGGAGATCCCAGGCTGGGTCGAGTCGGCGGTGGCCACACCCCGGTGAAGCGGCCGCAGCCGGTTACTCTGGAGGGCCGATTCGTCCGCCTCGAACCGCTGGGGCCGCAGCATCGCGGTGACCTCGAGGCCGCCGCTCTGGAAGATCCGGCGGCACTGCGCTACGTGTCGATCAACCCCGCATCGCACGGCTGGGAGGCGTGGTACGCCGAGGCGGCCAATGGCGTCGCGGACGGCCGCTACGTGGCCTGGGCAACGATCGAGCGGTCGTCCGGCCTTCCGGTCGGATCGACGCGTTTCGGCGACATCGACGTTCCGTCGGAACGGGTCGAGATCGGCTGGACCTGGATTGCGCCGTCCCGCCAGCGCACCGTGATCAATACCGAGGCCAAGCTGCTGCAGCTCGGCTACGCCTTCGACGAGCTTGGTGCCGGTCGCGTGGCGTTGAAGACCGACGGCCGCAACGACCGCTCGCAGCGAGCCATCGAGCGGCTGGGCGCCGTGCGCGAGGGGATCCTGCGGCGCCACCTGTGGATGTCCGATGGCTTCATCCGCGACACGGTCTACTACTCCATCCTGGCGGATGAGTGGCCCGCCATCCGTGGTCGCCTCGAGGAGCGCATTGCGCGACCCTGAATGGGGGCGCCATGCCGGCGGATGCGGGCGGATGCGGGCGGATGCGGGCGCCAAGCGGCGGCATTTTCGCCGGTTACCCACCCGGCGAGTGAACGGCGACGAAATCGCAACTGCGAGCGCCATTTCACTCGCGCCGCGGGTGAGTCCAGCGTGCGATGGCGTAAATACTGACACTCCGATCCGCCGATCACC
>JBBRXE010000146.1:0-4694 GCA_038248695.1 Candidatus Limnocylindria bacterium | reverse complement strand
TGGCGCGCTGCAGCTCCTCGCGTCCGGCCTCCCCGGTGAGGCACAGTCCGTGGAGCGCGGCATAGGCGATCTGCTCGGGGTTGACCTCGAAGAAGATGCGCAGCGCCTCGCGCGTGTCGCTGCGACCGTAGCCGTCGGTGCCGAGCACGGTGTAGGGCCGGTCGGCGCGGTCGAGCCAGCGGCCGACCATGTCGGGCACCGCCTTCATGTAGTCGGTGGCCGCCACGATCGGTCCCTGAGCCGAGCCCAGCTGCTGCACGACGTAGGGCACGCGCGCCTCGGCATCGGGATGCAGCCGGTTCCAGCGCTCTGCGGCGAGTGCGTCGTCGCGCAGCTGTTGGAAAGACGGCGCGCTCCACACATCGGCCGCGACGTCGTAGCGGTCGGCCAGGATCTGCTGCGCAATGAGCGCCTGGTGCAGGATCGGTCCCGAGCCGACCAGCTGCACCCTGCGCGTGCCCTTCTCGGCCGGCTTGAACCGGTACAGCCCGCGCAGCACGCCGTCCTCGACGCCCTCCGGTTTGGCCGGCATCGCCAGGTTCTCGTTGTAGAGGGTGATGTAGTAGAAGACGTCCTCCGGCTGCTCGCCGTACATGCGCCGGATACCCTCGCGCACCACGATCGCCAGCTCGTAGGCGAAGGCGGGATCGTAGGCCAGCACGTTCGGCACAACGCTCAGCAGGACGTGGCTGTGCCCGTCGTCGTGCTGCAGTCCCTCACCGGTGAGCGTGGTGCGACCGGCGGTGGCGCCCAGCAGGAAGCCGCGCGCGCGTGCGTCGCCGGCTGCCCAGATCAGGTCGCCGATGCGCTGGAAGCCGAACATCGAGTAGTAGATGAAGAACGGGATCATCGGCTCACCGTGCACGGCGTAGCTGGTCGCCGCGGCGGTGAAGCTGGCCATGGCACCCGCCTCGGTGATGCCCTCCTCAAGGATCTGGCCGTCGGTCTTCTCGACGTAGGACAGCAACAGCTCCTTGTCCACCGCGGTGTACTGCTGGCCGAGCGGGTTGTAGATGCCGATCTCCTTGAAGAGGGCATCCATACCGAAGGTGCGCGCTTCGTCGGGGATGATCGGCACGATGCGCCTGCCGATCTCCTTGTCGCGGGTCAGGTTGCGGATCAGCCGCGCGAAGGCCATGGTCGTGCTGGCGGGCCGGTCGGACCCGGCGAACAGCTCGGCGTAGGCGTTGTCGGCCGCGTTGGGCAGCGGCTTGGGTCGCACGACCCGCTGGGGAAGCGAGCCGCCGAGCTGGCGCCGGCGCTCGAGCATGTACTGGATCTCGGGCGAGTCGGGGCCAGGGTTGTAGTAGGGCGCCTCTTTGAGCTTGTCGTCGGGGATGGGCAGCTCCAGGCGGTCGCGGAAGACCTTCAATTCGTCCAGGGTCAGCTTCTTGGCCTGGTGCGTGACGTTGCGTCCCTCGACTCCGGGGCCGAGCGTCCAGCCCTTGACGGTCTTGGCCAGGATCACCGTGGGCGAGCCGGTGTGCGCCACGGCCGCAGCGTAGGCCGCGTACACCTTGCGGTAGTCGTGGCCGCCGCGGCGCAGCTTCTGGAGCTCATCGTCGGAGAGGTGCTCGACCAGCGCCCTGAGGCGCGGATCGGGCCCGAAAAAGTGCTCGCGGATATAGGCGCCGTCGGCAACGGAGAGCTTCTGGTAGTCGCCGTCAAGCGTCTCGTTCATCTTGGCCAACAGCACGCCGTCCTTGTCGCGGGCCAGCAGCTCGTCCCATTCGCGCGCCCAGATGACCTTGATCACGTTCCAGCCCGCGCCGCGGAAGATCGACTCCAGCTCCTGGATGATCTTGCCGTTGCCGCGCACCGGCCCGTCGAGCCGCTGCAGGTTGCAGTTGACCACGAAGATCAGGTTGTCGAGGCCCTCACGGGCCGCCAGGCTCAGCGCCGCGACCGACTCCGGCTCGTCCATCTCGCCGTCGCCCAGGAAGCCCCAGATGCGCTGGTCGGCGGTATCGGCGAAGCCGCGCGCAGCCAGGTAGCGGCTGAAGCGCGCCTGGTAGACGGCATTGATGGGGCCGATGCCCATGCTCACCGTCGGGAACTGCCAGAAATGCGGCATGAGCCGCGGGTGCGGGTAGCTCGAGAGGCCGAGCTCGGGGGTCAGGGCCTCGCGCCGAAAGTGGTCGAGGTTGTCCTCGTTGAGGCGTCCCTCCAGGAAGGCGCGGGCGTAGAAGCCGGGCGCGGCGTGGCCCTGGAAATACACCTGGTCGCCACCGCCCGGATCCTCCGGACCGCGGAAGAAGTGGTTGAATCCAACCTCGTACAGGCTGGCCGCGCTGGCATAGGTCGACAGGTGCCCGCCGATGCCGTCGTACTTCGTGTTGGCGCGCAGCACCATGGCCAGCGCGTTCCAGCGGATCATGCGGCGGACGCGCAGCTCCATCGCCTCGTCGCCGGGGAAGTACGGCTCCTGCTCTGGCGAGATCGTGTTGATATAGCGCGTCTGCACCAGCGGCGGCAGGCCGACCTGCAGTTGTCGCGCGCGCTTGAGCAGCTTGTAGATGATGTATCGGGCCCGATCCGGCCCTTCCTGCTCGACGACCGTGTCGAGCGAGTCCATCCATTCCTGGGTCTCGCTCGGGTCGATATCCGGCAGCTGCTGCTTGAACTGGTCGAAGACGTCGTGTATCGGGGTGGCCATCGGCCCTAATGGTACATACCGATGCGATCGAATGCCTCGCGATGGGTTGGACTGCGGGCCCCCCGGTCGCTCGCCTCGGTGGAAACAGCGCCGTGGATGGCATCATGGGCAGCGTGAGCGGCATGAGTGAGCAGGCGCGCAGCCCGCATCGGGTGCTGATCCTGGGTGGCGGCTTCGGTGGCATCCAGACCGCGCAGGTGCTCGAGACGCGGCTGCGGCGGCGCACCGACGTCGAGATCTGGATCGTCAGCCGCGAGAACTTCATGCTCTTCACGCCGCTGCTGCCGGAAGTCTGCTCGGGCATCCTTGAGCCACGGCACGTGGTCATGCCGCTGCGCGCCATGCTGCATCGGCCCAGCTCGTGGGCGATCACGGCCGAGGTCCAGAAGATCGACCTGGGTGAGCGGCTGGTCAGCGTGCTTGGCGGCGACGGTGACCTGCATCGGCTCAGGTACGACACCCTGGTGCTGGCGCTGGGCGGCGAGACCGCGACGTTCGGCATCAAGGGCCTCGAGCAGCACGCGGTCGGGATGAAGACCCTGGCCGATGCGTTCAGCCTGCGCAACCGGGTCATCGAGATGCTCGAGCGTGCCGAGCTCGAGGAGGATGCTGCCGAGCGCCGAGCGCAGCTGACCTTCGTGGTCGGCGGCGGCGGCTTTTCGGGCGTCGAGACCGCCGGGGAGGTCGCCGAGTTCATCCATCGTGTGCGGAAGCGTTACTACCCGAAGATCGCCGACAGCGAGGTCGGCGCATACCTGGTCGAGCTCAAGGACCGCCTGCTGCCCGAGATGCCGGCCGAGATGGGGGAGTACGCACGCCAGCGCCTGGCCGGGCGCGGCTACCGAGTCATGTTCGACACGGCCATCAAGGAGGTCGCCGAGGATCACGTGGTCGTCGGCGAGGGAGAGGTGATTCCGGCGCGCACGGTCATCTGGACCGGCGGCGTCAAGCCGGCGCCGCTTGTCGCCGAGTCGGGCGTCGAGGTCGACAGCGGCGGTCGGGCCGTGACGCAGGTCACCATGCAGACCAGCCAGCCGGGTGTCTTCGCCATCGGCGACTGCGCCTGGATCCCGAAGCCGAACGACCATGGTCAGCGCGCCTATGCCCCGACCGCCCAGAACGCGGTTCGCGAGGCCAAGCAGCTTGCCGACAACATCATGGCCCGCATCGACGGCGGCGAGCTGCGCTCGTTCCGCTACGAGACGATCGGCACCCTGGCCTCGATTGGCGCACACACCGGCGTCGGCGTCGTCTTCGGCATCAAGGTGCGCGGCTGGCTCGCCTGGTTCATGTGGCGCGGCTACTACTGGTCGCGTGTGCCGGGCTTCAACCGCAAGGTGCGGGTCGCGATCGACTGGGCGCTGACCGCGCTGTTCGGTGCCGATCCGGTGCAGCTCAAGGTCGACGACGCGCACAGCGCGCTCGGCTCGACCGGCCGGCGGCGGCCACCGGTCCGCGACGACGACGCCAGCCGTTAGACTCAGTCGCGATGTCGAGAGCCGAACGCCGCGCCTACCAGCGCATGAACAAGAACCAGGACAAGTACGCGCTGCCGGTCGCGGCCGGCCAGCGCGCGCGAATGGAGAAAGTGCGTGCCAAGCGTGCCGAGGCGCGCGCCACGCGCGACCTGTCGTTCACGCGGCGCTACATCCTGCTCACGCTGGTGACCGCCTTCCTGGTCGGGCTGATCGCCTTCTCGCTGCAGTGGTCGAACGGACCGATGTCTGCCGCGATCGTCGGCGCCGTCGTTGCGCTGATCTGGACCGCCCTGGCGGTGGGGCTGCGGCTGATGCAGCGCCGCTCGGCACCTCGCTGACCGCCGACCGGTGGATGGGCCGCTCGGTGCGTTGGGCTGGGGTGTCATCGGCTATCTCCTCGGCGCGCTGCCGGTCGGCGTGATCGTCGGTCGCCTGCTGGGCGGCGTGGATCCGCGGACGCGCGGCTCGGGCCGCACCGGCACGACGAACACGCTGCGTTCGGTGGGGATGTCCGGTGCAGTGCTCGTCCTGGCCCTCGACGTCGCCAAGGGGCTCGCCGC
>JBBRXE010000145.1:0-4711 GCA_038248695.1 Candidatus Limnocylindria bacterium | reverse complement strand
CGGATGTCAGTCTCGCGGCCGTTCAGGTCGCTGATGAGCACCTCGATGCTGGTTGCCGGGTTCTCGACGCGGATCTGGCGAATCGTCTCGGCGACGATGCCGGCGCCGCCATCGGACAGGTCGTCGCGGGCGACCATGGTGATCACCACATGCTTGAGGCCCATGCGCTGCGTCGCCTCGGCCACGCGACGCGGCTCGTCCCAGTCCGTCGTCGGCGGCCGACCGGTCGCGATGGCGCAGAAGCCGCAGTTCCGGGTGCAGACGCTGCCGAGAACCATGAAGGTGGCAGTGCCAAGCGTCCAGCATTCACCGATGTTCGGGCAGCGGGCCTCTTCGCAGACCGTGTTTAGGCCCTCGTCGCGCATGAGGTGCTTGAGGCCCGCATACGTCGATCCCGCTCCGATCCGAACCTTCAACCACTCAGGACGCCGTCCGCCAGGCCCGGCGTTCTCCGGAAGCGGCTCGCCGGGGGCGACCAGGCCGTCATCGGTCTGTGGACCGCCCGGATACATGACCTCCGACGGGCCGCCGTGATGCCCGTTCGGGTTGGAGATGACACTCAGCTCACCGAGCGTGGCGAAGTCGGGCTGGGACATGCGCCAAGTCTAGCGGAGCGGTCTCGTTGCTTCCTGCATGGAACCTTGGCGCTCACAGATCGAACCTTTGGGTGAAGTGGCCGGGTTAGCCGAGCGGCGTGTTAGGGTCCCAGGACTCCAGGCGCTTGCGCACGTCGGACAGGAATGAGCCGACCTGCGCGCCGTCGAGGACGCGATGGTCGAAACTGCAGGTCATGTTCATGATCGAGCGGATGGCGATCACGTCCTGACCATCGGCCTCGATCACGAATGGTCGCTTGACGATGGCCTCCATCGACAGGATGGCAACCTCCGGCGCGTTGATGATCGGCATCGAGGAGACCGATCCGAACCAGCCGGTGTTGTTGACCGTGAACGTGCCGCCCTGGATCTCGTCGAGCTTCAGCTTGTTGATTCGCGCGCGGGCGGCGAGGTCCTGCACCTGGTGGTTGACGCCGCTGATCGACAGTTGGTCCGCGCTGCGGATGACCGGCACGATGAGGCCGTTGTCGACCGCCACGGCGATGCCGATGTTGATCGCCTGCTTGAGGATCACCTTGTCCTCGGCGAACTGGCTGTTCAGCATCGGGTGCTGGCGCAGCGTCTCGGTGACGGCCTTGACCACGACTGCGACGTAGCTGATGCCGATGCCTTCGCGGGCCTTGTATGCCCCCGTGTTGGCCTCGCGCCAGCGGACGACATCGGTCATGTCGACTTCCACCACCGTATAGGCGTGGGGGACCGTCTGCTTGACCTGCGTCATCTTCTTGGCGATGCCCTTCCGCATGGGTGTGAGCGACACCTCGGTGTCGCCACCTGACGGTGTGGGCACCGGCGCGGGCTGATAGTTCGGCGCGGCGGGTGGAGGTGATCCGGCCGGCGCCGGCGGCGGAGGCGTTGCCGATGGCTGCGCGGCCGGTACGGCGGGCTGTGGTACCGGTGCTGGGGCGGGAGCGGCCGACGCGGTTGCCGCAGCGGCGGTCGACGTTGCGGCGCCCGCTGGGGCCTGGGCGCCCTGGTTGATGAAGCTCAGCACGTCCTCGCGTGTGACCCGTCCGCCGGCACCGCTGCCGGTCAGCTGTGTGACGTCGAGGTCGTGCTCGCGAACGAGGCGTCGCACAGCGGGAGTCATGCGCACGGAACTGTCGGTCGGCGGCGCGGCGGTCGTGCCGTTCTGCGGCTGCGCGGGTTGCGTCCCGGTTTCGTCGGCTGCCACGCCGGTGGCGCCGCCGCTCGGCGGGGCTGTTGCCGCCTCGGCTACCGGCTGCGCCCCGGCCGCCTGTGGCATCGCCGGTTGAGCCTGCTGGGGCTCGGCGTCAGCGGGGGCGGCCCCGGTGCCTGTGGCCCCCTCGGCAGGGGCCGCGGTGTCGGCCGCGGAGGCCTCCGCGCCGGCGCCATCGGTCTCGATCTCGGCCAGCGGCGTGCCGACCTTCACCGTCTCGCCGTCACCCACGATGATCTTGGTGACCTTGCCGGCGACCTCCGCCGGGACCTCGGCATTGACCTTGTCGGTGACGACCTCGAAGAGCGGGTCGTACTGCTCGACGGTGTCGCCCTCCTTGACCAGCCAGCGCTCGATGGTGCCCTCGGTGACGGACTCGCCCAACTGGGGCATCTTGATCGTGGTTGGCATCGGTGAATCGCTCCTTTGGGATCCTAGTACGCGGCAAGCTTGCGGGCTGCGTCGACGATCTTGTCCGGTGACAGCATGAACCACTCCTCGAGGTCGTGGTGATACGGCACGGCGGGAATGTCGGGGCCGGCGAGGCGGGTCACCGGGCCATCGAGAGACTCGAATGCCTCCTCGGCGATCATGGCCGCGATCTCGCCGCCGAACCCGCCGAAGCGGTTCGCCTCGTGAACCACCAATGCCTTGCCGGTCTTGGCCACGGACGCCAGGATCGCGTCGCGATCCAGCGGCCGCAGGGTACGCAGGTCGACGACTTCGGCCTCCACACCGTCCTCGCGGGCCAGCGCCTCGGCTGCCTCGAGGGCGCAGGTGCGCATGTAGCCGTAGCAGAAGATCGAGATGTGCTTGCCGAGGCGGGCGATATCGGCCTTGCCGATGGGAACGAGCGTGTCACCTTCGGGCACCTCCGCCCTGAAGAGGCGATACGTCTTCTTGTGCTCGAAGAACATGACCGGGTCCGCATCTCGGACGGCGGCCTTGAGCAGGCCCTTGGCATCGGCCGGCGTGCCCGGCGCGACGACCTTCAGGCCGACGGTGGAGGTGAAGTAGGCCTCGTTCGATTGGCTGTGATAGAGCGCACCATGGACGCCGCCACCGTACGGCATGCGGATCACCATCGGCAGGCCGAAGGTGCCATTCGAGCGGTAGCGCATGCGGCTGATCTCGGACACGATCTGGTTGAAGGCGGGATAGACGAAGTCGGCGAACTGCATCTCGGCGATGGGTCGCAGGCCGTAGAGCGCGGCGCCCGCCGCGGCGCCGGCGATCATGCCTTCGCTGAGCGGAGTGTCGAGCACGCGCTTGCCGCCGTACTTCGCCCACAGGCCGTCAGTCGCGCCGAAGACGCCGCCCTTCCGGCCGACGTCCTCGCCCAGGATCATCACGTTCGCGTCGCGCTCCATCTCCTCGTCCATGCCAAGGCGGATGGCTTCCAGGATGTTGAGCTCGGCCATGTCAGTGCGCCTCGACCTGAACGCCCGGTGCATCGGCGTCAGGATCGGCATAGACGAAGCGCTCGGCCGTGGCCACATCCGGGCCGGGGCGCGCCTCGGCGCGCTTCGAGGACTCGTTGACCTCGGCCTTGACCTCGGTGTGCAGGCGTTCGTCGATCTCATCGGTCAGGACACCACTCGCGCGCAGCTGCTCGGCGAAGATGAGGATCGGATCCTGTCCCTTGAGCGCGGCCACCTCGTCCGCGTCCCGGTAGCGCCGCTGATCGTCATCGGACGAATGGGACGTCATGCGCACGACCTTGGCCTCGATGAGCGTCGGTCCATCGCCGCGCCGCGCGCGCTCGTGGGCATCACGGCTCGCGGCGTAGCAGGCCAGCACGTCGCCACCGTCGACGGTCACGCCCGGCATGCCGTAGCCCTGCCCGCGCGCCGCAACGCTGAGGCCGCCGACCTGCTGGGCGAGTGGCACGCTGATGGCGTAGCCGTTGTTCTCGCAGACGAAGATGACCGGCAGCTTGTGCACGCCGGCAAAGTTCATGGCCTCGTGTACCTCGCCCTGGTTGGCCGTGCCCTCGCCGAAGTAGGTGATGGCCACGCAGTCCTCGCCCTTGACCCAGGCGCCCATGGCCAGCCCTACCGCGTGCAGGACCTGCGTGCCGACAGGCGACGAGACGCTGACGATGTTGTAGCGGGCGCCGCCGTAGTGGCCGGGCATCTGACGACCGCCGGACGACACGTCGTCGCCCTTGGCCAGGTGCGCGGTGATGATGTCCTCGGCGGTCATGCCGAATGTCATGCTTGCAGCGATGGAGCGGTAGAACGGCGCCAACCAGTCCTGTCCCCTGCGCATGGGCCAGGTGACGCCCACCTGTGCTCCCTCGTGGCCCTGTCCCGAGATGATGAACGCGATCTTGCCGGCTCGCTGCATGAGCCACATGCGCTCGTCAACGGCGCGGGCCAGCAGCATCTGGCGATACATCGCCAGGACGTCATCGTCCCTGAGGCCGAGCTCCACGTGCCGCGACCTCGACGCCGCCTTCGAGCTGGTCAACGTGCTTCTCCTCTCAGACGTGGATCGCTGCGCCGTCGACAGCCAGGGCGGCCTCGGCGAGCACCTCGGTGAGTGTCGGATGTGCATGCACCGACGTGGCGATCTCGTCGACGGTGCCCTCCACGAGTCGTGCGAAGGTCGGTTCGGCCAGAAGGTCGCCAGCATGCGGACCGATGATATGCGTGCCGAGCAGCACGCCGGTCTGCGCGTCCGCAATCATCTTGGCGAAGCCGTCGATTTCGCCGACGATGGTCGCCTTGCCCAGGGCGCGGAACGGGAACGAGCCGACCTTCACCTCGCGGCCCTGGTCCTTTGCCTGCTGTTCGCCCATGCCGAGGCTGGCGATCTGTGGCCGGCAGAAGGTGACACGCGGCATGAAGTCCATGCGGACCGGCTCGGGGTCGTGCCCGGCGATCTTCTCGACGGCGACCACGGCCTCGTG
>JBBRXE010000144.1:0-4718 GCA_038248695.1 Candidatus Limnocylindria bacterium | reverse complement strand
GGGGGCGTCGCGCCGGACAGACACCTCATTATGACCCCAGCGCTTGGCCGTAGTAGTCATGGACCCCATCTTCCTCCCAGGCGATGGGAGTCTCGACCAACTACGAACAGTTACTCGCTGGCTGAGTGAGCCGCCCATTCTCGTGACACATCCCGAGCGACCGCCATCAACGCAGCAAGGGCGTCATTGACCTCGCGTTCGAGGCCCTCCAACTCCGCGCCCCACTGCTCATCAAGCGCCGGCGTAGCGGGCGCCAACTCAGCGAGGCCCGCCACTACCGCTCGTCCGATGTGGTCGTCCACGCGTGGCATGCGGTCACGGTTTCCGCGGGTCGGCGCCTTCGAACCGATCGCCCGAGAGCCAGGCCGCGTCGCTTTGGGCGCAGTGGGCCGACACCAAGGTGACCGCGTTCATTGCGGGAACTCTGGAGCCCGCGAGCGAGCACATGCGTGTCAGTCGTGTGGCCTGACCCGAAGGTCGAAGCTCTGCGGGCTGCCGCGCCAGCGGGCGCGCATGGACTGGATGAGGACGAGGGATCGCACACCTCGCCGAGATGTCTGAAGGCGGCCCATGAGTAGGTCCATGAACACATCTGGTGTGTTCATGACGGGCGCCGCCATGGCTCAGTCCTCCTCGTCGTCCTCGAAGTCCGGCCAAGCCGCGATGTCGACACCGTGGTTCTCGGGCGACGCGAGTGTCCACCAATGGGGCACATGCGTACCGTCCGCCAGGCGTCCGCCAGCTTCGAGTGCTGCCGCGACTCTTGCTTCGGCCTGATCGGCCGGCACGCTGATGTCGATGTGGGTCCGGCCACGCCCCGGCTTTGGAGGGCGGAGGCTTTGGAACGACACGTGCGGGTTACGTCGGTGCCGATCGACGACGTCTTCTTTCGGTCCAAGGCTCCTGTACCCGAGGGCTGCGGCCCAAAACGGCCCTACGTCGGTGCCTGCATCCTGTGCCACCGCAATGCCCACGACCTGGACCTGGGAGGGGTCCGGCTCGATCCGCAACTTCCGAGCTTCTGCCGAAATCTGGCGTGCCAGCTCAACATCACGATCGCTCAGAGCTCCGTACTCCCCGGAGGCAGTCCGGACTGTGACTCCCTCGGGTCGCACGTCCACGTCGGGGAAGTGGCCCACAACCTCCGCAACTTCGGCGATCGCGGCCACGAACCTTGCTGCTTCCGCGAACGATCCGACGTGGAAGTAGGCGTGGGCGCCAGAGAAGAGGATCCGCCAGTCCTCGACTCCGATGGCGTCGTGGAATGCCCGAGCAGTCGTTCGCTTCTCGCTCATGGGGCAATGCCAGGCAGGAATAGAGAAGCGGCCACAAACGCGAACTCACGGTCGGTGAATCGAATCCCGTCGGCCACGAGCGCGTTCGGCGTCCAGAGGTGGAGCTGCGACTTGTCGGCCGCGAAGTCGGCAACCGGCCGCGCCTTGATCTCACCGAGGGTCATTGTCTCGTAGCGCGACAGGCGCTTGTGCTCGGAGCGACCTTGCCCGTCCGGTTCACGAATCGCCGGGGCGGGTTGGCGAGAAGGACGGCAACGCCTCGGCCAACGTCAGCGACAGATCGGTGTCGGCTGGCGGAGCTGCCTGCGGCGGCCGGGGGGATGACTTGCGGGTCACGGAATGCGCCGACGACCTCCTGAGGAGCGTAGTTCACCTCGTCAGTTATACGGCACGGAGCGCTGTAGTCAACTGCCGATGGGTGTCGTGAAGCAGTTATGCGGTCAGTGTGAGCGTGAAATGAGTGGTTGGTGGGCGACACTGGACTCGAACCAGTGACCTCTTGCATGCCAAGCATTTCCGACTGAGCGCTGTGCTATGAGCGTGGGGCCGAGCGATGACTGTCAACGCGAGGCGAGGAGTTCCGGCTCCTGTGGGCCGGCCACGACGTCCGCTTCCACCGCGCCGGCACTGAGCGCTCTTCCAGCGCTTGCCGGCCGAAGGCATCGTCAGCGGGCTGGTGAAGCGGGAGAGGCGCCAGAAGACGTCGCCGAAGCGCGGGACAGTACGGTTGCGGTAGCGGTCATGACGGCTAACGATGCAACGTCAACCGCCCAGGGCTCAGCTATGCGGGCTCGACGTTCCCCGTGGTGCCGTCGACGGTAACTCGCGTGCCCGTCCGCAGGCGGGCCGTCGCGTCGCCACAACCGACCACGGCCGGGATCCCATATTCGCGGGCAATGATCGAGGCGTGCGCCGCTGGGCTCCCGACATCGGTCACGACCGCGGCCGCTCGAGTGAAGAGCGGTGTCCAGGCAGGGGCGGTGATCGAGGCGACGAGGATCTCGCCGGGCTCAAGCTCGTCGAACTGCTCCGGGCCGCGGATCACCCGGACCGCCCCACTGGCGCGACCCGGCGACGCCGGCGTCCCCGAAACGATTGCGGTATCCGATGCAACAGCTCCGAACGCCCGTGACATGCCCGCGAACAATTTCTTCACCAACGGGTTCAGCCGACCGACGATCAGCGGTGGCACGAGGCGAGCCTGCTGCTCTCGCGTCGAGCGGCGGGCGGCCACGTCGACGCGCGAAGCCGGGCCACTGTCGCCGATCGCCGACAGTACTTCGTCACGGGTCAAGAAGAAGATGTCATCGGGCTCGCCGATCACCGCACGGGAGGCGAGCTCTTCGCCCATCCGCCACACCGCCCGCCGCATGACCGGCCACGGGATCGTCAGCTCGGCCACCTGCTCCTCGCGCAGCGGGACGAGGTGCTGGGCATCCGCCACTAGCCTCCGGAAGGCTCGAAGACGGCGCGGTGACGAAGCGAGCGCGGTGAACGCTGCCTCCTCCGCGGCATGCCTGGTTTCGACCAGCGCAGCGTGATCTGCGGGCGGCCTGGTCGCCGATCCCCCTCGCGGCCCGGGTGCATGCCACCAATCCAGCGAGGCCACGGCGTGTCGAGCTGGATCGGTCGGGGCCTCGAAGCCGGTCAGGAGAGGCAGGTGGCTGCCGCCGAGCGAGGGCGCCAGGTGGCGGCGGTAGAACTTCGCGAGGTTCATCTCCATCTTGTACCCGGCACCCGCCAATGCCGTGACCCACATGAAGGATGTGCCGGCGAGGTCTGCCAGCTCATCGATCAGCGCCGGCAGCTCGGTCACCGGCAGCTGCTCGACTCGTCCTTCGGCGTCCTCCACCGCTGCCCGATACCGCGGCTGCAAGTCCGTTCGCCACTTACGCTCGAGGATTGGGACGGCGTGCCGAACGGTGGAGGGGTTGATGCCGGCGAGTGTGCGTGGCGATCGGACGAAGTGCCACAGCATGCTAGGCAGGTTGCGGGCGAAGGCCGCGGGCGTGGCCCAGTTGAGCGTGTAGAAGTACCACCCATTGACGACCACGTGATATGGCCGCGGTACGCGTTGACCGATCTCTTGCAGGTATCCAGCATGCGTCCGCTCCTCCATCGCGGTCAGCAGCCAGGAGTCGAAGAGTGGCGTCAGCGGCTCCGAGATCCACTCGCCGAAGCGCAGCTGTCGCGTATACGCGCCGGGGGCCGGCGCATCCCACGACGCGTCGGGCGGCAAGGCGGTCATCGGGCGCGCCTGGAGGGTCCACAACGTGCCGTCGGCGTCGATCGCCCACTCGACGTCCTGCGGGACGCCCTGACTGGTCGCGATCCGCTGCGCCTCGGAAGCCACCATCTCCACCTGCCGGCGATCGATCGCGCGCTCCGGCTGGCGACGGGCGGTAGCGTGCCCGTCGATGACGGTCCACTCGTCGCCGTACGCCGCGCCGGACACCAGCCGCTCTCCGAGCCCGCGGACGGCGGTGACGACGCAGGACCGCCGATCCCCGGTCACCGGGTCGGCGGTGAGCGCGACACCGGCCGCAGCCGGCGCCACCATGCGCTGGACAATCACCGCCATGTGGCCGTCGGCAGCCGATCCGTAGGCGTTAGCCCGGGCTGCCTGCACGCTTGCCAGGACCCGAGCCGTCGCCGCCGGCAGCTCGTCGGCTGGCACGTCCAGGACCGTCTCATACATGCCCGCGAAGGATCGCTCGGCCCCGTCCTCGGCGATGCCGCTCGAGCGAACCGCAAAGGGGCCGGATCCCAGTTCCTCCGCGCTGGCGCCAAGCAGCGGCCGGCGATCGTCGGCCGTCAGCTCGCCGGCCGCAAAGGTGAGGACCAGCCCGTCGGGAACGCGGGCACCGGCGGCGATGAGCTCACCGAGCTGGGCCGCCTTGCCGCCGACCTCGGCGGCATCGGCCATGCGCAGGTCTCCCAAGCGCCGGACGGTGGGTGAGCTCATCGTTCCTTCCTTCCATTGGCCGCGGCGACCGCCGCGCGCACGATCCAGTCGACGTCATCGGCAACCTCGTCGACTGACAGCTCGAGGTGATCTCGCCACATCCGCAGCGACGAGGATGCCGTCAGGACCACCAGCAGCCGCGCGATCCGGTCCCGATCAGCCTTCCTAAGCTTCGGCTCGATCGAGTCAGCCAGGCGGCGGACGCGCTGGTACCGAGTCGGAAACGTCGCGTGCCGCACCTCGGATGCGCCTGGGCTCGCCATCGCCGCGCGCGACAGATCGTCGAGCATGTCGAGGCGCTCGACAACCGCGCGGATGAGCGGCCGCAACTCGTCCAGCGAGGGCGGATCAGGGATCGTGTCCAGGCCGGACCGGCGTGCGGCGTGCGGATACACAGCGGCCAAGAGTTCCCGCTTCGTGCGGAAGTGACGGTAGATCGTCGGGACGGACACGCCAGC
>JBBRXE010000143.1:0-4718 GCA_038248695.1 Candidatus Limnocylindria bacterium | reverse complement strand
GACGGGCAGCTCGCCAAGCTCGGCGACCTGCTGGACGACGCTCAGCGGCGCGCGCAGCTCCTTGGCCGCCGCGTACAGCTCGTCACCACGCATGCCGGACAGCTCGCGGATGCCCTTCTGCACGGCGCGCATATGGCGCACGGCCTCGACGATGTTGCCGGTGCCGGCCTCGCCCTTGGTGCGGATCATCGCTGCGCCCTCGCCAATCCGTCTGAGGGCCTCACCGAGGTCGCGGCAACCGCAGACGAACGGCACGTCGAACTCGTGCTTGTCGATGTGGTGCTCCTCGTCCGCGGGGGTGAGCACCTCCGACTCGTCGATGAAGTCGACGGCCAGCGCCTGGAGGATCTGTGCCTCCGCGATGTGGCCGATGCGGCACTTGGCCATCACCGGAATGGTGACGGCGGCCTTGATCTCCTCGATCAGCTTCGGATCACTCATGCGAGCGACGCCGCCGAACTTGCGAATATCGGATGGCACGCGCTCGAGCGCCATCACCGCCACGGCGCCGGCTTCCTCCGCGATCTTCGCCTGGTCGGCGGTGACCACGTCCATGATCACCCCGCCGGAGAGCATGCGCGCCAGGCCGACCTTGGTGGTCCAGGTGCTCGTTTCCATCGTCGTCATCTGCGTTCGTTCACTCTGCATGGACCGATGCCGGCGCTGCGCGCCGGACGTGGCTGCCCATTGTACTCGTGGAGGCGTTTCAAGCCGTGCCGCGCTCCCGGCGAGGCCGCCGCACGCCGCGGTTCGGGCCTGCGCCGCGGATCCCGCGCCGGTCATGTCGCGTATGTGAGCGGGCGGGTCCTGCGCGGCTGGACCGGTCAGATGTCGCCGTGATCAGCGTTGGACCGTTCGCGGCGCACCTGGAGTTACATTTCGTGCTCAGCAAGCCCTGGATTCGACCACCCGAAGCGACGAAGGCTGATCAGAACAGCATTTGACCAGTCGGCACCAACGCCCCGACGCATCGTTGCCCCACCGCGGCCCCAACCCGCCCAACGCCGCCCAAGGCCGCTCCCCGAAGGCGCAAATGTCGCTGAGTGCAGCGCTGCGCACGTCGACGGCGGTCTCAGAAGCGATGGCCGTGCTCACCGCGGGCGGCGGGAGGCGCCTCGACCCGGATAGTGATGCTGCGTGGCGACAAATGCGCCGTCGGCGCGTCTCCCTCGGTACGGTCGGCCTCGGCATGGTCGCCGTCAGAGATGTTCCCCGGCTACCCGTCAGCCGGTGAGTGGAATCCGCGCGCCGTTGACCAGCGCCGCGTCGTCGCTGCACAGGTAGACGATCGCCGAGGCGATCTGCTCCGGCGTGGCCCAGCCGGCTTTGCCCGAGTGCTCCGCGTCGATGGCCCGCACCACGACCAGGTTTGCCGTCACGCCGGTGCCCTTCAGCTCTCGCGCCAGCGAAACCAGGAGCGCGTCCTGGGCGGCCTTGGCCGCGGTGTATGCCGCGGCATTCGGTCCGGGCGTCGTCACCGAGATAGGTGAGATCGCCACGATCCGCCCCCAACTGGCGCTCGTCATGCCAGGCACCACCGCGCGCGCCAGGTGAAAGGTGGTCCAGGCATGCTGATCCAGCATCTCGTTGAGCTTGGAGGGGTCCAGCTTGACCAGGGGCGTTCCGCCGGCATAGCCGCCCACCAGGTGCGCCAGCACGTCAATTCGGCCGAAGCGCGCGACCGCCGCGTCGGCCGCGGCCTGGCTGCTCGCCGCGTCTCGGAGGTCGGCCACGAACGTGAGGCATCGGTCCGGCCCAAGGGAGAGCGAGGAGGCGAGGGCGTCCAGGCGCGAGGCATCGGTCCCAACCAGCACCAGCGAACAGCCTTCGTCGGCCAGGCGGCGCGCAAGGACACGGCCGAGACCACCGGTGGCACCGCTGATCATGGCGACCCGCGTCGAAAGCGTCATGCCGATCAGGGTAGCAGCGCGGAGCGCGTGCCGAATCGTTGCTATCATCCGCTCCGGAAGGGTCCAAAACGTGATCAACGCACCGGTGCTGGTCCTCAACCAGAATTATGAGCCACTCAACGTCTGCGACATCAGGCGCGCCTTTCGGCTGCTCGGTTCGGACAAGGCCGAGCTCCTGGAGCGCAACCACCAGGTCATCCATACGCCGACGCTGGTCATCGCCGCGCCGTCGGTCATTCGGCTCGTCTTCCTGGTCAAGCGGCCGCGCCCGCGGGTCAAGCTCAGCCGTCGCGAGGTCTTCGCCCGCGATCGGCATACCTGCCAGTACTGCGGCATGGTCAGCCGCGACCTGACCATCGACCACGTCACACCCAAGCATCGCGGTGGGCGGCACGAATGGGAGAACCTCGTCGCGGCATGTCGCGGCTGCAACCATCGCAAGGGATCCAAGACGCTGGCCGAGGCGCACATGACGCTGCTCAAGGAGCCGCGCGCGCCGAGCGCCGACGTGCGCTACCTGTACGGCACCTATCTCGCCGACGACCGCAACGATCCCTGGCGCAACTATCTCTTCCTGGGCGACGCCTCGGCACGGAGCTGACGACCACGCCCCGGCCGCGTGACCCCGACCGGCTGGCAATCGAGGGCCGCCTGCCGCGCCCCGTGGCCGCGGTGCTGCGCCGGCTGACCAATGCCGGCTTCGAGGCGTCGCTGGTCGGTGGCTGTGTGCGCGACCTGCTCGCCGGGGGCCAGCCGGTCGACTGGGATATCGCAACCTCGGCGCCTCCGGAGGAGACCGCCGCGCTGTTCCCCGGGTCGGTCTGGGAGAACCGTTTCGGGACTGTCACGCTCGATGGCATTGAGATCACGACCTACCGCTCGGAGTCGGGTCATGCCGACCGCCGCCGCCCGGACGCGGTGGCGTGGGGCCGCTCGCTGAGGGACGACCTGTCACGGCGCGACTTCACCATCAACGCCATCGCGTGGGTTCCGGTCGACCTGTCACGCCGCCGCGGACGGGTGGTTGATCCATTCTTCGGGCGGGACGACCTGCGCGCCCGCATCCTGCGCGCTGTCGGCGACCCGCAGCGGCGCTTCAGCGAGGATGCGCTGCGGCTGCTGCGTGCGGTGCGTTTCGCGACGCGCTTCGGCATGATCGTCGATGCCCCGACCGAGAACGCCATCCGCCAGCTGGCGCCAACCGCGGCGGGCCTCTCCGGCGAGCGGGTGCGCGATGAGCTCATGCGCATCCTGGCCTCGCAGGTCGCGCCGCCCAGTCGCGCGCTGCTGCTGATGGAGGATCTCGGCCTGCTCGGCGTGCTGTTGCCGGAGCTTGCCGCGCTACGCGGCATCCCGCAGGGCAAGGCGCTCCCCGGTGACGCGCTCGACCACTCGCTGCGCACGGCCGATGCGCTGTCCGCCGCCGACCCGCTGCTGCGCCTGATCGGGCTGCTGCACGACATCGGCAAGGCTTCGACCCTGGCGGACGGCCATTTCATCGGTCACGAGACGGTGGGCGCCGACTTGGTGCGCGGTCTCATGCGCCGCCTGCGCTTCGCACGCGCCGAGATCGATCACGCCTGCCACCTCATCGCGCAGCACATGTTCGCCTACAGCCCTGACTGGACCGATGCGGCCGTGCGCCGCTTCATCCAACGCGCCGGGGCCGGCAACCTGCGCGACCTGTTCGCGCTGCGTCGCGCCGACAACGCTGCATCGGGAGCAGCCGAGCCTGCCGTCGGCGGAGCGCCGCAGCTCGAGGCGCGCATCGCGCGCGAGCTGAGCGCGTCACCGCTCGAGCCGCGGCAGATGGCGGTCAATGGCGACGACCTGATGGCTGTCCTCCACTTGGCGCCCGGCCCGACCATCGGGCGGTTGCTCGACGCCCTGTTCGCGGCGGTCATCGACGACCCCGCACGCAACCGTCGCGACGAGTTGCTGGCGATGGCTGCCGAACTGCTGGCCGGTGCGCGCGGGCAACGTCATCCAGCCACGCGAGATGGGGCCCAGGACTAGGCGCTGCTACAATCGGCCGTCCGGGCCGGTCTGCACCAGCAGGCCCCGCCGAACGGAGGATCTCGTCTCGCGATGACCGCCATCGGGCGCACGGACGCGCGACTGGAGCATCGGCTGACCTCGCCGAATGCCTCGCTGGCGGACCTCGAAACGGCCGTGGCGCTGGCCGTCGAGCACGATCTGGCGGCGCTGGT
Source organism: Candidatus Limnocylindria bacterium (assembly GCA_038248695.1). Lineage (GTDB taxonomy): Bacteria > Chloroflexota > Limnocylindria > QHBO01 > QHBO01 > JAICUY01. Next base: position 598 of record JBBRXE010000143.1, on the reverse strand, counting down.
CGTAAGCCCCTGGCTGTTGAAGGCAGGGCGCAGGCTGCTCGGCCGGTCGCACGTTCGGCTCGGCACCGTCATCGGCGCCGCACACGGCGGGCAGCTGCTCAGCGTGAAGGCCTTCGAGGCGAGCAAGTGCCTGGAGCAGGGCGCCACCGAGATCGATTTCGCCGTGAACGCGGGAGCCCTCATCTCGGCGATGGACGACATTGTGCACAACGACCTGCTGGCGGTCATCGATATGGCGCACTCGGCGCTGGGCACCGTCGGGGTCATCATCGAGGTCGAGGTACTGCGTGACGAACTGGTGACCAGGGCCTGCCGGCTTGCCGAGCGAGCGGGCGCGGATCACGTCGTCACCTCCGGGGGTGCCGCGACGGCGCGGCGGACCGTCGAGCGTGTGGCGCTGCTGCGCGACAGCGTCGGTCCGCGCGTGCAGGTCAAGGCCTGCGGCCGGTTCCGGACCGCCGACGAGCTGCGGGCGGCCGGTCGGGCCGGAGCGAGCCGGATCTCGACGGTGTTCAGCTGGGAGCTGGCCAGGGCGGCACGTGACGTGGCGGCAGCGGTGCCGCTGGCCTGAGCGACGCGCGTCCGGGCATCGGCCGCG
>JBBRXE010000142.1:0-4741 GCA_038248695.1 Candidatus Limnocylindria bacterium | reverse complement strand
GAAGGCTAGCGCGCCGTCGGAATCGGCCGCGTGCCTTCGACCGCGATGTGGATCGCCTGCGTCTCCTCGGCCGACAGCGCATGCTTCGACTCACCGTTCTCGACGGGTTTGGCAAAGAGGCGCGTATTCGCCCGGCCGTGAAGGCTCGACAGGACCATGCCGTCGCGCCGGTCGTCGAGCAGTGCGATGGCGAAGCTCTGGTCCGAGCCGGTGTCCTCGAAGGGATTGAAGCGCACCATGCCGATATGCTGCAAGCTGCCGCGCGAGCGCTCCTCGAGGAAGGCGTGCAGACGGTCCAGGTCGTCGAGCCTGCCGCTGACCTGTTCGACCCGACCAACGTGCGCGTCCAGGACCTCCTTCAACGAACCGCCGGCCTGCGCCCCACCGACCAGCTGGCGGTACGCGCGTGTCGCGCGACCGAGGCGCATGCTCTGCAGGACCACGAGCACGGCCAAGATCAGGATCAGCACTGCGAGCACGCCGATGGCGATAGCCAGGTTGTTCGTCAGGATCCGGTTCAGGTCGGCCACGTGGTGCTCCGTTCGGGGTGGCTGGTATCATAGCGACCCCACCCGCGGCATCCGCGGGTGGTTCCGTGCGAAGCCTGCGAGACGAGGGACGAATGGCGCGACGAGGTGGCAAGGCGGCAAGCCGCAAGGCAAAGCAGCGCAAGGCGCAGCGACCGAACGTCGCTGCGAGGCCGGCTGCACCGGTGGCCCCCTCCGTCGACAGCTCGAACGTCGAGCCGGCCATCGTGTCCGCGCCGATGCAGTCCGCGGCGGTTCCCACGCCTGAGACTCGCGAGACTCGCGAGGCGCGCGAACGGACCCGCCGCGTCACGCGCGATCCACGCCAGATGGTGGCCGGCCCTTCACGCCTCGGCGAGCAGGCGCAGCAGGGGTACCACTACGTCGCCCGCGACCTCCGCAACATCGGCGTCCTGGTGGTGATCATGGCAGCGATCCTGACCGTGGCATTCATCGCCTTCAACGTGCTCGGCATCGCCCGCGCCGGCTGATCGAGTCGAGCTCCGGGCCTCTCTGCGGGCCGGTGCTAATGCGCATCCACGGGTCCCTTATCTCGCGAGGCACGCGTAGCCGCCCGATACTGCACCCCAGACGTTTCCTTAAGCTCGGACACGGCGGGTCGGAGACCAATAACGTGCACTCTCGAGCGCATTTGCGAATACCCAGGGCGACCGCGCGAACATAGCGGTCCCCGTAGGGGCCATACGCGGGCGTATGCTTCGGCCTGTCGCTCGCCCGCATCCTCGCCTTCGTCAGGCATCTCTGCGCCCAGCCGCCCCTCCACCATCGGCTTCCCGCCGCCGACGCTTTTCCAGACGCGCCCGCCGCAAACGCTGCAGTCGCTCCCCGATCTGGATCTCGAGGCCCTGGTCCGATGGCTCATAGAAGACGCGGCCGATGAGCGCATCGGGCAGGTACTGCTGGCCGACGTCTGCGTCGTCGAAATCGTGCGGATACAGGTAGCCCTTGCCGTATCCCTGCTCGCGAGACAGCCGCCGATGAGCCGAAGGCCGAAGGTGCAGTGGCACCGGCAGCCTGCCCCGTTCCTCTACCTCAGCGAGCGCCGCGAAGTACGCCGCGCCGGCACGGTTCGACTTGGGCGCCGATGCGACATAGGCGGCCGCCTGCGCCAACGCGTACTGCGCCTCCGGAAGGCCGATTATCTCGACCGCCTGCATTGCCGCAACGGCGATCTGCAGAGCCCGTGGATCCGCATTGCCGACGTCTTCGGACGCAGCGATCACGATGCGCCGCGCGATGAAGGTCGGGTCCTCCCCCGCCGCCACCATCGAGGCGCACCAGTACAGCGCAGCGTCCGGGTCATTGCCGCGCATCGACTTGATCAGGGCCGATGCCGCCTCGTAGTGCTGATCCCCCACCCGGTCGTAGGCCAGCAGGCGTTGCTGCGCCGCCTCTGCGATCGCCTCGCCCGACGGCGACGACGACACCGCGGCGGCGGCCTCCAGGATGTTCAGCGCCTGGCGGGCGTCACCACCCGACAGGTCGACGAGTGACGCCATGGCATCCGACACGAGCGCGACGCGGCCATCCAGGCCGCGCGCATCGGTCAGTGCATGCTCGACGATCTGCCGCAACGCCTCCACGGACAGCGGCTCAAGCCGATAGACCCGCAGCCGGGACAGCAGCGGCGAGTTGATCTCGTAGTACGGGTTCTCGGTGGTCGCACCGATGAGCGTGATCGTCCCTTCCTCGACGTGCGGCAGCAGGGCATCCTGCTGGCTCTTGTTGAACCGATGCAGCTCGTCGATGAACGCGACGGTCCGCCCACCAGCCTCGCGCAGCGCCTTCGCCTCGGCGACCAGGGCGCGCACGTCGGCCACGCCGCTGGTCACCGCCGAGAGCTGGCGCCAGGTGCCGCCGGCGCGATCGGCCAGCAGCCGCGCCAGCGTGGTCTTGCCGGAACCCGGCGGACCCCAGAGCACCATCGAGGGCAGGTAACCGGGTTTCACCACCTTGGTCAGCGCCCCGTCCGCGCCGATGAGGTGCGCCTGGCCGACGAACTCGTCGAGGGTGCGCGGTCGCATGCGGGCAGCGAGCGGCGCATCGGCCGCCGGCTCCGACGCGAAGAGCGGCTGGCTGAGCTCAGGCGTGCGCGATCGTCGCGGCATCGGTGGCATTGGTGGCGTTGGTGGCATTGGTCGGGTCCACGAGCCGATTATGATGCCTGCCATGCACCAGAACCTTCGTGTCCCGGGCCCGACGCCGCTGCCCGACGACGTCCGCCAGGCGCAGGCGGCGCCGATGATCGACCACCGCGGCGGTGAATTCGCCGAGATGCTGCCCGAGATCGGCAACGGCATCGCCTCGCTGATCGGGACGAGCGACGAGGTGCTGCTGCTGACCGCATCGGGCACCGGTGCACTGGAGGCTGCGATCGTCAACACCCTGTCGCCCGGCGAGCGGGTGCTGGCAGTGAGCATCGGCTCGTTCGGCGACCGCTTCGCGACGATCGCCGAGACGTACGGCGCGAGCGTCGAGCGCCTGGATGTCCCGTGGGGCGACGCCGCGGACCCTGCCGCACTACGCGATCACCTGGCGGCCCATGACCAATACGCGGCCGTGCTGCTGACCCACAACGAGACCTCGACCGGGGTGGTCAACCCGCTGCGCGAGCTGGTCGCCGCGGTGCGGGAGGCGCCGGGGGCGCCGCTGTCGCTGGTTGACGGCATCAGCGGGCTGGGCGCGATCCCGTTCGAGATGGACGCCTGGGGCGTCGACCTCGTCGCCAGCGCCAGCCAGAAGGCGTGGATGGCCTCGCCGGGCATCGCCATGCTGGCGATGAGCGAGCGGGCGCGCGCCGCCGAGGAGCGGGCGCGCATGCCGCGCTTCTACTTCGACCTCGACCAGGCGCGGCGCTGGGCCGCGAAGGGACAGACCCCCTGGACCCCGGCGGTCAGCGTGCTGTTCGGCCTGCGTGTCGGCGTGCGCCGCCTGCTGGCCGAGGGACGCGAGACGACCTGGCGGCGGCATGCCGCGCTGTCGAGCGCGGTTCAGGCCGGGTTGCAGGCGCTGGGCCTGAAGCTGGTGGCCGCCCAGGGCCATCGTTCGGCGACGGTCACCGCGGCCTGGCTGCCGGACGGCGTGGAGTGGGCGTCCTTCACTGCTGAGCTGCGACGCCGCGGGCTGGCGATCGCCGGCGGCCAGGGCAAGTTTGCCGGGAAGATCGTGCGCATCGGGCACATGGGCGACGTCGCACTCGACGAGCTGACCGACGCGCTGCGCGTGCTGGGCGAGACGCTCCCCGACTTCGGGATCGCGGCGGATGCGGGGCGTGCGGTCGCGGTTGCCGAAGAGCGCCAGCGGGAGGCGCTGCCCGCGCCGACCATCGCGGCGGGGTGAGCGGCGAACGGCGGCTGCTCCTCGTCCGCCACGGCATCACCGACTGGAACCGCGAGGGCCGCTTCCAGGGACATCGTGACCCGCCACTATCCGAGGAGGGTCGCGAGCAGGCGAGGAGCCTCGGCCGGCGGTTGGCAAGCACCGAAGAGCGGCCGGTGCGCATCATCGCCTCGTCCCTGGGTCGAGCGCACGAGACGGCGGAACTCATCGCCAAGGCTCTCGGCGGCTTGCCGGTGGAAGCCGAGCCACGCCTGATGGAGATCGGCCAGGGTGCGTGGGAAGGGCGTACTCACGCCGAGCTGCAGATGGAGGATCCCCAACGCTATGCGGCGTGGCGGAGTCGCAGCGCCGAACCACCGGGCTCTGAGCCGATCGACGGCGCGCGCAGCCGGATCACCAGCCTCCTCGACGAGCTCGCCATCAGTAACGCCTCCCCGGTCTGCCTCGTGTCACACGGCGGCACCATTCGTCTACTGGTCGGGCACCTGCTGGATCTCACCGCGAAGGGGTTCTGGGGCTTCGACCTCGACAACGCGTCATTTTCCAAGCTGCTCTGGACCGATGAGACCGGCTGGCGCCTCGAATCCTGGAACGACGTCAACCACCTGCTCGGACGCGGCCCGACGCACGTCGACGAGTCGGATGGCGCCCCGCTTGCCCTCTGAGCGAGACGATCAGGGGTCGCGCGGCGACCTGTATGGATGCAGCAGGGTTCGCAGCCGGCGCCGCGCGCCGAGCCACAGCAGCGGCAGGCGCATGCGGCTCCACGCGCGCTCGATTCGCTCGATCATCGTCTCGCCCATCGAGCGGCCCGAGTAGCTCTGCCAGACCTTGGCGTCGGCGATCGTCTTGAT
>JBBRXE010000141.1:0-4767 GCA_038248695.1 Candidatus Limnocylindria bacterium | reverse complement strand
GCCGCTGGCGTTCCACACCGTCGACGACCGGATCTACATCAGCGGCCGGCCAGGCCGGCGCGGCTGGTACGCGAATCTCGTCGCCGACCCGCGCTTCACGTTCCACCTGCTCGGCGATGTCGTTGCGGACCTGCCGGCCACGGCGCGGCCGATCACCGACCTCGAGGAGCGGCGGCGTGTGCTCGGCGTGGTCGCCGCCGGGTGGGGCTATGGCCTGGAGTTGATGGTCGCCACTGCGCCGCTGGTGGAGGTGGAATTCGCACCGGGTGTCCGCTAGCGCCCACCGCCGCCGGTCTGCCGACGGTCACCACTCGACCAGCTTCCAGATCTCCGGCTGCATGCTGCCGGGCTCTCCGATCTCCGCGAAGATCCTGACGGCATCGGTCAGCTGAGCCATCGCCTCATCCGACCGGCCCGCGGCATGCAGTAGGTCCGCGAGGTTGTTGCGCAGCGCCGCCTCATGGTGCCGGTCGCCAAGGGTGACGCACAGGCGCAGAGCGCCCCGAGTGAGCTCCATCGCCCGCTCGGGGCGATCGCCAGCGCGCTCCACCAGCGCGAGGTTGTTAAGCGCGGCGATCCGCGCACTTGGTTGCTCGACGGCGTGCTCGAGGCTCTTCTCCAGCTGAGAGCGCGCCTCGTCGAGGGATCCAGCTCCCTTGGCCACGATTCCCAGCAGGTTGTGGACCTGGGCAAGGGTCATCGCATCGGCGGCTGGCGTGGCGAGTGACAGGGCCTGCGCGGCCAGAATGCGGGCCGCGGCCGGGTCGCCGCGCCGGTGCGCGACCAGGCTGCGATCCGCGAGGATGCGTGCCTGGCCATTCGGGTCTTCCGGCCCGGCCGCCAGTGCCGCGAGGTAGTGGACCTCGGCGAGGGCCCACTCGCCGCGCCGCTCGTGCACCTTGGCAAGCCGATGCTCGATGGGACCCAGCGCCTGACCGGACACGAGCGCCGCCGCCGATTCGTAGCTTGCCACTGCATCGGCATACAGGCCCAGCAGCGTCTGCAGGTCGCCGATCCGCTGGTGAAGCTCGGTCGCGAATGAGGCATCGAGGGCGAGAGCGGACTGGTAATGCTCCAGCGCCTGCCGATTGGCAAAGAGCCGCTCCGCTTCCCGGCCAGCCTGCCGCAGAAACCGCGCGGCATCCCGGTCGTCACCGGCTGAGCGATAGTGGTCGGCGATGACTGCGGCCACTCCGGAGCTCTGCCATCGACCTCGCATCTGCAGCGCGGCCGCGACGCGACGATGGAGCAGGCGTCTCCGGGCGAGGGTAGTCTCGACCAGGATCACCTCGCGCGTCATCTCGTGGTCGAAGTCGTATCCGGACGCGTCTCCCTGGGGCCCGTGCTCCAGGACAAGGCCGCGTACCACCAGCTCCTCCAGGGCGCGCACCGTCTCGTCAGCGCTCCGACCGCTGGCCATGCGCAACAGCTGCGCGTCGAATGAGCGGCCGACGACCGCGGCCGCAGCCAGTATCTGCCGGGCCTCGGGACTGACGCCGACGAGCCGAGAGGCGATGAGCTCGCGGATCCCCCTCGGCAGGCGGTCGGCGGTCTCGAGAGCCGATGGCGAAGCCCGCAGCAGCTCCAGGTATTCGATGACGAAGTACGGGTTCCCCTCCGACCTGGTGTAGAGCTCGGCCCCGACGCCGGTGTCCTGGCCCGATGCCGCCGCGAGCGCCACGACGTCGCCCCGACCCAGGCGCTCCAGGCGGATTTCGTCGAGTAGCGCCGATCGCCGTGCTTCGCCCCGGAGCGCCTCGAGCCGTTCCTCGCCGAGCTCGGCCGATCGCTGGCAGACGACCAGGCACATGGGCCGGCCGGGAAGGCGCCAGACGAGATGCACCAGAACCTCAACCGACGCCGGGTCGAGCCACTGGGCATCGTCGACCAGCAGCAGACCCGGCGGCGACGCTCCCAGCACTGCCTCCACACAGGCGGCGAGATCGGAGAGGAAGCGTGCGCGCTCAGCCTCTTCCTCCAGGCGGCTGAGATCCGCCGCCGGCATGCCGACTTCGCCGGCAAGCTCCGGGACGAGCCGGGCCGCGTTGGCGCGAGTGTGGCCGGCGAGCTGTGCCGCCCAGCCGGAGTCGAGATCGAGCGCCGAGCGCAGGGCCGCGGCGATCGAGGCGTACGCAAGGACCGCCTCGCTGCGACGCCCATGGATGGTGAGCACCCGTGCGCGGCGCGAGGCGACGACCGCCGCGAGCTCCTCCGCCAGCCGGCTTTTGCCGATGCCCGCCTCTCCCTCGACGAAGGCCACGCGGCCCGATGCGCCGCTCGCGTCGTAGCTTGCCACGAGCTGCCCGAGCTCCGCCGACCGGCCAACGAGCGGGAATCGGGGCCGCGCCGCGATCCGGCCCACATCGTCCGACAGGATCGAAGGGATCACGCGGACCGGCGCGCCCAACAGCTCGCCGGCGGCAATGCGCTGGTAGGTCTCGGTCGTCTCGGGCAGCGGCGGCACCCCCAGCTCGTCATCGAGCACGCGCACGCATTCGCGGTACTGGCGCAGCGCCCCGGCCCGATCGCCGTTTGCCGCCCGGAGCTCCATCAACCGCCGGTGGGCCGGTTCGTGAAGCGGGTCGAGTGCGAGCCATCGTCGGGCATGCCGAAGCGCGACGTCGTACTGGCCGAGGGCCGCACAGGCATCGGTCAGTCGCAGGAGCGCGTCGGCCAGCTCGGTGCGGACTGAGGTCGCAGTCAGAGCCTGCCAGTCATCGAACTCCGGGCTGTCGCGCAGCGAGAAGCCTTCCAGGAAATCCCCGCGGTACAGGGCGATCGCACGCTCGAGCCGGCGCCGGCATCGATCACAGACCGTCTTGCCGGACAGATGGTGAGCCGTCACGGACCCGATCAGTGCGCGGAACTCGCTCAGGTCGCAGCGCAGGTCGGCGGTCTCGAGTTGCAGCACCCGGCCGCGCGGGATCAGCCAGCGACCGCCGATCGCCGAACGCGCCGCCGAGAGGGTGCGTCGCAGCGCTGCCCCGGCATGGGTCTGGTCGTGGTCCGGCCAGAGCAGGGAGCCGAGCGCCTCCCGGGTCCGGGGAGCGTCGCTGACCGCCAGGTACGCCAGCAGCGCGAGCGCCTTGCGGGTATCGGCCTCGACCGGGACGCGGTCGACCTCGACCTGTGGAGCGCCGAGCAGGCGCAGGTCCAGCCGACGCGGCGATGCAGTGCGCGGTGTGGAGGCCATTGCGCAAGCGTGACGCATCGCTGGGACGAGCGCAACGAACGGCAGGTCGGCCGCCATTCCGTAACGTCGAAAGAGGCTCGCGAACCCGTAACGCTTTCGGAACGCGGGAACCCTAGGATGGCGTGGTGGCTGTACCTTCACGCAGCGGGTCGCACTCCCCGCTGCCCCTGGTGATCCTCGCCTGGTCCTGCGCCCAGCTGGGCCTTGGAATGGCGCTGGCCGTCATCCTGAGACCGACGACGTCGAGCACCAGCGACCCGTACTTCATGGTGGTCTTCACGGTCATGGTGACCGGCCTGACCACCATGGGCGCGCTGATCGCCAGCCAGCGGCCGCGGAACCCGATCGGCTGGCTCCTGCTGTCCGCCGCGCTGCTGATAGGCGCCTCGATCATGGGAGGCACCTACGCCGAGCTGAGCGTGACCCGCTACGATACCGGCCTGCCGCTGACAACCTTCTTCGCGTGGATCACCGGCTGGACGTTCGCGCCGGCGATTGGCATCGTGGTGATCATCGTCCCGCTCCTCTTCCCCACCGGGCGGCTGCCGTCGCCGCGCTGGCGGCTGGTCCTGGTTCCGGCGATCATCGGTCCGCTCGCCGGTGGAGCGCCCGCCGCCTTCAACCCCGGCCCGCTCGACGTGCCGGGCCACATCATCAATCCGGTCGGGATCCCCGGAGCCGCGCCGCTCCTCACGATCGTCAACATGGTGAGCATCGCGACCTTGGCGCCCGCCCTGCTGGCGGTGATCATCAGCCTCGTGCTGCGCTACCGCCGGGGCCGCGCCGACGAGCGCGACCAGATCAAGTGGTTCGCCTACCCCGCATCGGTAGCTGCCGTCGCCCTCGCCATCGGCCTGGCCGACGCCGGCCCGATCTCGGATGTCGGCTGGGTGGTGGCATTGAGCGCCATAGCCCTGCTGCCGGTCGCCATCGCGATTGCCATCCTGCGCCGCCGCCTGTTCGACATCGACGTGATCATCAACCGGACCCTGGTCTACGGTGTGCTGAGCGTGGTGCTGGCGGGCATCTACGTGGTGAGCGTGCTGCTGCTTCAGGAGCTCCTGAACCCGCTGGCGGCCAACAACGGCCTGGCGGTCGCGGCGTCGACGCTCGGCGTGGCCGCCCTCTTCCAACCGCTGCGGCGCCGCATCCAGGCGGTCGTCGACCGGCGCTTCTATCGTTCGCGCTATGACGCCGCCCGGGTCGTGACGGCCTTCACCGGTCGCCTCCGAGAAGAAGTCGAGCTCGACCACCTGACCGATGAGCTGCGCGGCAGCATCAGTGAGGCGCTGCGGCCGACGTCGGTATCGGTCTGGCTGCGACGACCGGCCGCGGAGCGGTGACCGAGCACGGCACAGGGCGCGACCGCGGGATGGTGCTGCTCGGTTGGATTTCCGCCGGCCTGAGCCTGCTGGTGGGAATCGGGGCCGTGGTACTGCTCCTGGTGCCGACGCGTCCCGGTGCCGCCGCCGCGGACGTGACCTTGATCCAGGCGGTGGCCGACGCCGGCTTCGTCGTCGTTTCGCCGCTGACCGGGCTGCTGATCGTCCGGGCACAACCCCGGAATGTCATCG
>JBBRXE010000140.1:0-4774 GCA_038248695.1 Candidatus Limnocylindria bacterium | reverse complement strand
CGTGCCGATCATGGGCTGATGACAGCGTCGCGATGTTCTCCTCGGCGAGCATCTGGAACAGGTACTCGTTGCCGGCCCGACGCGCCGGGTCGCCGCTGCACGTCTCGCCGGTGCCGAGCACGGCAAAGGGCACATCGGCCTGGCGAAGGAGCTGCGCCATGGCACGCACCACCTTGCGGTTGCGATCGTCGAAGGCACCGGCGCAGCCGACCCAGTACAGGATCGTGTCGCTGCCGCCATCGGTCGAGGTGCCGTGGATGGTCCGCCAGGGACGATCCGAGCGTGGTCCCGATGGCGCCGCGGCATCGGTCCGCGCCTGGCCCAGAACCTGAACCTCCAGGCCCTTTGCCCATTCCAGGCGGGCTGACTTCGGCTGGCCCCAGGGATTCCCGGCCGTCTCCATGTTGCGGAAGGCGGTGTTCAGCTCCTTCGGGTTTCGGCCCTCCTCCAGCACCAGGTTGCGGCGGATCTCGACGATTGAGTCGACGTGCTCGATGAGGACCGGACAACCCTCCACGCACCAACCGCAGGTGGTGCACTGCCAGATCGCCTCCTCCGGGATGGCGTTGTTCACGATCGGCAGGCTCAACGCCTCGGTGGCGCGTTCGCGGGCCAGGGACAGGGCGCTGTCCGACGCCTCGACACCGCCGGCCGCGCCACCCTTCGCCGCACGCTGCGCGCCGGCGGCCGCAGCGATTGCCGTCTCGGCCATGGTGATCTGGTCGCGCAGCCCCTCCATGAAGTGCTTGGGGCTGAGCGTCTTGCCGGTCATCGAGGCCGGGCAGAATTCCATGCACCGGCCGCATTCGGTGCAGGTCATGGGGTCGAGGAGATGCCGCCAAGTGAGGTCGGTCAGCGTCTTGGCGCCAAAGGTCGGCTCCTCGCCGTCGACCGGCTCTGCCTCGAGGTCCATCTTGCGCAGCGCGCCGCGCGGCTCAAGGTTGCGGAAATAGACGTTCGGCTCGCTGGTCAGGATGTGCAGGTGTTTCGAATGCGGCAGGTAGCTGCCAAAGCCGAGCACAAACAGGATGTGCGCCCAGGCGAAGGCACCGAAGCCCACGAGCGCCGCGTCGACGCCGACACCGGCCAGTGCCGCGCTCAGGGGGCCGGCCAGAAGGGCCACGCCGCGCGTCTGGTCGTCGGGGTGTGCCACGTAGCGGAACGCATCGCCGAAGACCTCGGTGACGACTACACCGAAGATCAGCAGCAGGATGACGAATGCGTCGCGACTGAGCGCCAGCCGGGTGGGCCGCGTCACCAGCCGGCGGAAGGCGGCATATGCCAGTGCCACGATGATGAGGCCGATGAACAGGTTGGCCACCAGCACGACGACACTCCACAGAATCCCGTCCAGTGGCCAGCCCACAATCGTCTCCACCAGGCCATCGGTCAGGTAGTTGCCGGTCGTGGCAAGCAGTACCACGAAAGCCCAGAAAATGACGAAGTGCATGATTCCCGGCCCGGGGTCGCGCAGCAGGCGCTTCTGGCCGAAGACGAAGATGCCAAGCCCCTTGATGCGCTCCAGCACCCGATCCGAGCGATCAAGCGGCCGCCCCAGACGCAGCATCCCGACGTGGCGCCGCGCGCGCTGCCAGAAGAACCACGCGGCGACGGCCAGCGGAACGACGATCAGCGGGTAGTAGGGAACGTTGAGCTGCATGCACGCCAATGCTAGCGGCGCGCGAGACCGCGGATCAGTGGTCGCCGCCGGCCAGCTGATCGAGTGCGTGGCGCAGGACCGGGAGCAGCGCCTCGAGCGACTCGACGGCGCCCTTCGGGGAACCTGGCAGGTTGACGATCAATGTCTGCCCACGCGTGCCGACGAGGCCGCGCGACAGCGACGCCATGGGCGTCTTCGCCAGCCCGGCCGCGCGCATCTGCTCAGCCATGCCCGGCACCTCGCGATCAATCACGCGTTGCATCGCGGCGGGCGTCACGTCGCTGGGCGTCAGGCCGGTGCCGCCGCTCGTGAGGACAAGCTTGTGCCCTGCATCGGCAAGCTCGACCAGCAGCGCCGCAATGCGCGGCTCGTCGTCGGGGACGACGTGCGGTGCAGGGTCGACATCGAAGCCCGAGCCAGCGAGAGCCGCCACGAGAGCCGGTCCGCTGAGGTCGTCGCGCTCCCCGGCCGAAGATCGATTCGAGACCGTGACCACGGTCGCCTCATGCTCCGCCCGATCCGCGGCCGCATCCCGACGGTAGGCGCCACTGCGGCCGCCCTCCTTGCTCACCAGCTCGACCTGCTCGATGACGATGTCGCGCTGCAGCGCCTTGGCCATGTCGTAGAGGGTCAGTGCCGCGACGCTCACGGCGGTCAGTGCCTCCATCTCGACGCCGGTTCGCGCGGTGGCGCGAACCTCGGTGGTGATGCTTACCTCGCCGCTTTTGCGGTCGGCCTCGATTGACACCTCGATCCGGTCGATCGGCAGTGGATGGCACAACGGGATCAGCTCGCTGGTGCGCTTGGCCGCGCCGATCCCTGCCAGGCGTGCCACCACGAAGGCATCTCCCTTCGGCCCACCCGCATCGAGCAGCGCGGCGAGCACGTCCGGTCGCATGCGCACCGTGGCGCTGGCGGCGGCGCGGCGGCTGGTCACCGGCTTATCACCGACGTCGACCATGCGCGGGGCACCCTCGGGTCCGAGATGCGACGGCTTCACGCCAAGGCTCCGAGCACGATCGCCTCGTAGCGGTGGCCGCGCTCGGCGGCCGCTACGCCCTCGGGCACGATGAGCAGGGCGTTGGCAGCGGCCAGCGGCCGAAGCTGCGATGACTGTTGCCCGCCGGCCGGCTCCGCGCGATAGCCATCCTCGCTCGCTGTCAGGCGCACGCGCAGATAGGCTCGCCGATCACCGTCCTTGGCCATGCGCTCCGTGGCGCATGCCACGACGCGCGCACGCCCGTCGCCGAGGAGGCCCTGCATGACGCGCAGCATGGGTCGCACGAACAGCTCGAAGGTGACGAGCGCGCTGACCGGGTTACCGGGCAGGCCGATCACCGGCCGGCCGCCGACCCGCCCGAACGCCAGTGGCTTGCCGGGCTGCACCGCGATGCGCCAGAAGCCGAGCTCGCCCAGTGCTTCGATCGCCGCGCGCACATGGTCGTGTCGTCCGACGCTGACCCCACCCGACACGACCAACAGGTCGGAGCCCTGAGATCCCTCGCGCAGGCTTTGCTCGATCAGCGCCGCGTCGTCGGTGGCGATGGCCTGCCGGCGCGGCTCGCCGCCGGCCTCGACGACCGCCGCGGCCAGCGAGACCGAGTTGGCGTCGTAGATCTGGCCGGGTCCAAGGGGTTCTCCTGGGACGACCAGCTCGTCGCCGGTCGACAGGATGGCGACTACCGGTCGGCGGCGCACCTCGACTTCGCCGATGCCCAGCGAGGCGAGCACCGCGATGGCGGCCGGTCCCAGTGAAGCGGCTGGCAGCTCCACGGCGTCGCCGACGCGCGTATCGTGGCCCGCCGCACGGACGAACTCGCCAATGGGCGCATCGGGCAGGCGCACGCGCACGCCGAGCTCGGTGGCGGCCTCAATCGGCACGACCGTGTCGGCGCCGGGGGGCATCGGTGCCCCGGTCATGATGCGCACCGTCGTTCCGGGCTCGACCGTCGGCAGCGACCCGGCGCCGGCGGCCACCTCGCCCACGATGAACGGTTCGCCGGGCAGGTCGGCGGCGCGGACGGCAAACCCGTCCATGGCGGAATTGGCGAAGGGTGGCACGTCGATCGCCGCCGTCACGCAGAACGATGCCGGCACGCGGCCGAGGCATCTGTCCAGGGTAATGCGCTCGATCTCGACCAGGGGCAGCCCCGAGAGCATGCGCTCGCGGGCGTCCTCGACGCTGAGCATGCGCCTAGACGCCAAGCTTGAGGCGCGTGTCGATCAGGCGCAGGAGGCCCCTGCGCGTCAGCAGCCCCACGACGGATCGGCCGTCGACGACCACCGGCAGCTGGTTGACCTCGCGCTCCTGGAGGACCTTCAGCGCGTCCTCTACCTCGTCCTCGGGGCCGACGGTGACCAGGTCTGCGTAGCGGGTCATGATGTCGGTCACCCTGGCCTCCTCCCAGCGCTCGCGCGGCACGCGCCGGACGTCGGACAGCGACACGATGCCAGCCAGTCCCCCATCTTCGTGCTGCACCAGGTAGGACCGATGCTCGCTGTGCAGCATGCGGTCGTTCACCAGCTCCGCCACCGACTCGTTCGGCGAGACCGAGGCGGGCTCAGGCTCCATGACGTCCCTTACCAGGACCCCATGCAGCGTGCGTTGCACGCTCATCTGGGCGACGGTCGATTCGGCGGCGTTCGACAGGAACCAGCCGATGAGCGCAAGCCACACGCCGGCGAAGACGCTGCCACTCTGGAAGGCCAGGAAGACGCCGAAGCCAATGAGCAGGTAACCGAACAGGCGGCCCACCAGCGCCGCGTTGCGGGTCGCGGCGAGGCGGTCACCGCGCAGATGCCACAGCACCGCCCGCAGGATGCGTCCGCCGTCCATGGGGAAGCCGGGGATCAGGTTGAACAGGCCCAGCGACAGGTTGATGACGCCAAGCCAGCCCACAAGGGCGCCGATCTGCGGCTGGGTCACGACGGCGTCAACGCCCAGCAGGACGATGCCGATGACCAGGCTCATCAGCGGCCCGGCGGCCGCGATGAGCGCCTCGTCGCGCGGCCGCTCCGGCTCACCTTCCAGCGTCGCGGCGCCGCCGAAGATGAAGAGCGTGATGTCGGTGACCTGCAGGCCGAAGCGCCGAGCGGCAAGGGCGTGGCTCAGTT
>JBBRXE010000139.1:0-4803 GCA_038248695.1 Candidatus Limnocylindria bacterium | reverse complement strand
GGTCAAATGTCGGTCCTCGCGCGCGTCTGTCCCGGCCGCGACTGGTCAAATGTCGGTCTCATCCGCGTTGGACCGGTGCAGCCGGTTGGCCTGCTGGCGCATCGGCCTGCGCCGAGCGTGGGTGTGCGAAACGTGGCTGCTGCGCAGCTCTCGCGAGCTGTCGAACGCTGATCACGGCGGCATTTGACCAGTCGCCGACCTCGTCGCTGGCGCCGCTGGCGTCGCTGGCGTCGCTGGCGCCGCTGGCGCCGATGCACAGGACCGGGGAGCCGGTGCGCGCCGCCGTAAAGGCCGTAACGCTCAGGCGCCTGCCCCGCTCGTCTCCCCGATGCGCGAGCGCAGGTAGCCCTCGATGAATTGGTCGAGGTCACCGTCCAGGACCGCCGAGGTGTTGCTCGTCTCGACGTTGGTGCGCAGGTCCTTGACCATGGTGTACGGCTGCAGGACGTACGAGCGGATCTGGTTCCCCCATCCCGCCTCGACGTGTTCGCCGCGCAGCTGAGCCATCTCGGCCTCGCGCTCCTCCATTCGCCGCTCGACGAGCTTGGCGCGGAGCACGGCCCATGCCCGCTCGCGGTTCTGTGCCTGGCTGCGCTCGTTCTGGCAGGTGACCACGATGCCGGTCGGCAGGTGCGTCAGTCGCACAGCCGAATCGGTCTTGTTGACGTGCTGGCCGCCGGCGCCGCTGGCCCGATACGTGTCGACTCGCACCTCCTTCTCGTCGATCTCGACCTCTGCGTCCTCCGGCACCTCTGGCATCACCTCCACGAGGGCGAAGCTCGTATGCCGCCGCTTCTGCGAGTCGAACGGGCTGATGCGCACCAGTCGATGCACGCCGCGCTCGCTCTTCAGCTGCCCGTAGGCCAGGCGGCCTTCGATGCTCAGCGTGACGCTCTTGAGCCCGGCCTCCTCGCCTTCGGTCTGGTCGAGGATCTCGGTCTTGAACCTGTGGCGCTCCGCCCAGCGCAGGTACATGCGCAACAGCATCTCTGCCCAGTCCTGGCTCTCCGTGCCGCCGGCGCCCGCGTGGACGGAGAGGATCGCGGGGCTGGCGTCGTACGGCTCCGAGAGGAGGAGCCGTGACTCCATGCCCGTCCAGTCACGCTGCAGCTGCGCGAGGTCGCGCTCCAGATCGGGGAGCAGGCTTTCGCCCTCCTCGGGATCGGCAGCGGCCATCTCGGCCATCTCGGCTAGGCCGTGGGCCCGCGCGCCGAGGGCCTGCCAGGCGCCGATCTCCTCGCGCAACTCGTCCGCGCGGCGCAGGACGCGCTGCGCGTTGCTCGGGTCGTCCCACAGGTCGGCGTCCGCCGACTGCTCGGTCAGTTCGCCGAGCTCGGTCTCCTTGGCAGGCAGGTCAAAGACGCACCGCGGTGTCGGCCACGAGACCGGCGAGCCGGAGCGCCTCGTCCTTAATTGTGTCCAAGCATCGACCCCAGGGGGGGCAGCTCGTCGAGCCGCACGTTCTTGGAGCGCACCTTTGCGGGGTTGACGCAGGGGCAATACGACTGGCGCGGGCAGGAGCCGCAGTTGCCATCGCAGTCCAGCGTCGCGGCGTAGCTGCAGCGCATGCAGTCGCGCTCGCACTGGATGAGGTCCTGGTAGGGCAGTTCTGGGTCGCGGAAGCGGGTGACCGGTGAGAGAGAGGGAGCTGAGGAGATCTCGATGGGGGAGATCTGAACGAGGGTGGCGGACGCTCGATCGGGTGCCGTCAACTGCTTCACATAGCTCTCCATGTGCGGGCCACGGACGGCGAACTCACCGTGTTCCGTCGTCGGTGTCCGGGAATCATCCTACCCCCTCGCGCGCATCACGCCAAGAGGGTGATTTGGGGCCTACGCCCCGTGGCAGCGCTTGTACTTCTTGCCGGACCCGCAATAGCAGGGATCGTTGCGGCCGATCTTCACTGCCGTGCGCACGGGCTGCGCCGCAGTGCCGTTCGTCGGGGCTGTCGCACTCACCGGCTCCGCCCCCGGCGCGACGTCAGGCCGGCTCTCGACCATGCGCTGCGGCTGTGCCTGGGGCATCGGCTCACGGGTGACCGTGACGCGGAAAATGGTGTGCGTCACGTCGTGGCGTATGGTGGCCTTCAGCTCCTCGAACATCTGGTAGGCCTCGACCTTGAATTCGTTCAGCGGGTCGCGCTGGCTGTAGGCCCGCAGCCCAATGCCGCGCCGCATGTCATCGATTGCGGTGAGGTGCTCGACCCACAGCGAATCGATGACGCGCAGCAGCACCAGCCGCTCGAGGACCGGCATGCCCTCGGCGCTGACCTCGGCGCGCTTGTGCTCGTACTCCTGCTCGGCAAGCTCGACCAGCCGCGCCGACATCTCGTCCGAGTCGAGGACGTCGTCGAGGGCGGCGAGGTCCACTGGCTGGAGGCTGGGAATCATGGCCGTCAGCTGTGCACGCAGGCCGTCCATGTTCCAGTCACCCGGAAAGTCGGCGGCGGTGTGCTCCGCGACCAGGCTGCGCAGTTCCTCCGAGAGCATGGCCAGGACCGTCGGTGACAGGTCGTCGCTGCCCAGGATCCGCTCGCGCTCGTGATAGATCGTCTCGCGCTGGCGGTTGATGACATCGTCGTACTCGACGACGTGCTTGCGGGTGTCGAAGTTGAAGCCCTCGACGCGCGTCTGCGCGCCCTCGATGGTCTTGCTCACCATCTTCGACTCGAGGGCGGTGTCGTCATTGAAGCCGAGCGTCCGCATGATCGACTGGACCCGGTCCGATGCGAACCGCTTCATGAGGTCGTCCTGCAGCGACAGGTAGAAGCGCGTGCTCCCGGGGTCGCCCTGCCGGCCGGCACGGCCACGCAGCTGGTTGTCGATGCGCCGCGCATCGTGACGCTCGGTGCCGATGATGTGCAGCCCGCCCGCGGCAAGCACCTTCTCGCGATCCTCGACGCATATCCGATCGGCCTCGGCCAGGGCCGCCGCGCGCTGGTCCGGCGTCGCCTCGAGCGTGTTGGTCCCCTGCTTGTGGAGCAGGTCGGCGGCCAGCATCTCGGGGTTGCCGCCGAGCAGGATGTCGGTGCCGCGGCCGGCCATGTTCGTGGCGATGGTCACGGCATCGCTGCGCCCGGCCTGGGCGATGATCTCCGACTCGCGCTCGTGGAACTTGGCGTTCAACACGTGATGCTTGACGCCGCGGCGCTTGAGCATCTCGCCGAGCATCTCGGAGACCTCGACGCTGACCGTGCCGACGAGCACCGGCCGTCCGCTCTCGTGCTCCTCGACGATCTCATCGATGACCGACTTCCACTTGCCGTCGCGGCTGGCATACACCAGGTCGGCGAAGTCGCCCCTGATCATCGGCCGGTTGGTCGGAATGACGACGACCTCCAGGTTGTAGATCTTGTTGAACTCCTCGGCCTCCGTCTCAGCGGTGCCGGTCATGCCCGACAGCTTGTCGTACATGCGGAAGTAGTTCTGGAAGGTGATCGTGGCCAGCGTGCGCGACTCGTTCTGGATCTTGACGCCCTCCTTGGCCTCGACAGCCTGGTGCAGGCCCTCGCTCCATCGGCGCCCGGGCATCAGGCGTCCGGTGAACTCGTCGACGATGATCACCTCGTCGTCCTTGACGACGTAGTCGCGATCGCGGTGATACAGGACCTCGGCCTTGAGCGCCTGCTCGAGATGACGGGCGAGGCTGAAGTCGTTATCGAACATGTTCTCGACGCCCAGCCAGCGCTCCATCTTGTCGGTCCCGTCCTCGGTGATGGCCACCTGGCGGAACTTCTCATCGACGACGTAATCCTCTTCGGCCTTCAACCGTGGCACGAGCTGCGAGAACTGGACGTACTTCTCGGCCGACTCCTCCGCAGGACCGGAGATGATCAACGGCGTGCGCGCCTCGTCGATGAGGATATTGTCGACCTCGTCGACGACCGCGAAGAAGTGGCCACGCTGCACCCGCTGCGGAAGGTCGACGACCAGGTTGTCTCGCAGGTAGTCGAAGCCGAACTCGTTGTTGGTGCCGTACGTCACGTCGGCCGCGTACGCCTCGCCGCGCGGGACCGGCCGCAGGTCGCGCAGCCGCTCATCGGTCGCGGGGAAATCGGGGTCGAACAGGTAGGCCGCGTCGTGCTGGATGGATCCCACGCTCATCCCCAGCCGATGGAAGACCTGCCCGATCCACTGCGCGTCGCGCTTGGCCAGGTAGTCGTTGACGGTCACCACGTGCACGCCGCGTCCGGTCAGCCCGTTGAGGTAGGCGGCCAGCGGTGCCACGAAGGTCTTGCCCTCGCCGGTCTTCATCTCGGCGATCTGGCCGCCGTGCAGGACCATGCCGCCGATGAGCTGCACGTCGTAATGGCGCTTCGCAAGGGCGCGGCGCATGGCCTCGCGGACGGCGGCGAAGGCCTCGGGCAGGAGCTCGTCGAGCGCGGCGTTGATCGTCTTGAGCTCTCGCTTGCGTCGCTCCTTGCGCTCCTCGGCCATCAGGCCGGGATTCGAGGCGGCGGTCAGCTCGGTCTCGAATGCCTCGTCGTCGTCGAGCTTTCGGTACTCGATCGGCACCAGCAGTTCACCCAGCTCGTCGCGGAGCCGCGTCCTGAACTCATCCGTCCTGGCGCGCAGTGCGTCGTCGGAGAGGCCGGTGTATTCAGTTTCCAGCTCGTTGATGCGAGCCACGATTGGTTCGAACCGGCGAACCTCGCGCTCGTTCGAGTCCACCAGTCGGGAAAAGATCTTCAGCATCGGGTCGATGAGTATATCCGCTCAACCGCTATGGCCCACTCGCTCAGTCCTGGCGCACGAGCAGGGCGTCGGCTGCCGCTCTCCCGGTCGCCGAGGCCAGCGGGTCCGC
>JBBRXE010000138.1:0-4822 GCA_038248695.1 Candidatus Limnocylindria bacterium | reverse complement strand
TGGCGCCGGGATGACGCCATCGGAGGACTGGGATCCGAGGGTGGCGAAGCTGAACGACGGAGGCGGGGCACGATCTTGAAGGGCAACTGACAGGTCCTCGGCGAGCTGTGGCCGCGTGGCCGCGCTATCCGATCCTCCGGATCGCAGTGCTCCTGGGCCGGGGGCGCTGGATCGCTCGGGAGGCCCGGCGAGGCCGTCACGCAGGCGATTGGGAACTATACCAAAGGAAGCCAACAAGTGATCAGCCGTCGCGCGCCTGCCGTCCCGATCGGCGCTACCAGGCGATGCCGTCGTAGTCGTCAGCCGTCGCACCGACGCCGGCCAGACGAACCAGGTCGATGATCTGCTGTCCGTCGCGCCGCTCGTCGAGGACGCGGCTGAACTCCGGTGAGCGGTTGCCGACCACCACGACCTCCGCGTGATCGAGCAGCGCCTGAAGATCGTCGACCATGAGCGACACGATGTGCGGGATCTCGCGCTCGATGTACGCGCGGTTGGCACCATGGATGCTGGCGAACGAGACGCTCGGGTCCAGGACGCGGACGTCGTAGCCCTTCCCGATGAGTCGCTCGACCAGCGTCACCAGCGGGCTTTCGCGGAGGTCATCGGTCCCGGGCTTGAAGCTGAGCCCCAGCAGACCGACGCGCTTCGACCCGCTGCGGCGGACCATCTCGTAGGCCATCTCGATGTGCCGCTCGTTGCTCGGCAGGATCGCCTCCAGCACCGGCGACTCGAGATCGAGGTGACGGCCGTGATGGACCAGCGCGCGGAGATCCTTCGGCAGGCACGAGCCGCCGAAGGCGTAGCCGGGGCGAAGGTACGCCGCGGAGATGTTCAGCTTGTCGTCCCGGCAGAAGAGATCCATCACGGCGTGGCTGTCGATGTCCTGTGCCTTGCAGATCAGGCCGATCTCGTTGGCGAATGTGATCTTCAGCGCGTGCCACGCGTTGCTCACGTACTTCAGCATTTCGGCCTCGCGAATCGGCACGGTCACCACCGGCCCGTTGGTGGCGGCGTACAGCTCGGCCACCACGTCGGTCGCGCGGTCGCTTCCGCCGATCACCGTGTACGGCGGGCTGTGGAAGTCGCGGATCGAGCTGCCCTCCCGCAGGAACTCCGGGTTGTAGCAGACGCCGAAGCCTTCGCCGCTCGACATGCCGGAGCTGCGCTCGAGGGCCGGCACGACGCGCTCCTCGGTGCTGCCGGGAAGCATCGTGCTGCGGACCACCACCACGTGATAGCTGCCCTTGGCAGCAAGCGCAACTCCGATGTCCTCGGCCACGCGTTCGACCGCGCTCAGGTCGAGGCTTCCGTTCGCGTTGCTGGGTGTGCCGACGCAGATGAGCGATACGTCGGTCGCCAGGATGGCCGCGGAGGCGTCGCTGGTGGCGCGCAGGCGCCCGGCGGCGACGCCGCTGGCCATGAGATCGTCGAGGCCATCCTCGACGATCGGGCTGCGACCGGCGGCGATGGCTTCCACCTTCAGCGGGCTGACATCGACGCCCACCACCTCGTGCCCGGAATCGGCGAGGCAGGCGGCCGAGACGGATCCGACGTAGCCGAGACCGAAAATACTGACGCGCGTCATTCACGTTCCTCCAGGTCGGCACGACGTCGCGACCGATGCTGATGACCGGCAATGCGGTCGTTAATGAGCCCGATGAGCGAACGGCGCGTGCCCTCCCACTCCGCGGCGCGGCGAGAGCGCAGGTCGCGGACAGCAGCGCGATTTCCGTCGACGTCGGCCAGGATGCTGCGCACCCCCGCGGCGATGCCGCCTGCCGAGTTGTCGACGTGTGCCGTCCCGGCCGAGAAGTAATCGCGCAGGACTTCCCAGTCGGACGTCACGATCGGCGTGCCGTGGGAGAGCGCCTCGCAGGCCCCGTTCTGCATCGTGTGATCGCGCGTGGTCAGGCAGACGACGGCATCTGCGGCACGCAGCAGCCCGTGGTACGTTCCCTCGTCGAGAAAGCCGGTGAAGCGAACGTTCCCCGGGATCGGCCGCCCAAGGTCTGGGACCCGGTCGCTGCGACCGGTGATGTGAAACGTGATGTCCGACAGCTCGGCGGCCGCATCGAGCAGCGCACTCAGTGGCTCGTCGGTGGCCCAGGTGTTGACCACCGCGACGTTGTGTCCACCGGCCAGGGGCGGCGGATCACCGGCGACGAAGTCGGTGGGGATGCTCGGCACATTGATCGCCGTCGCGCCCCAGCCGGTCACGCGATCGGCCCAATGCGCGTTCGTCACCAGCGTCGCCGTGGCGCGACGGGCGACGGCTCTCGAGAGCCAGGCAGGCCTGGTCCAGATGCTCCGTTCGAACGCATCGCTGTGCGCATCAATCACCACTGCGGCGCCGGTCAAGACGCCGTACAGAGTGGCGATCCAGGCTGCGAAGCTGGGCGGGCTCTGCACGAAGACGACGCGCGGTCGGTGGCGCATAAGGACGGCGAGGGTGGCGACCAGCTGCGCCGGGTATTTTCGGGTCGCGCCGCGCATGCCGCGTCGTGGTGTCGGTGCGAAGTAGCGCAGGTCGTGGATCCCGACAGACTCGGCGAGCCACGCGCTGCGCGTGCCGCGATGGCGCTCGGCCCAGACGATGAACAGTGCGCGCGCCGGCAAACCGGCTGAGCGGTCGACGACCATGGCCTGCTCAGCCATCGGATGTCGCGCGCGCGACTGCGGGCGCCGAACCGAGCGACCGGAACCGCTCGACGAGCCGTTCGATGTTGCGGTCGAGGTCGAACTCGCTGCGCACGAAGGCACGCGCCGCGGCCCCTAGCTGCACCCCGAGTTGCGGCTCGTCGATCAGGCGCTCGATGGCATCCGCGACGGCGCGCGCGTCCCCTTCCGGCACGACAAGGCCGGTCTCACCGTCGCGTAGCACCTCGGGAATGCCGGAGACGGGGGTGCTGACCACCGGCACGGCCGCGGCCATCGCCTCCAAGATCACGTTGGGGATGCCGTCGCGGTCGCCGTCGGGCGCCACGATGCACGGCAGGACGAAGGCCGTGGCATGACGGTAGCGCTCCACCACCTCGGGGTAGGGCAGCGGCCCGGTGAGCCGCACCTGCTCGCCGATCCCGAGGGCCTGCACCTGCTGCTGCAGCGTTGCCCGCAGCGGACCATCGCCGACGATCTCGCAGCGGAAGGTGCGACCGCGGTCGACGAGCAGGCGGCAGGCGTCGACCAGGTGGCGCAGCCCTTTGCGCTCGGCCAGCTGCGCGACGGACAGGATCAGTGGCAGCTCGGTCGAGGGCATGCGGTCAGGAGCGTCGAGATAGGTGTGCAGGTCGAGCCCGTGGTACAGCCGGACCAGCCGCGACGCGATGCGCGGTCCGACGAGGCCCGCCAGGTAGGTGCGGTTGTACTCGGTGCAGGTCGCTGTGAACGCCGCCTGGCCGATGCGCTCGCGCAGCAGGAACGCGTCGACGTAGATCTCCCGCGCATGAGCAGTCACGCTGTAGGTCGTGTCCAACAATCTGGCGGCCACCAGGGCCACGGTGGCGGCCCGATCGACGAAATGCGCGTGAAGGTGCACGCCCCGTCGCCTGCGCAGCACCCTGGCGAGGTAGACGCCCGTCGCGAAGTGATAGGCGGTTCGGCGCCGTGGTGCGCCGTCGTGTGGCCGCGACAGCAGCCAGGCCAGCGTGCCGAAGTAGGTTCGTGGCTGTCCCAGCGCGGCGCTCAGATGCGCCAGCGCGAACTGTCGCCAGCTGACGGGCAGGAGGTAGCGCACACGCCGGCTGAGCTCCTTCTGCCCGGGTGACAGGTCGGTACGCGGCCGGCGGATCGACACGATCTCGAGATCGGTGCCGAGGTCGAGCAGCTGCCGGACCTCCCGGTCGATGAACGTTTCGGTCAGTACCGGGTAGGTGCCGATGATGTACGACAGACGCAAGGTTGCGCCGGGCGAGGCCGTCCCGTCTGGCTGGGCGATGGTCACTTCTCTCCCCCTCGATGGAGCGCCAGCCGCGAGCGATACAGATCGGCATGTCGCAGCGCTTGTGTGCGCGCACTGTAGCAGTCCTCGATCCGCAAGCGTGCAGCCTCCCCCAGGGAGGCGGCTTTCGAGGGATCCCGAAGCACGCTGATCATGCCTGCCGCCAACGCGCCAGCGTCGCCTGGCTCGACCAGGACACCGCTCCGATCCGGCTCGATCACCTCGCGGCTACCTGAAACCGCGGTGGCGACAACCGGCAGGCGACTGGCCATCCCCTCGAGCAGCGCCATCGGGAGCCCCTCCCAGAGCGAGGGGAGGACCATGAGATCCGCGGCTCCGAGCAGCGCCGGAACGTCGCCGCGGCTGCCCAGGAACGAAACGTGATCCGCCACACCCAGCTGGGCGGCGCGGCGCTCCAGTGCGTGGCGCAGCTCGCCGTCGCCGACGAAGGCCGTGTGCAGGCCCGGCACCTGCTCGAGAACCATCGGCAGCGCGTCCAGGTAGACCGCGTGCCCCTTCTGTGCCATCAGCTTGGCCACGACGATGCCGAGCGAGCCGCCGAGCGGAACGCCCATCGACGCGCGGATCGCACGGCGATCGGCCTCGCCGCCATAGCGCTGGGTGTCGACGCCGTTGGGGATGACGGCCAGCCGGCCGCTTGGCGGCCGGTAGGCCGAGCGAATGGACGCGGCGACGTCCGATGAGACTGCGATGAAGGCGTCGATCAGGCGGCTCCCGGCGCGATACATCGTGCGGTGGCCGAGGCGCTTCGCTCCGAGCAGCCAGCGCTGGCCGGGCAGCTGATCGGCGCGCAGGTCGAGCAGAGCGTTATGGACGGTCCAGAAGACCGCCTCGACGCCCGGCTCGCGGCGTAGGCTGAGG
>JBBRXE010000137.1:0-4823 GCA_038248695.1 Candidatus Limnocylindria bacterium | reverse complement strand
GATGCGTGAGCGACCACCGCAAACAGAGCCGCTGGACAGGTCACGAGCGACCGTGACGGAGGGCGCGGCCGGGGAGCGCACCGGTGTGCCGGGCACCGTCGACGACGAGCTCGCCGTTGACCAGCACGTACTCGATCCCTTCCGGAAACTGCCGCGGCTGGTCATACGTGGCGAGCGACCGAACGCGTTCCGCATCGAACACCACGACGTCCGCGGCCAATCCGTCTCGAAGCAACCCTCGGTCACGCAAGCCCAGGCGGGCAGCGGGCGCCGATGTCATCTTGCGCACCGCTTCTTCGAGGCTCAGCAGCCGCTGCTCGCGCACGAATTCCCCCAGGACACGCGGGAAGGAGCCATAGGTCCGCGGCGATGGCTTGAGGCCGATAAACGTCGAATCGGTGCCGAACATCCCATCGGGATGCACCACGAACTGGCCCAACGTCTCCGACCATGGGCCGGAGGTGACCTGATTGACGCGCAGGTCCTCGCTCAATAGCAGGTCGCAGATGGCATCGACCGCGTCGACACCGCGCTCGTTCATGACGTCGGCCAAGGTGCGCCCCTCGAACGAGGCATTGACATCGGTCACGAAGGCGCCCAGGCGCACGTCGGCCCAACCGGCGACAGAGGTGTAGGCCGGACCCATCTCGGCGCGCAGCCGGTCGCGCACCGATCGCTCGGCGAGGCGCTCCTTCAAGCGCATCGGCCCACCGGACTGGACCCAGATCGGCAGCTGGATGAGCAGCCGTGTGGATGCCCATTCGTAGGGATACGTGTCGAAGGTGACGTCCTGCCCCGCGGCGCGCGCGTCCTCGATAAGCGCCAGCATCGGTCCAGCACCGCCCGGATAAGTCTGCCGGTGGTAGAGGTGGGTCACGTGGACAGGGCCTTCCCCGCGTTGTCCGATCTCGATCGCCTCGCGGAAGGGATCCAGGTAGCGATCACCGAGCGCGTAGCGGACGTGGGTGTGATAGAGCCCGCCGTGGCGCGCCGCCTCGTTGGTCAGCGCGGCCAGCTCGTCGGTCGTGGCGTAGGCGCCCGGCGGGTAGTCGAGGCCGCTGGAAACCCCGAAGGCGCCCTCCTGCATGGCCTCCCGCAGCTGCGCGCGCATCCCGGCGATCGCCCGTGCGTCGGCTGGCGCATCCTCCCAGCCGATGGAGCCGATGCGCAGCGCAGTGTTCCCGACCAGCATGGCCAGGTTGACCGCGGCCCCATTCAGCCGCCCGAGGTAGGAGGCAACGTTCGTCCAGTCGTAGGTGATCTCCGGCCGGCCGTCGAGACCGGCGTTCATCTCGACCAGGCTGGCGAGGTCGCCAGGCGCCAGCGGGGCGTACGAGAGGCCGTCGACGCCGATGACCTCGGTGGTCACGCCCTGCCGCACCTTCGGTTCGTGGCGCGGCTCGGCGAGGATGTGCAGCCCCGAGTGCGAGTGCAGGTCGATGAAGCCTGGGGCGACCACCAGCCCGGTCGCGTCGATGACGCGGGCTGCGGACTCGGCTTCGTTGGGCGCGACCAGACGCAGGCGGTCGCCGTCGATCGCCAGGGTACCCGGACGACCCGGGTTGCCGCTGCCGTCGACGATCGTGCCGCCGCGGACCAGGATTTCGGTCATCCGGCGGGCAACCGGCGACCGCGAACCCATGCGCCGCGCACCATGTCCGGATGTGAACGGAAGATGAGCCGGCTCATGAGCTCGTCCGGGTCGTCGACGTCGGCCCCGGGGAGCGGCGCGGTCCGGGTCGGGTCGACCAGGATGAAGTCCGCCTGCTTGCCCGGCTCGAGCGAACCGATCTCGTCCTGCTGGCCCAGCACGCGAGCTCCATCGAGCGTGCCCATGCGCAGCCAGTCGAGCGGCCCGAGTGACGGCTGCGGGTCGCCGAGCATCGCTCGTCGGCCGTTCTGCGTGTATGCCCCGGCGCGCATGGCGCCGAAGATCGAGAGGTCCGGGCCGCCAGCGATGTCGGAGCCGAGGCCGACGCTGACGCCCGCCTCGAGGTAGCGACCGAGTGGCATCGCGCCGCTGGCGAGGAACAGATTCGAGGCGGGGCAGTGTGCGACGTTGCTGCCCGACTCGGCCAGCCGCGCGACTTCACGATCGGAGAGGTGGACGCCGTGAGCCAGGATCGCGTTGCGGCTGAGGCCGCCGGCCCGATCGTAGACATCGGTGTAGTCGCGGGCGTCGGGGAACAGCTCAGCGACCTCCGCGATCTCGCGGCGGTCCTCGGCGAGATGGGTCTGCCAGTACGTGCCGGTGCTCCTCGCCAGGGCAGCCGATTCGCGCAGCATGTCGTCCGAGCAGCTGACCGCGAAGCGAGGCGTCACCGCATAGCGCAGCCGTCCGTCGTCACGGCCGTGCCATCGCGCAATCAGGTCAGCGCTCTGGCGGAGGCTTGTCTCAAGGACTTCGGCGTCGGCGATCGTTCGGTCATAACGCAACCGATCCATCATCACTTTGCCGATGACCGCCCGGATGCCATGAGCTTCGGCGGCCTCGAACGCCGCGTCGAGACTCCCTGCGAATACGGCGCCGTAAAGCACAACGGTGGTCGTTCCAGTGGCCGCGAATTCCCGATAGGCGAGCGGCGCCAGATTCTCGGCAGTCGCCGCATCGAACCCACGCTCCAGCGGGAAGATGTAGCGGTCCAGCCACGTCAGCAGGTCCAGGCCGGCGCCCAGCCCGGCATTCGGCAACTGCGGCAGGTGCGCGTGCAGGTCGATCATGCCGGGCAGCAGCAGCAGCGGGCGCAGGTCAACCGCGTCGCTCGTGTCTGCGTCGATCGCGGTGATGCGGCCACGCTCGTCGACGCGCAGGACCGCATCTGCCTCGAAGCGGGACTCGCCGTCGGCAAGTGGCGTCAGCAGGCGGGCACGGATGACGAACGGGGGACGGTCGGGGAGGTTCAGCTCGAGCGCATCGATCACTGGCGGGATGCTACGCCACGCGGCGTCTCTTCTCAGACCGACGCCGGCGGCTCGATCTCCGCGATCTCCGCGTCGAACGCCGCACGCAGCGCGGCCTTCTCGCCGGAGTCCAGCCACGCCGCCTCCACCCCGTCGCGCGCGACGTCGCACATCTCGTCCCACGACATCTGCAACGCCGCGGCGACCGAGCGGTACTCGCGGCCGAGGTCGAGGTCGGTCATCGCCGGGTCGTCGGTGTTGAGCGTGGCCAGCAGCCCTGCCTGGCGCATGCGCCGGAACGGATGCTCGGCCAGCGAGGCGTACTTGTTCGCGATGAGGATGTTCGAGTTCGGACAGACATCAAGGGGAATGCGCGCCTCGGCGACGCGGGCAACCAGTGCCGGGTCGTCCATGATTGCCAGGCCGTGGTCAATCCGCGAGATCTCGAGGGCATCCAGCGCCACTTGGATATTGTCGGAGCCGGTGTCCTCGCCAGCGTGCGAGGTCAGGTTCAGTCCGGCTCTTCCGGCGAGGGCAAAGGCCGGCGCGAAGTCGCGTGGATCGATGCCACCCTCGGTTGAGTCCATGCCCAGTCCGATGACCGCCTCAGCTCCTCCGGTTCGTCGCAGCGCCACCAGCTGCTCAGCCAGCTCCAGCCCGGCTGTCTGCCCGAAGGCGCGATCAATGTCGCAGATCAGCCGGCATGGGACACCGGTCTCCTGCTCCGCCTGCGCAAGCCCGTCGCTCAGCCCGGCCACGATCGACGCCAGCGGCTGGCCCTCGGCCAGGTGGCGCGCCGGGGTGAAGAACATTTCCCTGTAGCGCAGGCCGTGCGGCGCCGCGTCGACGATCGATTCGTAGCCCACGCGCGCCCAATCCCCTTGGTCGGCGATGAGCGACTGGACCAGCCAGAAGATATCCAGGAAGGAGTTCAGGGAGTCGTATCGGTATAGCTCGGTCGGATCATCGGTCGGCAGCGAGCGACCGTTCTTGCGCGCCAGGTCGATGACGGTCGCAGGGCGCACCGTTCCCTCGACGTGACAGTGCAGCTCGACCTTTGGAAGCCTGTCGTACGCGTCCATAGTGGCGCGCATCATAGGCTGGCTTGATGTCGGACCGATACGAGCTCCGCCACGATGGCCACCGCGATCTCCCCCGGGTCGCGGCCTCCCAGGTTGAGGCCGATGGGGGCATGCAGCCGTGTCAGCTGTTCCTGGCTGGCACCAGCTGCCAGCAGCCGCTCGCGCCGGTCCGCCTGGGCCTTCTTCGAGCCGATGGCGCCGACGTAGGCCGGGTCGCCAGCGAGGGCCGCCAGCAGAGCCGGCTCGTCCAGCTTGGGATCGTGCGACAGCACGACAACGTAGTCCGATGCGCCGAGTTGCACCTCCGCGAAGGCGACGTCAGGCCAGACCACCCGAACCTCGGCGTCGGCGAAGCGATCCTGCTGAGCGAAGAGGCGGCGCGGGTCGACCACGAGGGGCGCGAACCCGGCCCGCGCCGCGATGGCGACGACGTGCTCGGCCACGTGCCCCGCACCCACGACCCATAGCCGCGGCGGGGGGGTCACGTGGTCCCGGAAGTCGGTGAGCGGGACCTCGCGATCGACCGGCTCGCCACGCTCGGCCGCA
Source organism: Candidatus Limnocylindria bacterium (assembly GCA_038248695.1). GTDB lineage: Bacteria > Chloroflexota > Limnocylindria > QHBO01 > QHBO01 > JAICUY01. Next base: position 294 of record JBBRXE010000137.1, on the reverse strand, counting down.
ATGGCGAACTCGACCAGCTGCTCGTCGACGGGCTCGATGACGACGTCGATCTCGCCGCCGCACATCAGCCCCACGTTGATGGCCATCTCGTCGCTGATGCCGTAGTGGACCAGCCGCGGGACGCCGTCGTGGAGCACCATTCTGGCCTGCTCGATCACGTCGCCCTCGACGCAGCCGCCACTCACCGAGCCGGCGATCTCGCCGGTGGAGCTGATGGCCAGCTTGGAACCTGGCTGACGCGGCGCTGAGCCGGTGACACGTGTGACGGTGGCCAGCGCCACCGGGGTGCCGTTG
>JBBRXE010000136.1:0-4826 GCA_038248695.1 Candidatus Limnocylindria bacterium | reverse complement strand
GAGGTGTTCGTGGTCGAGCAGCTCCCGATGCGGCTCCAGATCGAGTATCACGCCTCCAATCGATACGGCAGTGAGCCGGTGATCCACCGGCTCGCTCTGCCGTACGTGGTGTTCGTGGTCTCGACCGCCGGTGGTCGCATCGAGAGCCTCGCCACCTTCTTCCGCACCAGCGCGCTGCGAAGCCTCGACGATCCGCTCGAGCACAGCTGCCTGCCCAACACCTCCGACGACGGCATCGTCTGTCTCGGGTCGGTGCACGTGGGCGGTGACAGCCTATCCGAGCGCATCGAGGGGCTGATCGGAGCGTTCTGGGGAAGCCGCTTCAACGCCGACATCCGGCGCCATCCGCTGCCGTTCAGCGGTGGCTTCCGGGCGTGGGCGTCTCGCTCACGGCGGGATCCGATGGCAGGCCTGTCGGCCCAATACGACCGCTACTGGCGCAGCCTGCGCCAGGTGGTGGCCGCGGGGGCCGGCATGTCGCCCGAGGACCTGCCCGGCGCACCGATCGGCGACCAGAGCCAGGCGACGGTGGAGACACCGCTGCCAAGCCAGGCACCACTCCCTGAAGGAGGTGAGCCTGATGCGGCGGCTGCTTGAGACGATCGTCCGCTGCCGGAACGTCGAGTCGACTCGGACGACGGCACTGCTCAGCTCGCGCCGAGCGGTGTACGCCACCGACGGCTCGATCCCCGGCGAGCTGGCCTCCGCGGCCTTCGCCGTGGCGGCCAAGCTGCTCCGCGACGGAGGCTTCCCCCTCCGCGAGGAACGGCTGGCACAAGGCAGACGCTTCGCGCAGCTCGAGCGCATCGTGTACTGGCTGCCCGAGCCGGAGGTGGGGTCATGAGCCTCTTCCCGATCATCGCCGCGGATGAGTCCGCGGCCGAGGAGGTATCCCTCCCCGCCTTCGTGGTGGCCCACGACGGGCTCTACCTGCGCAAGCGCAGCCTGCTTGGGCTGTCGCAGGTGCAGGTCGAGGGCGTCGCCCACCTACCAGCAGCCCGCGAGTACCTCGAGTACGCGTTACCCAAGGTGCCCGCGTCGCTGATGGCCACCGTGGTCGGCTTCTTCCGCGCCATCTGGTCGCGGCAGAAGTCAGAGGCGCTGGCGCTGCTGACCTGGGACGGTGAAGCCTTCGGGCTGATCGTCCCGGCGCAGCGCGCCGGGTCGGCATCGGTCAAGCACCGGCTCACCGCATCCGACGTGCCCTCCGGGGCACACCTGGTCGGCTCGATCCACAGCCACGGCGCACTGAGCGCTGGGGCCAGCCTGACCGACGAGGCCGACGAGGCCGACTTCGACGGCATCCACGTGGTGGTCGGCGACGTCGACGAACGCAGGCCGAGCTACTCGACCGCGATCGTGGTCGACGGCCGACGCTTCGGCTGTCGCACCAGTCTCGTCTTCGAGCGGCCGCGCCGCTTCAGCTCACCTCCAGCCGAATGGCTGGAGCGGGTGAAGCCGATCGTGACCGCCCCGAAGAAAGTGAAGGCCAACGGCCACGCCAAGTCCGATCGGTCCACGACCCCCTCGTGGGGCGAGGTGCCGACCTGGACCTGGCGCGACCGCAAACAGCTGGATGGTCTCCTCGCCGAGGCCGTCGGGCTGGCGACGGGCCTGGGCCAGAGCCTGGTCTATCAGCTGACGCCGATCGCGACGTCGGCTGTCAAAGGAGGAACGTGATGATGCCTGAGCGCATCGTCCTGGTCGGACTGGGCGGCATCGGCAGTCAATTGCTGCCGAGCCTGATCCGCTACCTGGGCTTGCGGCCCGAACCGCGCCCGCTGCTGGTGCTCGTCGACGGCGACGCCTACGAGCCAGCCAATCGGACGCGGCAAGTCTTCCCCGACAGCGCCATCGGATCCAACAAGGCCGAGGCCTTGGCCGAAGTGTATCGGGGGCTGACGGTGCAGGCGGTTGTCGACTACCTGACGGAAGAGAATGTCGCCACGGTCATCCGTGACGGCGATGTCGTCCTGCTGGCGGTCGACAACCACTGGAGCCGCTTCGTGGTCGATCGGCATCTCGCCACTTTGGACGAGGTGACGCTCATCAGCGGCGGCAACGACGAGACGGACGGCAACGTCCAACTCGTCCGCCGCCGGAATGCTGAGTTCGTCGACGGCAGCCTGGCCGAGATCCACGGGGAGATCGGCCGGGCCACCGAAGCCGAGTTCGCTCACCGGCACGGCTGCGAGCGACAGGCCGAGGAGCGACCCCAGCTGGTGGTCACCAATTTGATGGTCGCCAGCGCGATGCTCAATTGCCTGTGGTCGGTGCTCGAGCGCGGCAGCGTGTCCTACTCCGAGGTGTACCTCGACGTGATCGCCAACGCGATGCGCTCGCGCTCGTGGTTGCGTCGGGCACAGCCGGCGTAGGGCGGTTACCTCACAAGGTGAGGACCTGGCCGGGGAGGCGCCATGCGGCGCTCCCCGGCCAATCCACTCAACACATAGCAGAGACAATGCGATGAACGACTCGATGCTGGCGCGACAACCGAATCCGCTCCCCAACCCGTTTCGACCGGGCAACGGCGTTCCGCCGCCGTACCTGGCAGGACGCGATGGCATGCTCAACGCGTTCGAGGACTGGCTGCTCGAGACTCCCCCGCTGCATGCGAATTGGGCGCTGACCAGTTTGCGCGGCACGGGCAAGACCGTCCTGCTCGGCGAGTTCGCGACCCGTGCCGAGCGTGCCGGCTGGCTGACCCTGCAGCGCGAGCTGGGCGAACGCCATCGCGATAACGTTCGCCGAGCCGAGGCCTTGATCGAGGACAGCGATGCCCTGATCGCGCGCGCCGATGCGATAGCCGCCGCCGGGCAGGTGATCAAGCGCACGGCGCGCTGGCTGCGCCCGAAGCGAAACGGCGTCGGAGACGTGAGCATCGATCCCTCGTACGGTACTGAGCTTCCCGCTGCGGGGGATGCCATGCGTACGGCCCTGGTCGAGCTCGACAGCATCCTCAGCCACATCGAGCGACCAGGCGCCAGCCCCCTGTACGACGACGTCCACGTGCTGGCTGACGACCGCGCGAGCGAGCGATACCCGCTATCGGGCCTGCTCGCGGCGCTCGCCGCAGTACAGCGGCAACGGCAGCGGGTACGGATCATCCTGTGTCGCCTGCCTACGCTCAGCCTCAACCTCAAGCGTGCGCGGACATGCGCCGAGCGCATGGTCCGCCACGTCGTGATCGATAATCTCGAACTCGATGCAGCCGGCGACGCGCTGACCATCCCGCTGGCCGGTACCGGCCGCAGCTTCGGTCTTTCGCTCATCGGCGAGATCTGCGAGCAGACCGCTGGCTATCCGTATTTCCTGCGGGTTTTCGGTGCCTCCGCCTGCAGCCGAATCGGTCTGGAGCACATCGAGCTCGCGGAGTTTGAGCGCGTCGAGTCGGTGCTCCTCCATGAACTCGATCTGGCGCTCTCCGAGGAATGCTTCGAAGGTGCCCCGCCGACTGAACAACGGGTGCTCGAGGCGATGGTGGCAGATGCGGGCCTGGTTACGCTACGCCGTCTCCACCCTCAGCTCAGCGATGTCGCGAGCATCGACCTACTCGTCCGTCGCATGATCGAGCGCGGCCTCATGTATCGCGCCCGACGGGCCACGTACGACTTTGCGCTGCCGCTGTTCCGCAGCTTCATCCGACGGCGTCGCCAACTAACAAGACTTACAGGAAATGTAAGAAGCAGCCCGCGCGCTGAGGGTGGCCATGACACCTGAGCAACGCGTCCTGCGTGGCCGGCTGGGCGCCGCCGTTCTTCATTCTCGCTACGACTCGCGCTATCTGACCCAGGCCGCCCGCCGGAAGTTCTCGGAGCGCTTCATCAATGAAGTCGATCCACATCGACGCTTACCCGCATCCGAGCGGCTTCGTCGAGCCGAGCAAGCGCGCCACGCGCACTTTGTACGGCTAGCGATGGCCTCAGCGAAGGCGCGAGCAAGCCGGAAAGAACGGCGCAAGAGGAGGGCGGATACCGCCTAGTGCGTCAGCTCGGATAGAGCTGCGGATTCGGACCAAACGGTCGCGGTTCCACGCTCGAAGCACAGCGCTATACGCCGCGCGAAGCCACAATCCGATGCTCTGCCTATTGAGCTAAGGCCACCACGATTACGCTCAGTTAGAGCGTCTGACTCGCCAGAGGCTTGACTACACCGCTGATAGAGCGCATTGAATCGGCGATCTAATCTCGCCGGATTCTGGAGCCCACCGGCCGATGACACGAGCCTCGACGGCAGGCGCTATCGTCACCGATTCGTCCGGCGCGGTCAACTTGAGCCTCGAACAGGCGCAGGCCAGCTTCCGTCGTCATCTGCGCGCGGTGAACAGGTCCAGAAACGACTATGGGACGCATGGGACCGCTCGGATTAGGGTTCACGGTGCGATCTTGAAGGCTTCGTCATGTTCCTTCAGCCACCCGACGCCGCAGAATTAGCCCCGTTTGACCCGCTCTTGCGGGCGTGGGAAAAGCGACCCGCCGTCGCCGTCGGTCTAACCTCGAGGAGGTAGCCGTGGCGCGGAGCGGCGGGCGGTGTGAGTTGCTCAGGCGTTCGCTTGCCTCGAGGCTAACATTAATTCAGTTCCCGACCTCGGGGAAATGGAGCGGCGTCCGCCGTCGGGAACCGCGGGCTGATTCCGTCCGTCTTAGGAAGCGTGAGGTTGGATTTGAAGCGCCACTCCCTAGCGGCGTTCGCCGTGCTCATGCTGGCAGCCTGCAGCAGTGCGCCACTGCCGAAGGCCACACTGGACGGCACCGCCGGCGAGGCAGTGGCCTATTGCTGGGACGCGAAGTGCGTCGACGGCCTCCCCGGCACCGATGCCCCGCTGG
>JBBRXE010000135.1:0-4827 GCA_038248695.1 Candidatus Limnocylindria bacterium | reverse complement strand
TGATGGGTGCCCGCAAGGGCGACAAGGTGACCGTCCACGCTCCGGTCGGTCCGGTCGACTTCACGGTCGTCTCGATCAGCTGATCGGCCGCAGCATGTTCTGGGCCGACGAGATCGCGATCGAGGCGTCCGGCCCGCAGGTCGTCAACGACTCGAAGACACCGTCGGGCACCATCCATGTCGGTGCCCTGCGTGGCGTGGTCATCCACGACGCCATCACTCGCGCGCTGCGCGATCGCGGTCTCGATGCGCGCTTCCTGTATGGGATCGACGATCTCGACCCGATGGACTCCGCCACGCTCGCCAACCGCGAGGGGGTGACCGAGCATATGGGCATCCCGCTGGCCAATGTGCCGGCACCGCACGGCTCCGCCGAGACGAGCTGGGCGCGTCACTTCGCGGCCGGCTTCCTCGATACGTTCGAGCGGCTCGGCATCCGTCCCGAGTTCTACTGGGCCAGCGAGCAGTACGCCGCCGGCCTCTTCGACGCGTTCATCCGCGAGGCGCTCGACCGCGCCGCCGACGTCCGGCGGGTGTATTCGCAGGTGAGCCGTGTCGATCACGGTCCGGACTGGCTGCCGCTGCAGGTCATCTGCGAGCAGTGCGGCCGGATCGGTACGACCTTCGCGACCGACTGGGATGGCGAGACGGTCGCCTACCGATGCCTCCCGGACCTTGTCGCCTGGGCGACCGGCTGCGGTCACGCGGGCCGCGTTTCGCCGTTCGGCGGTCGCGCCAAGCTGCCATGGAACCTGCACTGGGTCGCCAAGTGGCGGCTGTTCGGCGTCACCGTCGAGGCGGGCGGCAAGGACCTCTCGACGCGTGGCGGGTCGCGCGACCGCTCCGATGCGCTTGCCCGCGAGGTCTTCAACGTCACGCCGCCGCGCAACGTTCCGTATGAGTTCCTGACCATCGGCGGCCGCAAGATGAAGTCGTCGACCGGCAGCGGCGCCGCGGCGGATGCGATGGTCGAGCTGCTGCCGCCTGAGATCGTGCGCTTCCTGATGCTGCGCTACCGGCCCAACACAGCGATCGAGTTCGATCCTGCCGGCGAGACCATTCCGCGCCTGTTCGACGAGTACGACGCCTACGTCGCGGCTGCCGCCACTGGACCGGTGAGCGAGGCCGATGCCGAGGAGCACGCGCGGCACCGTCGGATCGTCGAGCTGGCTCAGCTGCCCGGTAACCAGCTGCCGACGTGGTTCCTGCCACCGTTCGTGCAGGTGGCGACCTATGCGCAGATGCCCGGCGCCACCTCGGAACGGGTCGCCGAGCACGTCGGCCGCCATCGCGGCGTGTCGCTCGACGCGCGCGAGGTCCGCGAGCTGGAGTCGAGGCTGGAGACCGTCAAGCGCTGGCTTCCCGCCTGGGCACCGGAGCGTATCCGCTTCAGCGTCGCGCTCGACGAGCTGCCGGAGGCGGCCGCCACGCTCACCGGACAGCAGCGCCGCTACCTCGAGTCGCTGGCCTTCGTGCTGCGCGCGGCCGACGCCTGGGACGGTGAGGCGCTGCAGTCGGTCATCTTCGAGCGTGCTCGAGAGCTGCAGCTGCCGCCGGGCAAGGCTTTCAACGCCATCTACCTCAGCTTCGTGGGACGTCCCAGCGGTCCGCGCGCCGGCTCGCTGCTCGCCTCGCTGGACCGACAGTTCGTCATCGACCGGCTGCGCGTCGCCGCGGGGGCGGGGGAGCCGGCCGCGACCAAGGGTGGCGCCGCGTGATCGGCATCGGAGCCATCCGTGACGATGCGGAGGGTGTGCGGCGCGCCATCGCGCGCAAGGGCGAGCCGCCCGATGCCGTCGACCGCATCGTCACCGCGGACACGCGCCGGCGGGCGCTGCTGGCCGAGGCCGATGCCGCCAAGCACGAGCGCAACGCCGGCAGCAAGCGGGTCGGCGAGCTGATGCGTTCCGGCGATCGCGAGGAGGCCGAGCGCCTGAAGCCGCAGCTCGCCAGCCTGGCGGAGAAGATCAGGGCGCTCGACGCCCAGCTCACCGACGTCGAGGCCAGCATCGAGGCCGACCTGCTGCTCATCCCGAACCTGCCGCACGCATCGGTCCCCGACGGCCGCAACGAGCGCGACAACCCCGAGGTGCGTCGCTGGGGGGAACCGGCGGCGGAGGGCAGCGCGCCGCCGCACTGGGAGATCGGCGCGCGGCTGGGCCTGTTCGACCTGGAGCGCGGCGCCAAGATCGCCGGGTCGGGGTTCATCCTGTACACGGGCAGGGGCGCACGGCTGCAGCGAGCCCTCATCGGGCTCATGCTCGAAATGGCCGACCGCGCCGGCTTCGGCGAGGTCTGGCCGCCGCTGCTGGTGAACGCCGCATCGGCGCGCGGCACGGGACAGCTGCCGGACAAGGAAGCCCAGATGTACGTCGTCGAGCGCGACGACCTGTACCTGATCCCGACCGCCGAGGTGCCGGTCACCAACATCTACCGTGACGAGATCCTGGCCGGCGCTGCGCTGCCGATCTACCACGCCGCCTACACGCCCTGCTTCCGCCGCGAGGCGGGCGCCGCCGGCAAGGACACGCGCGGGCTGCTGCGCGTACACCAGTTCGACAAGGTCGAGATGGTCAAGTTCGTGGCACCATCGACCAGCTACGACGAGCTCGAGTCGCTCACCGCTTCGGCGGAGGCGGTCCTGCGGGCATTGGAGCTGCCGTACCGCGTCGTCGAGCGCTGTGCCGGCGACCTGGGCTTCGCCCCCGCCAAGGGCTACGACCTGGAGGCCTGGGCGCCCGGCGTCGGCCGCTGGCTGGAGGTCAGCTCGTGCTCGAACTACACCGACTTCCAGGCGCGGCGCATGAATGTTCGCTTCCGTTCGCAGGCCGATGCGCGACCTGAGCTGGTCCACACGCTCAATGGCTCGGGCCTCGGCATGTCGCGGACCTACGCGTCGTTGCTGGAGACCCATCTGCAGACCGATGGATCGGTCCGCATCCCGGCGGCCCTCCAACCGCATTTCGGCAGTGAGACGATCCGCTGACGCTAACGTGATCCCCGACAATCCGAATACACTCGTCCAGGATGCGGAGGGGTGGCAGAGTGGACGATTGCGGCGGTCTTGAAAACCGCTGAGGTGCGAGCCTCCGTGGGTTCGAATCCCACCCCCTCCGCCAGCCGCTCGGAACGCTCGGTCGTCGCATGACGGGGTCAGGCCGATGCCGGACGGGGAACCTCATGGTGCAGCCGGCATCGGGCCTCGTAGGTTTCGTCGCCCATGCCGCCGATCACGATGAGCGGTGAGTCCGCCGATGCTGGTGCCCCATCGATCAGGCGCTGCGTCCTGGTGGCAGGCTCACCGCACACCACGCAGATAGCCGTCAGCTTGGTGACCTGGTCGGCGAGGGCCATGAGCCGCGGCATCGGCCCGAACGGGATGCCGCGGAAGTCGCGGTCGAGCCCGGTCACCAGCACCTGCTTGCCGGCCTCGGCCAGCTGCTCGACCACATCGGGCAGCGACGTGTCGAAGAACTGCCCCTCCTCAATGGCCACGATGTCGGCGTCTCCGGCGATGACCGGAATCTCGGACGAGTCGTCGACTGCCACGGCGTGGTGCTCGGCGCCCGAACGCGATACGACCCGCACCTCCGCCGTGCGCGTGTCGAGCCGCGGCTTGATCAGCACGACACGTCGTCCGGCGATTGAGAAACGGCGCAGCAGGCGCAGCATCTCATCGGTCTTGCCGCAGAACATGCAGCCACAGATGACGTGCACCCAGCCAGAGGTGTAGAACATCACGCCGCGGGCCGCATCGGCTAATCGCCGACGACCACCGCGACGCCCTCCGCGGGCACCCCGAACTCGGCCGCCAGCGCCTCGCGCATGACGGCCTCAGGCGCCTCCTTGCCGGTCAGGAGGTTGAAGGTCTCGACCGACGCCCGCAGGAAGCTGACCTGGCCGTTCGACACCGTGCCACCGCGTTCCTTCGCCTGCTGCATGAGCGGTGTGACCGCGTGGTCGAGCACCAGGTCGAGGACGAACAGGTCGGCGGGCAGCGCGTCCGGGGTGATCGGGTTCTCCTCCGCCTCGACGCCGATGGCGGTCGTGTTGACCAGCAGACCCGCGCGGGACAGCTCGGCCTCGATGATCGTCTCGTGCCAGGGCATGGCGCGGAGGTCCATGTGGCGCGCGCTCTTCGCGAAGTGGGCGACCAGTGCCTCAGCCCGATGCAGATGCCGATTGAACACCGCGATGCGCTGGAATCCTGACCCGATCAGGACCGATACGACGGCGCGCGCGCCGCCGCCCGCGCCCAGCACGACGGCCTGCTTCGGCCACTTTCCCTGCACTCGGGGCAGGATCGCCGCGATGCCGGCGCGCACGCCGTCGACATCGGCGTTGTAGCCGCGCAGGCTGGTACCGTCGCGCACCACGACGCTGACTGCGCCGCTCTGCTTGGCATCATCGGAGAGGCTGCCGACCAGCGCCGCCGCCTTCTCCTTGTGAGGTGCCGCGATGAGCGCCCCGATGTAGCCGCGCCCCTTGAGCGCCGTGATGGCCTCGGCCAACTGGTGCGGCTTGCGCTCCCAGTGCTCAATCTCGATCTTGATGCCTGCGGCCTCGAAGGCAGCGCGCTGCACGGCCTCGATTGTGCTGGGACCAGGCGGTTGTCCGATGATGGGTAGGCGCTGCACGGGTAGGTCTCTTCCGGACTGCTTGGGGGCGTGGCCGGCAGGGAGAGCCCGACTCGTCGCCTCGAGGGCTCCATGCTATCATCGGCGCCGGCTTCGGAGAGGTCGCATAGTGGCCTAGTGCGGCGGTTTGCTAAACCGTTGAAGGGGGTTACCTCTTCCGAGGGTTCGAATCCCTCCCTCTCCGCCACGCG
>JBBRXE010000134.1:0-4837 GCA_038248695.1 Candidatus Limnocylindria bacterium | reverse complement strand
GCCAGCTGCGTCACGGCGTCTCGCCCGCCAGCAGCCTGCGGAACGCCTGCTCGTCGAGCACCGGCACGTTCAACGACTCCGCTTTTGTCAGCTTGCTCCCGGCCTTGTCGCCCGCGACAAGGTAGTCCGTCTTGGCACTCACCGATGAGGCAGCGTGGCCCCCCGCGGCGCGGATCGCATCCTCGGCCTCCTCGCGGCTGAAGCCGGACAGCGTCCCGGTCACCACCAGCGTCTTGCCACTCAACGGACCGTCGGTCGGTTCGACGCCGGCGCCTGGCGCCGGTGCCTCGGCCACCATGCCCACATCGACCAACCGATGCAACGCATCGCGCGTGAGGCCGTCGGCGAAGAAGTGCGCGATGGACTCGGCCACCACCCGGCCGACGCCGTACACCTCGGTCAGCTCATCTGCCGATGCGGCACGCAGCCGCTCGACGACGCGATGCGTCCAAGCCGCCTCCGACTCCGCTTCGGCGCGTGGCGTCTCGCGCATGAGCCAGCTGGCGAGGTCGATCGCGGTCTGTTCGCCGACGTGGCGAATGCCGAGCCCGTTGAGGAGGCGGGCCAGCGGCCGGCGGCGCGCGGCCTGGATCGACGCAAAGAGGTTCTCGGCGCTCTTACGGCCCAGGCGCTCCAGGCCCTCCAGCGTTTCGACATCCAGCCGCAGGACATCAGCCGGCTCCTTCACCAGATCGCGATCGACCAGCTGCACCATGATTTTGTACCCCAGCCCATCGACGTCGATCCCGCCGCGCCCGGTGAAATGCAGCAGGCCGCCGATGCGCTGCGCCGCGCAGAACGGGTTCGGGCAGCGCGTCACCGCCTCGCCCTCCTCGCGCACCGCCTCGGAGCCGCAGACAGGGCAGTGGGTCGGCATCTCCCAGACGACCTCGGAGCCGTCGCGCGCATCGACGACGGCGCTGACCACTTCCGGAATCACGTCGCCGGCGCGCTGCAGGACCACCGTGTCGCCGACCCGCAGATCCTTGCGACGGATCTCGTCGATGTTGTGCAGCGTCGCGTTGCGGACGGTCGTGCCGGCCACGAACACCGGCGTGAGGTGCGCGACCGGGGTCAAGGCGCCGGTACGGCCGACGTACACCTCGATCGCTTCCAGCTTGGTTGTCACCTGCTGTGCCGGGAACTTGTAAGCGGTCGCCCAGCGAGGCGCGCGGGCGACAAAGCCCAGCGTCGCCTGGTCGACCAGCGAATCGACCTTGACGACGATGCCATCGGTCTCGTAGTCGAGCTCACGGCGCGCATCGGCCCATTCGTCGACGTAGGCGATGACCTCGTCGATGCCCGACACGCGGCGCACGTTCGGGTTCACCGGGAAGCCCAGGCTGCGCAGCAGCTCGAGCGACTCGGAGTGGCTGGCAAGACCGTTCGCTCCCACGAGCTGATAGGTCCACACCGATAGCCGCCGGCTGGCGGTCACCGCCGGGTCCTTCTGGCGCACCGTGCCGGCAGCGGTGTTGCGCGCGTTGGCGTACAGCGGCTTGCCGGCCCGCTGGAGCTGCTCGTTCAGCGCAGCGAATGCCCCGCGCGGCATGTACACCTCGCCACGCACCTCGAGCTGATCGCCCGGCGGCTCCTCACGCAGCTTCAGCGGAATGGCGCGCACGGTCCGCAGGTTGGGTGTCACATCCTCGCCGGTCATGCCGTCACCACGTGTGGCACCACGGACGAAGCTGCGTCCCTCGTACAGCAGGCTGATCGCCAGCCCATCGATCTTCAGCTCGCAGACGTAGCCCACCGGTGGGGCGTCATCGGAGCGGCCGAGACCGCGGCGGACCCTGGTGTCGAAGTCGCGCAGCTCGTCGGCGCTGAAGACATTGCCCAGGCTGAGCATCGGCACTTCGTGGCGCACCTCGGCGAACAAACCGTCGGGCGGCGCGCCGACGCGCTGAGTCGGGGAATCGGGGGTGACGAGCTCCGGGTGCTTTGCCTCGAGATCGTTCAGCTCGCGGAGCAGGCGGTCGTACTCGGCGTCCTCCATGGTCGGCGCGTCGAGGACGTGGTACAGGTGGTTGGCCTCATCGATGATCCCGCGCAGCTCATCGACGCGCTGCTCCGATCGCTCGTCTCTGCTCACGCTCGGATTCTAGGGGGCGGCCAGTTCGCCAGCGAGCCACCGACTCACGAATGACCTTACGCTAATCGGCTTCGTCCCCGTCCTCATCGGGCTCGTCGTCGCCGGTGAACCATGAGCGGATGTCCAGGGCGTGCTCGCGGTAGTGATCGGGGCCGTCATCTCGAACGACCTGCTCGATCGTGTCACCGTACGCCACGCGGTCGCCGAAACGCTCTGGGTCGGCGGCGCGCAGCGTGTCAAGCAGCGCCCGGAACGCCGCCGCCTCGCGCTTGCGGACCGTTGCGAGATCCGTCTCCAGGGCAACCCGCGCCACGACCGCGTTGCGCTCCTCGACGTTCATGTCGCTCTCGCCGAACTCGTCCGCGCGATCCTCCTCGGCAAGGTGCAGTGCCTCGGCGGCGTGACCCGTCCAGTACCCAAGGTGCGCCACCAGCTCACGCGCCGACCACTGCCCGGCCAGGCCGGGCGTCTTGAGCAGCGCCGGATCGATGTCGGCCAGGGCTGCCATGAACTCATCGCGGGCATCCACCAGCTCCGCGGCCAGAGCGTCGGGCAAGCCGAGGCCGTCCGGCGGGCTCATGCGCGTTCCAGCCCGGCATACGCGGCGATCAGCCGCTTGACGCCCTGTCCCACGAACGCCACGGTCACCTCCTCGTCGCCCTTCACCAGTTGGCTCGAGACGATGATGCCCTCACCGAAACGCCGATGCTGCACGTGATCGCCCGGTCGCCAGGCCAGCTCGCCGACGGCAGTTGCGGCGGGAGCAGCGTCGAACGTGCCGCTCCCCAGGTCCACCGAGGCAGCGTCGTAGCGCGCGGCCGCCACACGCTGTCGCTGCGCATCCAGCTTCGTGCCGACACGTGCGACCGGCGCCGCCATGTCGGGCAGCGAGACGGGACGCAGCGGCTCCTGGACGCGGCGCGTCGGCGAGCGGTAGCCGCCGGGAAGCCAATCGGAGTCATCGACGCCGCGCCGTTGCCAACCACCGCGCCGGAAGGGCGTGCCGTCCTCCCGCGAGACGTTGAGCAGGTCCTCGGGCAGCTCGGACAGGAAGCGGCTCGGCTCGGATGCCGCGCCGACGCCATAGGTCGAGCGGTGATGGGCGTGCACCAGGTAGAGGCGGTCCTTGGCGCGGGTCATGCCCACGTACGCCAGGCGCCGCTCCTCCTCCAGCTCGCGGTCGTCCTCGAGCGCGCGCTTGTGCGGCAGCAGCCCCTCCTCCAGGCCGACGATGAAGACGACCGGGAACTCGAGGCCCTTGGCGGCATGCAGCGTGATGAGCGTCACCCGATCTGGCCGATCCTCCAGGGTGTCCTGATCGCTGACTAGCGCCACTTCCTCCAGGAAGCGCGACAGGCCCTCGGGCGCCGCGATCTCGTCGAACTCGGCGGCGTGGTTGCGCAGCTCGACGACGTTCTGCCAGCGTTCCTCGCCCTGCTCCGTGCCGTCCAGGATTGCCTCGCGCAGGCCGGTGCGCTCGCCGACAGCATCGAACACCGCGGACGGCGGCTCGGCGAGCGCCAGCGCCATCAACGGACGCACCAGCTCGGCGAAGCTCGCCAGCGAGGTCCGCGCTCGCGGCGCCAGGTTGGCATTCTCGCCCGCCGCCTCGACCGCGTTCCACAGGGAGGCGCCGCGCCCATCAGCCCAGGCTCGCAGCTCCTCGACCGTCTTGTCGCCGATGCCCCGCGCCGGTACGTTGACAATGCGCTCGAGCGCGACACGGTCCGACGGATTTCGCGCCAGGCGCACGTAGGCCAGCACGTCCTTGACCTCGCGCCGCTCGTAGAACCGGGTCCCGCCGACGAGCTGATACGGGATCCCGAAGCGCATGAACGCTTCCTCGAGGACACGGCTCTGGGCATTGATGCGGTAGGTGACCGCGATCTCGCCATAGCGCAGCGAGCCGTCCTCGTCGGAGGCGCGACGGGTGAGCAGCCCCTGCATCGGTCCTCCGGAGGAACCGACCAGCTTCTCGACCTGGCGTGCGACGAACTCGGACTCCTCGTACTCGTTGTAGGCGTCGAACAGCTCGATCTGGGTGCCGGCGCCCTTATCGGTCCACAGCTTCTTCTCCTTGCGGCCGGCGTTGCGGCTGACGACGGCGTGCGCCGCCTCCAGGATGTTCTGCGTGGAGCGGTAGTTCTGCTCGAGCTTGACCACCTTGGCGTCGGGATAGTCGCGCTCGAAATCCATGATGTTGCGCAGGTCGGCGCCGCGCCACGAGTAGATGCTCTGGTCGTCGTCGCCGACGACCGCCAGGTTCTTGTGCTTCGCGGCGAGATGGCGGCACAGCAGGTACTGCGCCCGGTTGGTGTCCTGATACTCGTCGACCATGATCTGCTGCCAGCGCTTCTGGTAGCGCTCCAGCACGTCCGGGTGCTGCTCGAATAGGAACACGGTGCGCATCAGCAGGTCGTCGAAGTCGACGGCGTCGTCCTCCGCGAGCTGCTTCTGGTAGGCGTCGTAGACGCGCGCCGCGGTCTCCTCGTAGTAGTTCGCCGCCTGGCGCCTTGCGGTCGCCGGGTCGGCCAGCTCGTCCTTGCGCTGCCCGATGTAGGCCAGCATGCCGGCTGGCGCAAAACGCTTGTCGTCGAGGTCCAGCCGCCGCAGGATGCCCTTGACCAGGGCCACCTGGTCCGCCCGGTCGTAGATCGTGAACGACCGATCCAGGCCGATGTGCTGGCCCTCCCGGCGCAGGATGCGCGCGCAGATGGCGTGGAAGGTGCCGATCGTCGCCTC